>NZ_JBNHIN010000007.1:148164-152560 GCF_050054615.1 Streptomyces sp. YGL11-2
CCGCACCCCGGGCAGGGGTGCGGCACTCCGTGCGTACCGGTCCGGCTCAGTGGAAGAAGTGCCGGGTCCCGGTGAGGTACATCGTCACGCCGGCCTTCTTCGCGGCCTCGACGACCAGCTCGTCGCGGATCGAACCGCCCGGCTGGACAATGGCCTTGACCCCGGCTGCGATCAGGATCTCCGGGCCGTCGGGGAACGGGAAGAACGCGTCCGACGCCGCGTACGCGCCGCGCGCCCGCTCCTCGCCCGCGCGCTCGACGGCGAGCTTGCAGGAGTCGACGCGGTTGACCTGCCCCATGCCGACGCCCACCGACGCGCCGTCCTTCGCCAGCAGGATGGCGTTGGACTTCACCGCGCGGCACGCCTTCCAGGCGAACGCCAGCTCCGCCAACTCCTCCGCCGCCAGGGCCTCTCCGGTGGCGAGGGTCCAGGTGGCCGGGTCGTCGCCCTCGGCCTGGAAGACGTCGGTGTGCTGGAGCACCGCGCCGCCCGACAGGAACTTCAGGTCGCCGGGCTGGTGCGGGCGGCCCGCGACCTTCAGGACGCGGATGTTCTTCTTGCGGGCGAGGATCTCGACCGCACCGTCCTCGTACGACGGGGCCGCGATGACCTCGGTGAAGATCTCCGCGACCTGCTCGGCGAGGGCGACGGTCACCGGCCGGTTCACCGCGATCACGCCGCCGTACGCCGACACCGGGTCGCAGGCGTGCGCCTTGCGGTGCGCCTCGGCGACGTCCGAACCGATCGCGATGCCGCAGGGGTTGGCGTGCTTGATGATCGCGACGCAGGGCTCGTCGTGGTCGTAGGCGGCGCGGCGGGCGGCCTCGGTGTCCACGTAGTTGTTGAAGGACATCTCCTTGCCGTGCAGCTGCTCGGCGTTGGCGATGCCGCCCGGCTGGCCGTTCACGTAGAGCGCGGCACCCTGGTGCGGGTTCTCGCCGTAGCGCAGGGTGCTGCGGCGCTCCCAGGTCCCGCCGAGGAACTCGGGCAGCGCGGCGTCCGCCTCGGGCGCGTAGACGTTGGTCATCCAGGAGGCGACGGCGACGTCGTAGGCGGCGGTGTGCTGGAACGCCTCGGCGGCCAGCCGCTTGCGGGCGGCCAGGTCGAAGCCGCCGCCCTGCACGGCCGCGAGGACGTCGGCGTACCGCTCGGGGCTGGTGACCACGGCGACCGAGGGGTGGTTCTTGGCGGCGGCGCGGACCATCGAGGGGCCGCCGATGTCGATCTGCTCGACGCACTCGTCGGGGGTGGCACCGGAGGCGACGGTCTCGCGGAACGGGTAGAGGTTGACGACCACCAGGTCGAACGGCTCGACGCCGAGGTCGGCCAGCTGCCGCCGGTGGTCCTCAAGGCGCAGGTCGGCGAGGATGCCGGCGTGGACCTTGGGGTGCAGGGTCTTGACCCGGCCGTCGAGGCACTCCGGGAAGCCGGTGAGCTCCTCGACCCTGGTGACCGGCACCCCGGTGGCGGCGATCTTCGCGGCCGTCGACCCGGTGGAGACGAGCTGGACGCCCGCCGCGTGCAGCCCCTGGGCCAGCTCCTCCAGCCCGGACTTGTCGTAGACGCTGACCAGAGCGCGGCGGATGGGCCGCTGCGTACCTTCGGTGGCGGTCACGAGATACGTACCTTTCGTCCCTCTATGCGGTAGCCGTGACGGGCCAGACGCCCCACGACATCGACGAGCAGCGATCGCTCGACTTCCTTGATGCGCTCATGCAGCGCGGATTCATCGTCCTCGTCCCGGACCTCGACCACGCCCTGCGCGATGATCGGGCCGGTGTCGACGCCGTCGTCGACGAAGTGGACGGTGCAGCCGGTGACCTTCGCGCCGTACGCGAGCGCGTCGCGCACGCCGTGGGCACCGGGAAAGCTGGGCAGCAGCGCCGGGTGGGTGTTGACCGTCCGGCCGCCGAACCGGGCCAGGAACTCCTTGCCGAGGATCTTCATGAAGCCCGCCGAGACCACCAGGTCGGGGGCGTGCGCGGCGGTCGCCTCGGCGAGCGCCGCGTCCCACGCCGCCCGGTCCGCGTAGTCCTTGACTCGGCACACGAACGTCGGCAGCCCGGCCCGCTCGGCGCGCTCCAGACCGGCGATACCGGTCCGGTCGGCGCCCACGGCCACGATCTCGGCGCCGTACTCGGCCGCGCCCTGTGCGGCGACGGCGTCGAGCAGCGCCTGGAGGTTGGTGCCCGAACCGGAGACGAGGACCACGATCCGGGCCGGGGCGGGACGATCGGGAAGAGAGGAGGGGGCCACGATGGGGGTCTTTCTCGCGGTCGTAAGGGCGGGTCTTGAGGTGCGATGTGGGAGTTGTACGGTCGCACAAAGCGAGGGGTTGCGTGAATACGGGGAACCCTACGAACGAGCCGACCGTCAGCAACGATACCGGCACACCGAGCGGCCCCCGCGGGACGGGGGCGGGCACGGGAGGTAGCGTCGGGCGGGAGAACGCACGCAGTTCATGGTGACCGTCCCCCCGGCCGACCCGCCGGACGGACGCCCGAGACAAGGGGAAGACGCACTCCAGATGCCGGACCGACGCCGCCGCGCGGCTCTCCTCCTCCCTACCCCGGCCACCGCTGGGAGGGGACCCCAGCCCGCCACCGCCCGTGGAGCGGTCCTGCTGCCGCGTGAGCGCAAGTCGTCGTCCTCCCCGGACTCGCCGTCCGCCGGTACGCCCGGCGCCGCCGGCACCCCCGCACCCAAGGGATCCCCCGCCCCCGACCGGGACAACCCCTTCGCTCCGCCGCCCGCCGGCGCCCCCGACCAGGAGTGGCGCCCCCGCACCCCGGCCGGGCGCGGGCAGGCCGACGGCAACGGCAACGGCGGCGGCGACCAGGAGCAGCAGGACGGGCCCCCGGCCTGGGGCAGCCAGTGGAGCAGCCGCCAACCGGGCCGGCAGAGCGGCGAGTTCGGCAGCCGGCCGGGCCGCGGCGGCCCGCAGGGCGGCGGCCAGGGCGGGCCCGGCACCCCGGGCGGCCTGCGCTGGGACCCCACCGACCCGGTCCAGCGCCGGGCGCGCTACGCCCTCCTCGCCGGCATGTGGGCGTTCTTCTTCGTGCTGTTCAGCCTGCCCGAGGTCGCGCTGCTGCTGGCCTCGCTGTCCCTGTACTGGGGCATCAGCTCGCTGCGCGGCAAGCCCGACCCGGCGAAGGCGCGGGCCGCGGCGGCCACCGCCGCCATAGAGGGCCGCCCCTCCCCCGCCGGCCCGCCCCCCGCGCCGGGCTCCACCCGGCCGCAGACCACCGCGGCGATCGCCGGCCTGGTGACCGCCTCGCTGGCGCTGATGATGGTGGCCGCGACCTTCACCGTCCAGATCGTCTACCGCGACTACTTCTCCTGCGTGAACGACGCGCTGACCCAGTCGGCCAGCAAGTCCTGCGAGAACCTCCTCCCGCCGCAGCTCCGACCGCTGCTCGCCCAACAGCAGCAGTAGGCACAGGCCCGGACGGGGCGTCCGCGGTCAGCGCTCCCGCCCTCCGTCGGAGACCGGTACACCGTCGGAGAGCGGTACGTCGTCGGCGACCGGCACGCCGTCCGAGAGCGGTACGGCATCGGAGGCCGGTACACCGTCGAAGACCGGTACGGCGTCGGAGACCGCTGCACCGTCCGTGAGCGATACGTCGCCGGAGACCGGTAGACCGTCGGAGACCGGTACGGCGTCGGAGGCCGTTACGGCGTCGGTCGCCGGGGTCCGGCGGCGGCGGAGGGGGAGGCGGGGCATGGCAGGGCGGGGTACGAAGCGGCGGATGCTGAGCCGGCCGGCCGCCGCGCGGCGGTCGGTGTGCCGGTGCCAGGCGCGCAGCACCAGCGCGCCCGGGACACCGAGGAGCGCCGTCCAGCCCGCCGCCGCCAGGCCCGTGAGCCACCAGCTCGGGCCGAAGGCGGCCAGCGCGCCGTTGCCCATCGCACCGCCGGAGAGTCCGGCCAGCACCGCGAGCACCGCGCCGCAGAGCGCCGCCGACAGGGCCGCCACCTTCACGGTCGCCCAGCACGCCCGGTGCCCGTCGGGAGCCGCGTACCGGGCGAGCACCGCGCCGGCGGCCACCGGCGCCACCGCCGCCGCCCAGGTCAACGGGGTTCCCGGGCCCGGGTCCGGCATACCGCTGAGGAGCGGGAAGGGTGGCAGCGAGGGGTGCGCGGAGGTGCCCAGCGGCCCGACCGCGCTGCCCGCGCCGAGCGTGAAGCCGGGCCCCAGCCCGTACGCGGCGCCCCAGACGGCCGCGTTGGGCAGGAGCGTGAGGCAGAGCAGCAGCACCGTGCAGCGCCCGGCCCAGTCCGGCGCGAGCTGGAGCAGGTCCCGGCAGAGCCGATGAGGGTGCACGGCGAGCCCGAGGAGGGTGAGCAGGACTCCGGCGGCGAGCAGCGCGACGGTGGCGGCCGCGGGCGCCCGGCA
>NZ_JBNHIN010000007.1:152671-154464 GCF_050054615.1 Streptomyces sp. YGL11-2
CCGCCCGGCAGGCGGCCAGGGCGGTCCGGGGAGCGGGGACGAGGGCGGGGAGCACGGTGGTCCGCAGGGCGGTGGCGGCGGTCCGGGCGGCGGAGGCGAGCCGGGAGCCGGAGGAGGGGGCGCCGGCGCCGGACGGCGGGGCCAGGGCGTGCCGGATGCGGGGTGGCAGCAGGGCGGCGGCGCCCCGGCCGAGGGTGTGCCAGGCAGTGCCGGCGAAGGTCGCGACCGCGGTGCCCGGGACGTAGAGCAGCGCGCCGATCGGGTCGGCGGACAGCCGGCCGGTCGAGGTGTAGAGCAGCGCACCGGCCGCGACCAGCAGGTATCCGGCGAGCAGCGCGCCGAGCAGGGTGCGCGGCGGGACCGCGGGGTCGGGGCCGGGCGCCGGGTCGGCATCGTCGTCGGACGCGGTGGCCAGGGTGTGCCGGGCGGACCGGTGGAGCAGCCAGACCGGGAGCACCGCGAGCAGCAGTGGCGGCACCCCGATCGGTGCTTCGTCGCGGAGGAGGCCGCCGCCGTGTGCCATGAACCACAGGTCGGCGGCGAGGTGCAGCGACCGGGACGGGCCGCTGTCGGGGTACGGGGAGGCGACCCAGAGGAGCAGGACGGCGACCGCGAAGGCTCCGAGGCCGAGGCCGGCGGCGGTCACCCCGCCGACGAACGCGGCGCCGATCGCGGAGGATCGCTGCGCGGCGGTGCGGCCGTGCGAGGACAACGCGGGACCGCGATCGATCGGCTGACTCACACCGTCATGCTGCCAACAACACCCGTTTCATCCATGTACTGGGCATTTGCCCGACGTGTCGCGCGGGATCCGCCGGCGCCCGTTTTCACACTGCTCCTATGACACAGCGCGACCGGCGGCACCTCGCCCCCGTCCCCGACACCACGTCAGAAACTGGCGAGGAAACCAAGCCTGATGGACCGTCAGAAGCCTTCGACGCGCTCTACGACGGCCACGCCGGGCCCCTGACCCAGCAGGCGTACCTGCTCACCGGCCGGGCCCGGCTCGCCCGCCGGGCCGTCGAGCGGGCCTTCCAGACGGCCTGGCAGCGGTGGCCGGAAGTAGCGGTCGACGCGGATCCGGTGGGCTGGGTGCGGGCCGCCGCCCACGACCACGCGCTCGCCCCCTGGCGGCGGCTGCGGCCCCGGGCCGCCGAGCGCCCCCGGCCAGAGACGCCCGCACCGCCGCCCCTCCCGCCCGCGGACCGGGCGCTGCTGGAGACGGTGCTGGCGCTGCCCGCCCCGTACCGCCGCACCTTACTGCTGCACGACGGGGTCGGGCTCGGGCTGGACGAGACCGCGGCGGAGGTGGAGGCCAGCATCCCGGCGGCGACCGGACGGCTGACCCACGCCCGCGAGTACCTCGCCGAGCGGCTGCCGGAGCTGGGGCTCAGGGAGCTGCCGCCGGGGCGCCAGGGCGCGGTGCTGCACAACCGGCTGGCCGCGCTGACCGCGTCCCGGCCGGTGGCGCCACCGCCCGCGCGGACCGTACGGGAGAGCAGCGAGCGACGCACCCGGCGGACCACCCGCGCGGGCTTCGGGGTGACCGGGCTGCTGGCACTGACCGCGGTGTCGGTGGCGATCACCTCGCCGGGCGGCCACGCCCCGCCGCCGGAGCGCTCCGTGGCGGCCTCGCCGACCCGGGAGGTCCGGCTGGCCCGGCCGGAGCACCGGGCGGCACCGGACCGTCGGGCCGCGCACCGCGCGCGGCACCCCGGCGCCCGCCTCACCCCGGACGTCCTGCGCTGAACCACCGCCCGCAGGCGCAACGGCCGTGGGCCCGCACCCCTGGG
>NZ_JBNHIN010000007.1:154592-264045 GCF_050054615.1 Streptomyces sp. YGL11-2
GTGGGCCCGCACCCCTGGGGGCACGGGCCCACGGCCGTCATATCGGCGGTGCCGCCTCGGGAGCCGTCAGCCGCCGAGGATCTCGCGGGCCAGCAGCGCGGTCTCGGACGGGGTCTTGCCGACCTTCACGCCCGCGGCCTCCAGGGCCTCCTTCTTCGCCTGGGCGGTGCCGGACGAGCCGGACACGATGGCGCCGGCGTGGCCCATCGTCTTGCCCTCGGGCGCGGTGAAGCCCGCGACGTAGCCGACGACCGGCTTGGTGACGTTGGCCTTGATGAAGTCGGCCGCGCGCTCCTCGGCGTCGCCGCCGATCTCGCCGATCATCACGATCAGGTCGGTGTCGGGGTCGGCCTCGAACGCCTCCAGGGCGTCGATGTGGGTGGTGCCGATGACCGGGTCGCCACCGATGCCGACGGCCGAGGAGAAGCCGATGTCACGCAGCTCGTACATCATCTGGTAGGTCAGCGTGCCGGACTTCGACACCAGACCGATGCGGCCGGGCTTGGTGATGTCGCCCGGGATGATGCCGGCGTTGGACTGGCCGGGGGTGATCAGGCCGGGGCAGTTCGGGCCGATGATGCGGGTCTTGTTGCCCTTGGCCTTCGCGTACGCCCAGAAGGCGGCGGAGTCGTGCACCGCGATGCCCTCGGTGATGACGACGGCCAGCGGGATCTCGGCGTCGATCGCCTCGACGACGGCGGCCTTGGCGAAGGCCGGCGGGACGAAGAGGACGGAGACGTTGGCGCCCGTCTTCTCCATCGCCTCCTTGACGGAGCCGAAGACCGGGACGGCGTTGCCGTCGAAGTCGACCTCGGTGCCTGCCTTGCGCGGGTTGACGCCGCCGACGATGTTGGTGCCGTCACCGAGCATCAGCTTGGTGTGCTTCATGCCGGTGGCACCGGTCATCCCCTGGACGATGACCTTGCTGTCCTTGGTGAGGAAGATAGCCATGGTTGTTGGAGTCCTCGTCCCTTACTTGGCCGCGGCCAGCTCGGCGGCCTTGTCGGCCGCACCGTCCATCGTGTCCACACGCTGCACCAGCGGGTGGTTGGCGTCCGAGAGGATCTTGCGACCCAGCTCCGCGTTGTTGCCGTCGAGGCGGACGACCAGCGGCTTGGTGACGTTCTCGCCCTTGGACTTCAGGAGCTCCAGGGCCTGCACGATGCCGTTGGCGACCTCGTCGCACGCGGTGATACCGCCGAAGACATTGACGAACACGGACTTCACGTCCGGGTCGCCGAGGATGATCTCCAGGCCGTTCGCCATGACCTCGGCGGAGGCGCCGCCGCCGATGTCGAGGAAGTTGGCGGGCTTGACGCCGCTGTGGTTCTCGCCGGCGTAGGCGACGACGTCCAGGGTGCTCATGACGAGACCCGCGCCGTTGCCGATGATGCCGACCTGGCCGTCGAGCTTGACGTAGTTCAGGCCCTTGGCCTTGGCGGCGGCCTCCAGCGGGTTGGCCGCGGCCTTGTCCTCCAGGGCCGCGTGCTCCGCCTGGCGGAACTCGGCGTTCTCGTCGAGGGAGACCTTGCCGTCGAGCGCGATGACGCGGCCGTCGGCGACCTTGGCCAGCGGGTTGACCTCGACGAGGAGGGCGTCCTCCTTGATGAAGGTCTCCCACAGGGTCACCATGATCTCGGCGACCTGCTCGGCGACGTCGGCCGGGAACTGCGCCTGCGCCACGATCTCGCGGGCCTTCTCGATCGAGACGCCCTCGTTGGCGTCGACCGGGACCTTCGCGAGCTTCTCGGGCGTCTTCGCCGCGACTTCCTCGATCTCCACGCCGCCCTCGACCGAGGCCATGGCCAGGAAGGTGCGGTTGGTGCGGTCGAGGAGGTACGAGACGTAGTACTCGTCGGCGATCTCCGGAGCCGTCTCCGCGATCATCACCTTGTGGACCGTGTGGCCCTTGATGTCCATGCCGAGGATGTCCGTCGCGCGGGCGACGGCCTCGTCCGCCGTGGCGGCCAGCTTCACGCCGCCGGCCTTGCCGCGGCCACCGACCTTCACCTGCGCCTTGACGACCGACTTGCCGCCAAGGCGCTCGGTCGCCGCGCGGGCCCCCTCAGGCGTGTCGATGACTTCACCGGCCAGCACCGGTACACCGTGCTTGGCGAAGAGGTCCCTCGCCTGGTACTCGAACAGGTCCACGCGCGTCCGTCCCTTGTCTTCTCAGAATCGCCGTAGTGATCGCGGTTCGTTGTCTGCGATGGGCGTGCCGCGAAGGGCAACGTGACGGCGCTGTCACAGGGGAGGCGTATACACGGTGTCCGGATACGCGGCATGTCCGTCTCGCAGGTTATCGCCGCAGGACGCGCGGCCCTAAATCGCAGATCACACTCCGGCGGTGATTACGGTCACAGATCTTTAAGCCACGTTAGCTCTCCGTCGCATTTCCGGATGCCACCGACGGGTTGCAGGACATATTCCGCCGGTTGCCGATCACGGCGCGGCGGCCGTGTCGCCATCCGCCGTGCACTCCGATGCCGTGCGCCGTTCGCGCGCGGGGGCGGCGGCACCCGGGCGCCCCGTCCGACGCGGTTCCGGTTCCGGGTACGCGGGAATCCGCTTGGAGAGAAGGTGCGCAAGGGCCGCACAACACCTCCGCACAGGGTGTCCGGATCGCCCTCTTGACCCCTCAACTCCCCACGGCGGAGACTGCGTTGCGCACTTAAGCATCAGGAGTCACAAGCCGGAGTCGCGCTTCGGGCTTGGTCCCGTGCAGGTCGGTCGGCAGATCGTTCTGCACCGGGAGCAGACGGGGGAACTTGATGGGTGCTGGGGGATGCACGACCGCTGCGGAACCGACCGGTCGCGGCCGTGGGCTCTTCCACACCCGCCCTCCCTCCCCCTTCTTCCCACCATCCCTCCCGGCGTTCTCGATTTCTTGGTGTCCTCACACTCGGTGCCTAAGGGGATTGGAGGGGGAATGCCGACACATACGGCCTATCCCGGCGTCTATGTCGAAGAGCTTCCCAGCAGCATCCACAGCATCACCACCGTTACGACATCCGTCACCGCGTTCGTCGGCCACACCCGGCGCGGCCCGCTCAACCACCCGGTACAGATCACCAGCTTCGCCGACTTCGAGCGCCGCTTCGGCGGGCTGACCTCGCGCAGCCCGGTCGCGTACGCCGTCCACCAGTTCTTCGGCAACGGCGGCACCGTCGCGGTGATCGTCCGGGTCGCCAGGGCCGGCACCGGCAAGGAGGCCCAGGTCACCCTGGAGTCCACCGAGGGCCACAGCCAGTGCCCCGTACTGGAGGTGCACGCCAAGGAGCCGGGCATCTGGGGCGACGGCCTGCGGGTCGCCGTCGACCACGACTGCCCGTGCCCGGACGACACCTTCAACCTCCAGGTGCTCGACGCGCACGGCTCCGCCCGGGAGTCCTTCTCCGGCCTGTCCATGGATCCCGGCGACGGCCGGTACGCCGAGACGGTGGTCAACGCCGGCTCCGCGCTGATCCGGGTGGCCGTGGTCGGCGAGGGCCGCCCCGACCCGTCCGGCACCGTCTCCAAGGCGTTCCATCGCGAACTGCCCGACCTGAACGTCGACTTGACGGTGAAGATCGGCGAGGTGGAGCGCGAGTTCACGCTCTACGACCCGGACTGCGACGGCCCGGCGCCGTGCGACGTCACCGACCTGGCGCTGCTCCTGGAGCACAAGCTGCGGTCCCTGCCGGACGCCCCGGGCAAGCACGCCTTCGCGGGCACCCAGGTCACCGCCTTCGGCCGCCGCATCCAGGTCGTCGCCGGCTCCACCGACCCCGACGACGTGGTCCGCTTCCTCGGCGAGTGCGCCAACGACCTGGGCCTGGAGGCGTCCGTCAACCCGCCGGTCTTCGCACTGTGCGGCGGCGAGGACGGCGACCCGCCGGGACCGCGCGACATCATCGGCAGCGAGGCCCGCAAGAGCGGCCTCCAGGCGCTGCGCGACGTCCCCGACGTCAATCTGCTCGCCCTGCCCGAACTGGCCTCGTACGAGTCCGTCGACGACATGCTCACGGTGCTCTCGGCGGCCGAGCGGCTGTGCACGGAGCGGCGGATGTTCCTGCTCGCCGACGCGCCCGCCGCCTGGGGCAGCGTGGACGCCGCCCGGGCCGGCATCGGCGCCTTCGACCCGGTCCGCGGCAACCACTCCGCGCTGTACTTCCCGCACCTCCAGCTCACCGACCCGCTCACCGGCCGGCTGCGCTCCTTCCCGCCGTGCGGCGCCGTCGCCGGCGTCATCGCCCGTACGGACGGCGAGCGCGGGGTGTGGAAGGCGCCGGCGGGCACCGGGGCGCGGCTGGCGGGGGTGCACGCCCTGACGGTGAAGCTGACGGACCGCGAGAACGGGCTGCTGAACCCGCTCGGCATCAACTGCCTGCGTACCTTCCCGGTGGTCGGCCCGCTGGTCTGGGGCGCCCGCACGCTGGCGGGCGCGGACGCGCTGGACAGCGAGTGGAAGTACGTACCGGTGCGCCGGCTGGCCCTCCACGTGGAGGAGAGCCTGCTGCGCGGCCTCCAGTGGGTCGTCTTCGAGCCGAACAACGAGCAACTCTGGCAGCAGATCCGGCTGAACGCCTCGGCGTATCTGCACTCCCTCTTCGAGAAGGGCGCCTTCAAGGGCGGCACGCCGCGGCAGGCGTACTTCGTCAAGTGCGACAAGGACACGACGACGGAGGCGGACATCGAGAACGGGATCGTGAACGTCGTGGTCGGCATCGCGCCCGTCAGGCCGGCCGAGTTCGTGATCGTCAAGATCCAGCAGCTGGCCGGGCAGTTCGACCTCTAGCCCAGGGACGCGAAGGCACAGGACGTGCAGGCACAGGACATGCAGGCACAGTGCAGGCAAAGGACGTGAAGGATTCCGATGGCTGAGTTTCAGATCAACGCCCATCGCTTCGACCCGTACAAGAACTTCAAGTTCCTGGTGCTGTGGGACGGCCGTACGGTCGCGGGGGTCAGCAAGATCAGCCCGCTGAAGCGCACCACCGAGGTCGTCAAGCACCGCAACGGCGGCGACCCCAGCTCACCGCGCAAGTCCCCGGGCCGCTCCGAGTTCGAGGGCATCACCCTGGAGCGCGGGGTGACCCACGACCCGGAGTTCGACCGCTGGGCCAACAAGGTCTGGCAGGTCGGCGCCGGCCTCGGCTCCGAGGTCTCGCTCGCCGACTTCCGCAAGGACATCGTCATCCAGGTCCTCAACGAAGCCGGCCAGGTCGCCGTCTCGCACAAGATCTACCGCTCCTGGCCGAGCGAGTACCAGGTCCTGGGCGAGATGGACGCCAACGCCAACGCCGTCGCCATCCAGAGCCTCAAGCTCGAATGCGAGGGCTGGGAGCGCGACTACGAGGTCCCCGAACCCCAGGAACCGTCCTTCACACATCCGGCGTGAGGGGCAGGCGACTCGACTGTGCGGGGGCGGACGGGCAGCTCGGTTGTCCGCTGTGACAGGCAACTCGGCTGTCCGGTGTGACGGGCAACTCGGCTGTGCGGGGCGACGGCCCACGCGACCACAGGAACGGGGCAACGGCCTCGCGCAGGCACGAGGCAACGGCACAGGCAGCGGGACGAGGTGAGGAATGGCGGTCACGGGGCCCGCGGAACTGCTGGCCACCTGGGAGGCCGGGCTGGACCGGCAGAGCGCCGGCCGGGCCCTGCTGCTGCACCGCGCGGCCCGGCCCGGGGCGGACACCGACGCACTGCTGTCGGTGCCGCTCGGGGAGCGGGCGGCCGATCTCTTCGCCCTGCGCCGGGCGCTGTTCGGCGACCGGATGCAGGTGAAGATCGACTGCGCCCGGGCGGAGTGCGGTGCGGCGATGGAGTTCGAGCTGGACGCACGGGAGTTGGGCGCCACCCGCCCGCTGCTGCCCGAGGGCGGACTGCGGGTAGCGGAGGGCGAGTGGGAGGTGGCGTTCCGGCTGCCCGGCGCCGCGGATCTCGCCGCCGTGTCGGCCGTTGCGGCGGACGAGGCCGACGCCCGGCGGCGGCTGGCCGCGCGCTGTGCGGTCTCGGCCGTGCGGGGCGGCCGGAAGGCGTCGGCGGACGAGATCGGGCAGCTGCCCGCAACGGTGCTCGATCGCTTCGCCAGGGCGTCCGAACAGGCCGACCCCGGAGCGGAGTTGACGCTGAACATCGCCTGCCCCGAGTGCGGCGCGGCCACCCCGGCGGAGCTGGACATCGCCGCGTACCTGTGGACCGAGTTGGACGCCTGGGCGCGGGACGTGCTCCTCGACGTCCATCTGCTCGCCTCGGCCTACGGCTGGAGCGAGCCCGAGATCCTGGCGCTGAGCCCGCTGCGCCGCCGCTACTACCTGGAGCTGTGCGCGGATGTCTGAGCAGATGCCCGGCGAGTCGGGCAGGTCCGGTGAGTCCGGCGACTACTTCGGCCGGCTGCTGGCGCGGTACGCGCCGGTACCGACGGGCCCCGGCGACCCCTTCGGGGGGCCGGGCGGGCACGGCGGGGCACCCGGCCGTCCCGACGGGGGCCGGCGGGTGCTGGTACAGCCGCGGCTGCCGGGGCCGTTCGAGCGGGTGGAGGCGCTGCGCGGCGCCGGGGCCGGCGAGGACGGCGGGACCGAGCCGCTGTATCCGCGGGCGGCGGCCGGGCCGGCCACACCGTACGCGGGCGAACAGCCGCGGTACGAGCGGGAGATCCACACCATCAGCGAGCGGGAGACCGTGCTGCGCGGCGAGGTGGCGCGGGCGGACCCGGCGGACGCCGGGCGGACGACCGGACCGGACGCGAGCCCGCTGCTGCGGCCGGCGGCCGCGCCGGACCCCGGGTTGCGGGCCGCTGCCGCCGAGAGCGTCCGGGCACGCGGGCGGACCGGGGCGGCGGGCGCGGAGCGCACCGCGGCGGGCCGGGCGGCGGCGTCCCCGGCGGGCGCGTCGGGAACGGCGGACGCGTCCGACGGGCCGGTCGCCGTGCTGCGTCCGCGGGCGGACGTACTGCCGTCGGCCCGTACACCCGTGCCGCGGGCCGCGCCCGGCGGGCGGCGCGGGCAGCGCGGCCCCGCCGAGCGGGTGGTGCATGTGCAGATCGGCCGGCTGGAGGTCAGTGCGGCCGGTGCGGAACGGCCCGCGGCGGGCGGCCGGCCGGCGCGCGCGGAGCGGCGCGCGCCGTCACTGACGCTCGCGGACTATCTGGCGCGCGGGGAGCGGCCGACGTGACGGGGTTACGGGCGGGAGAGGGAGCGGGAGTGCGCGTGCGAGTGCGACTGCGGGTGGGAGTGCGGGCGATGGGGGCGCCGGCGAGCGGGGCACCGGCGGGTGGGACACCCGTGAACGGGCCGCCGGTGAACGGGGCGGGGATGCGCGAGACGGGAATGCGCGGGGTGGCGCGGTCGGGGCCGGTTTCGGGGGGACGGACGTCATGAGCAACGCACTCGCGGTCGCGACGGTCACACAGGCACTCGCGCTGCTGATCGAGCACAACCTCCATCCCGAGATCGACATGGCCGTGTCGGTGGAGACGCGCAAGCCGCCGTCCGATCCGCCGACGGACCCGACGATCACCGTGTTCCTGTACCAGGTCACCCACAACTCCTCGATGCGCAACAACGACCTGGTCACCCGTGCCTCCGACGGCACACTGCTGAAGCGGCCCGCCGCGGCGATCGACCTCCACTTCCTGATCAGCGCGTACGGGGAGGAGCAGGAGCTGGTCGGACAGCGGCTGATCGGGAGCGTGGTGCGGACCCTGCACGAAATCCCCGTGCTGCCACGGGAGTTGATCGTGGAGGCGACCGAACGGCCCTATCTGGCGGGGAGCGACCTGGCCGAGTCGCCCCAGAAGGTGCGCTTCACGCCGACCCAGATGGATGTGGACGAGACCTCCAAGCTCTGGGGGATGCTCAACAACACGCCGTACGCCCTCTCGGTGGTCTACCAGGCGTCGCTGGTGCTGCTGGACGGCCATCAGAAGCCGGCCCCGGCGCGCCCGGTGCGGCGTCCGGAGGTGACGGTGGTGCCGGAGGTGCCGCCGGAAGTGCCGCTGCCGCCGGTGGCACCGGAGGTGACGGACACGCCGGTGGGAACGGAGGCCCCACCGGGGACGGCGAAGACGGCCAAGGCGGCGAAGGCGGTGCCGCTGGCGGGGACGTCGGGCACGGCGGCCGTGGATACCCGCACGGACGGCGCCGGGGGCGAGGGCCCCGCCGGCGGCGAGGCTCCCTCCGCCGGCGGGGCGACCGCCCCCGCGACGCGGGCCGTGAAGAAGGCGCCGGGTGGGCGATCCGCCAAGTCCCCAGCGACCAGGAGAAGTTCGACCGCGAGGTCGGGCGGAGACACAGCCGCAGGCGCCGCCGAAAGTGCTGCGGGACGTCCGGCGGCACGCACCCGCAACCGGCCGCGCAAGGCGGCGGGCGGCGGTTCGGGCGAGGCGGGCGATACGGGCGGCGCGGGCCGTACCGACGGCGGGGGGAGCTGAGACGCGGTGCGCGGCACGGGGGCGGAGAGGGACATGACAGGCAGCGGTACGAGCGGTCCGGGGGCGTTCGGGGCGGCGGACGGCGGAGCCGGCGGCGAGGCGGACGGCGCGGCGCTGGCCGCGGCCGTGCGGGCCGTACTCGCGCGCCTGGACGCCCATGCCGCCCGCGCCCGCAGGGCCACGCCGACGGAGCCGGACACCCCCCACGACACCCCCTCCCCCACACCTCCCTCCCCCATTTCCCCCTCTTCCCCCGCACCCTCCCTCTCCGCACCCGCACCCGCCCTCCCCTCCCCCCGCGCGCTCGATGTGCTCACCGCCTGTTTCGGGCTCACGCGGTTCGAGCAGGAGGTCGTGCTGCTCACGGCCGCGGCCGAGCTGGATCCGACGACCGGTGCGCGCTGCGCCGCGGCCAGTGGCGATCCGGCCCGTGCGCATCCGACGTTCTCGCTCGCCCTGGCGGCGCTGGGTGAGCCGCACTGGAGTGCGCTCACGCCCGTCGCCCCGCTGCGCCGCTGGCGGCTGGTCGACCTGGAGGACGAGACCCGGCTGACCACCAGCCGGCTGCGGCTGGACGAGCGGATCCTGCACTTTCTCGTCGGTTCGCCGTATCTGGACGCGAGGTTGCACGGGCTGCTGCGCCGCACCGCCGCGCCCGAGGAGCTGCCGCCCTCGTACGAGGTGGCCGCGGGCCGGGTCGCGGCGGGGTGGACGGGGGTGGGTCCGGATGCGCCGCTGCGGGTCGAGCTGGTCGGTGGCGATCTCCGTTCCCGGGCCGATATCGCGGCGGTGGCGGCGCGCCGTTCAGGGCTGGGGCTCTACTCCATGGCCGCCGACGACGTACCGACCGATGCGGCGGAACGCGATCGGCTGGCGCGGCTGTGGCAGCGTGAGGCGATCCTGCTGCCGGCTGCCCTGCTCGTCGAGGTCGGGGAGATGGATCGGGAGCAGCATGCCGCGGCGGATGCGTTCATCGCGGGTGCGGCGGTGCCGCTGGTGGTGTCCGGCCAGGATCCGCGGCAGACGGGGCAGCCGCGCGGGGAGCGGGTGACCGTGCCGCGGTTGTCCGACGAGGAGCAGCTGGGGGTGTGGTCGGCGGCGTTCGCGGACCTGCCTGATGTGACGGAGCGTCATTTAGCGGGCCTGGTGGCCCAGTTCCAGCTGCCGCCGCATGTCGTGCGGTCGGCGGCCGCGTCGGTGCGGCGCGATCTGCCGGCTGCGGAGACGTCGGACCCCGCCGAGCTGGCCTGGCAGGCGGGGCTGACCGAGGCGCGGATGGGGCTGGACGAGCTGGGCCGCCGGATCGAGCCGCGCGCGGGCTGGAACGATCTGGTGCTGGCCGAGCGGCAGTTGCGGATCCTGCAGGAGGTCGTCGCGCATGTGCGGCAGCGCAGCACGGTGTATCAGGACTGGGGGTTCGCGAAGGCGCTGCGCAGCGGTCTCGGGGTGACGGCGCTGTTCGCGGGGGGTTCCGGAACGGGGAAGACGCTGGCCGCCGAGGTCATGGCCCGGGAGCTGGGGCTGGATCTGTTCATCATCGATCTGTCCCAGGTGGTCAGCAAGTACATCGGTGAGACGGAGAAGAACCTGAGCCGGGTCTTCGACGCGGCCGAGCGGGGTGGGGCGCTGCTGCTCTTCGACGAGGCGGACGCGCTGTTCGGGAAGCGCAGCGAGGTGAAGGACAGCCATGACCGCTACGCGAACCTGGAGGTCAGCTATCTGCTGATGCGGATGGAGGCGTACCGGGGGCTGGCGGTTCTCACCACCAACATGAAGAAGGCGCTGGATTCGGCCTTCATGCGCCGTATCCGCTTCGTCGTCGACTTCCCCTTCCCGACCGAGCGGGAGCGGGCCGAGATCTGGCGCCGGGTGCTGCCGTCGCAGGCGCCGATGAAGGGGATCGAGCCGGGTCTGCTGGCGCAGCTGACGGTCGCGGGCGGGTCGATCCGCAATATCGCGCTGTCGGGGGCGTTCTTGGCCGCGGAGGAGGGCGACCGGCTCCAGATGCGCCACATGCTGGCCGCCGCACGTACCGAGTACCTGAAGTTGGAGCGCTCCCTGACGCCGTCGGAGGTCCACGGATGGGTGTGAACGAGGCCGGTTTCGGGGCTGGTTACGGGGCCGGATACGGGGGTGGCTCAGCGGCCGGATACGGGAGCGGCGCAGGGGCCGGGGAGGCGGTGGCGCGTCCGGCGGGGACGGGCGGGCCGGATGCCGTCGGCGGCGTCCGGATCGACATCGGGGAGCTGGTCCTGGACGGTTTCGCCTCCGGTGTGGACGCGGAGCGCGTATCGGCCGCGTTCCAACGGGAGTTGGCACGTCTGGTGCGGGAGGGCGGGGTGCCGCTGGCAGCCGACGGGGCGGGTGTCGCGGTGGACGGGCTGGCCGGGCTGCCGCCGCTGCCGGCGACCACGTCTCCGGTGCGGATCGGGCAGGCGCTGGCCCGGGCCGTGCACGCGGGGCTCGCGGGGCGGGGTGAGGTCCGGTGAGTACGGCGCAGTCGGCGGCACAGGATGCCCGGGCGGCCCGTGACGAGAAGCGCCGGAAGCGGCGGGAGCGGGGCAGGTCTGCGGTTCCGGAGCCGAAGAACATCGTCAGCGGAGCCGGGCAGCCGCTGGATCTGAGCGTGCGGCGGGAACTGGAGGAGCAGCTCGGCCACGACTTCGGCCAGGTGCGGCTGCACACCGACCGGGATTCGGGGCAGCTGGCGGAGCTGATGGGCGCGGACGCCTTCGCGGTGGGCCGGGACATTTTCTTCCGGGAGGGCGCCTACCGGCCGGGGACGGCGGACGGACAGCGGCTGCTGGCGCACGAGTTGCTGCACACGGTGCAGAATCCGCACGGTCTGGGGGCGCTGCGGGCGGGCCGGGACCTGGGCGCGGTGAGCCTGCCGCAGGAGTCCGCGGAGCGGGAGGCGGAGGCGGCGGCGCAGGAGTCCGTGCGGGCGGCGATGCTGGGCGCCGTACGGGACGGCGGGACGGCGGCGGAGGTGGAGCCGGGGCAGGCGACACCGGGGTGGCTGCGGTACGCGACGGTGGACGCGGACCGGCGGCGGATGGAGCTGGTGGATCCGGCGACGTTGGTGGATCGGCTGGCGAACGGGGTGCTGCGGTCGCTGCGGGGGGATCCGGAGGACCGGTCGGGTCGGGTGCGACTGGAACTGGCGCGGATGGCGCCGGAGTTGCAGGAGTCGGTGCTGGACCGGCTGGAAGTGCGGCTGCTCAGCTCGGAGTTCGACCGGCTGCTGGACCTGGTGGCGGAGTCCGAGGCGCTGCCGGTGGGTTTCCAGCCGTCGCCGGCGCCGGAGCCGGTATGGGACGCCCTCGACCTCGTACGGGAGGAGCGGGACGCCCGCGAGCAGCGTGCGCAGGGCGCCGCGCAGACGGAGCAGCAGCGCGCCGAGGACGCCGGCGAGGAGAAGCGGGACGCCAAGGGACAGGCGGAGCAGGGGGACCGCGAGCAGAGCAGGGCGCAGCGCGACGCGGCGGCGGAGAAGCAGGAGGCCGGCGAGCGCACGGCGCAGGAGGACGTACGCGCCGAGGAGAACGCGGACACCAGGCACCAGGAGCAGCAGGCCGAGGAGAAGCAGGGGCAGGAGCGCCAGGAGGCCGATCAGGCCGACGCGGCGCGGGCCGACCGGTCTCAGGACGGCGCCGAGCGTACGAAGGAGGAGCGCAAGGCGCAGCGGGAGCGCGAGGAGGCCGATCCGCAGCAGGCGATGCGCCCGGGTGCCGACAAGCGCAAGCGCCTGGACGACGCGAAGAAGCCGGCGGACGGGTCGAAGCAGGAGGAGCTCGAAAAGAAGAAGAAGGAGCAGCCGGGGCCGGTCCGCCCGGAGAAGGTCGACGAGCGGGCCGATCAGCGCGACAGTGCGCTGTCCGAGCACGGGCTGAACGAGAAGGACGAGGAGGACGGCCCGCCGCGCGAGGAGGAGCAGCCCGTCGGGCTGGAGGCGGGTGCCGAGCGGGACATCGGCGCGGGCGGGGACGCCGGTTCGGCGGCCAGGGGTGGTCCGGGTGCGGGCGAGGCGGAGCTGAAGCCGGAGGACTTCCTTCCGGCCGCCGATCTGGACGTGTCGTCGGTGCCGACCGCCGAGCAGCCCGATGCCGCGCTGCCGTCGTTCCCCGCGCCCCCGCCCACGCGGGCCGAGCAGGTCGAGCAGCAGCGGGAGAACGCGGCCGACGACGAGGAGCACGAGGACGAGCCGGAGGCCGAGACCAAGGCACCGGGTGCGGAACTGGGGCCGGTCGAGGGCGAGGCACCGCAGCCGGAGCACGGTCCGGCGGCCGAGGCGGGGGACCGTACCGAGAAGGATCTCCAGCCGGAGAAGCCGGTCGAGCAGGAGGTGGGTCCGGATCCGGAGGCCGATGAGCGGCAGGCCCAGGAGCCGGAGGCCGAGGAGAAGCGGGATCCGGAGCAGGCCCAGGACCAGGGCGAGGACGGCGCCCGCCGCGCCAAGCAGGACGCGGACGACAAGGACGCGGACCGGGATGCGGAGGGCGGCAGCGGCGAAGAGGCGCCCGACGCCAAGGAAGCCCAGGACGAGCAGGCGGAGAAGAAGGAGCAGGACGCCCAGGAGGAGAAGCGGGAGGCGCCGGGGCAGCCGGAGGGGGCGGCGGCCGGGAAGCCGGCTGGGGTTCCGACGGACGGTGCTGCGGGGGCCGGTGCGGATGCGTCGGCGTCGTCCGGTACGGCCGCGGCGTCGGCGCCGCCGGCCGGTGCGCACACGGACCGTACGCCGGGCGAGGACCGGCATCCGTCCCCCGCGGCGCGCCGGGGTGCCGAGCCGGTGCGGGCCGAGCGGGAGGCGCCGGCCGCGAAGAGCGCGGTGCCGAAGGAGGCCGGGCCGGGTGCGGCGCCCGGCGGGCCGGTGGGCGGGAGCGAGCCGGCTGCCCTGCCGTCGGCGGCCGCCGGACCCGGTGGGGCGCCGTCGGTCGCCCAGGCGGCGGTGAGCCCGGCGGCCGAACAGGCCGACGATCCCGGGAAGATGGGCGCGCCGGCGCCGGAGGGGGCGAAGGCGCAGCCGGACGCCTCGCTGGAGAAGGACGGCGGGGGGTGCGCGCCGCCGGAGCCGGCTGCCGAGAAGCAGGAGGGCGGCGCGTGCGGCGGGGGCGGCGGGGGCGCGCAGGGCGCCGAGGAGAAGAAGGAGCCGCCGCCGGACGTCTCGTCGCAGGATCCGCAGTCGGCGCTGGACACGGTCGGTCAGCTGGCCCCGGACCAGGCGCAGGAGGCGCTGCCGGGGCTGGACGGCGCGGCGGACAAGAAGGTCAACGACGAGCAGCAGCGGCTGGCTGCGAACCCGCCGAAGCGTGAACGGCCTTCGGGGGCTCCGCAGACCCAGTCGGGACCTCCGCAGGAGGAGGCCGCCGAGACTCCGGTCACCGGGCAGCTGGAACGACTGGGCCCCGAGGACCAGGGCGACAAGCAGCGGGCCAAGGGGAGCGAGAAGGCCGAGGGCGCCAAGCCGACCGACAACATCCAGACGCCGACGCTGCCGCCCGCCAAGGACGACAAGATGACGGCCGAGGACGCCCAGAGCGTGGCGGCGGCGGCCGACCAGGTTCCGACGACCGACCCCGAGCTGCGCAACAAGACGGTCGGGCCGGCCCCCAAAATCAAGCTGGAGGGGGAGAGCGATCCGCAGCGTACGGACAAGCAGGCGGAGAAGCTCAAGGAGAAGCAGGGCAAGATCCAGGACACCGGCCGGGCGGACGCGTCCAAGTCGCTGGGCGAGGACAGGATCTTCCCGAACGCGCCCAAGGAGGAACTCCAGGGGAAGGCCCTGGGCGGCCGGACTCCTGCTGGGGCCGGTGGTGGCGCGGCGCCCGGTGGTGCGCCGAAGCCGGGTGCCGGGGCGGTGGCCAAGCAGGAGCGCGGCGGGGACATCAAGAGCGCCACGGGCCAGGCGCGGACCGAGGTGGCCGGCAAGGAGAAGGACCAGCAGCAGGGCGAGCAGAAGGCCAAGCAGCAGAAGCAGCAGGAGATCGACGCCGAGGTCTCCCACAACGCCGACCAGCAGACCGCCGAACGCGGCCGGGTCGCCGACCAGGCCAGGACGGAGCGTCAGAACTGGCGCGACGAGCAGGACAAGAAGATCGACGATGCCGACAAGGACACCGACAAGGAGCACAAGGACGGCAACGACAAGATAACCAAGGAGCGCGACGGCAAGGACAAGGAGGTCGAGGACCGCAAGAACAGTGACAACAAGGACATCGGCGACAAGGCCGACCAGGCCGAGAAGGACGCCGAGAAGAAGAAGGAAGAGAAGAAGAAGGACTCCGACAGCCTCCTCGGCGGCCTCATCAGTGCCGTCGGCGACTTCTTCAAGGGCCTGCTGGACGCGGTCACCAAGGTCTTCGACGCGGCCCGCAAGGCCATCAACAGCGTCATCGACACCTTCAAGGACTGGGCGAACAAGGCGATCGACGCGGTCCGCGACTTCGCCGTCAAGGCCATCAACGCGGTCGCCGACGCGCTCATCGCCATCGGTGACGTCCTGCTGGCCGCCTTCCCGGAACTCCGCGACAAGTTCCGCAAGGCCATCAACGACCTGCGCGACAAGGCCATCGACACGGTCAACAAGCTCGCCGAGGGCCTCAAGAAGGCCGTCAACGACCTCCTCGACGCCCTCGCGGCCGGGCTCAACGCCCTCCTCAACGTCCTGGAGGCGGGCCTCAAGGCCGCCATCAAGATCTACCGCGACGCCATCGTCGGCGCCCTCAAGTTCGCCGAGGCCGCGATCCAGGCACTCGGCCAGTTCGCCGCCCTCGTCGCGGACATCGCCCCGGACCCGGGCGGCTGGCTGTCCAAGGCCGGCAGCGCCGCCAAGACCGGTATCCAGGAACACCTCTGGGGCGCCATCAAGACCGCCGTCAAGCAGTGGTTCGACACCAAGGTCGAGGGCATCCTCGGCCTCGGCAAGGCCGTCATCAACGTCCTGATCAAGGGCTGCATGTCCTTGAAGCAGATCGGCAAGATGGCGTGGGACGCGGTGATCGCGGCCCTCCCGATGATGATCGCCCAGCTCGTCATCGAGAAGGTCGTCTCGATGATCATCCCCGCGGCCGGCGCGATCCTCACCATCATCCAGGGGCTGATGGCCGCCTGGCAGTCCATCAGCGCGATCCTCGCCGCCTTCGGCAAGTTCTTCGCCTTCCTCAAGGCGGTGAAGTCCGGCCCCGCCGCATGCCTCTTCGCCGAAGCCGTCGCCGCCGGCGTCGTCGCCCTCCTCGAACTCATCACCAACCTCCTCCTGGCCCGCCTCGGCCGCGCCGCCAAGGGCGTCGGCACCCGCCTCAAGGGCATCGCCCAAAAAATCATGAAGGGCCTCAAGAAAGCCGGCAAGGGCGCCCGCAAGGCGGCCGGCAACGCCGTCAACCGCGCCCGCGGCGCCGTCCGCAAGGCCACCCAGGCGCTCCGCAAACCCACCGGCGCCGCTAAACCGAAGGGCCCCAAGGTCCCCACCCGCCCCGGCGCCTCCACCGAACACCACCCCACCACCCACCCCGGCTCCAAGGGCCCCGCCACCTCCCACGACCGCCCCAACAGCCGCACCCCCAACCACGAACGCGACCACCGCCGCGAGGAGGACGCCGCCAAGCGCCAACGCGACGCGGAGGACCCGAAGAAGCACCCGGACCCCAAGAAGCCGGAGAACGAGCACACCCCGGACCCCAAGAAGCCCGCCAAGGAGGAACCGGGCACCAGGACCCCCAAGAAGGAGCACGAGGAGAAGCCCCCGGAGCACAAGCCCGAGCACGAACCGGAGAAGAAGCCCGCATCCTCCAAGAAGAAAAAGGAAACCGAAGCCCCCAAGCGCACCAGGCCCCGCCAGCCCAAGTCCCCCCTGGGCCGCGCCCTCAAAAAGATCAAGGGCAAGGTCAAGTCCGCCCTCAAGAAGGTCCGCAACGCCGGCAAGGCCCTGGGCAAGAAACTCCGCAAGTCCAAACTCGGCAAGGCCCTCAAGAACGGCGCCAAGAAGGCCCGCGACTTCTTCAGGAAGAAGCGGGACCACATGCGGGACCACAAGAAGCACCGCGCGGAACAGAAGAAGCGGCGCCGCGAGGAGCGGAAGAAGAAGGAGAAGTCGAAGGAGTCGAAGGAGCAACGGCTCCAGAAGATTTCAGCGCGACTCAAGCCCAAGGTGGGCGCACTGCTGGACAAAGGTGTCGTTCGCCCGGTGATGCGCGCATCCCTGGCCGGACTGCGCCTCTGGTACCGGCTCACCTCCCTGACCATGCACGGCGACAGGACCGGCGACATCCTGGCGCACCTCAACCCCGAAGAATCCGAAGGGGATTACGAGACACAGCAGATTCCTGCCAACGGGCAAACAGGGGAAGCACCTCAAACTCCGCCTGCTGCCGCGCGCGGGCACCAGCAGCAGCCACAGCACGGAAATACCACCGCCAGGCAACCAGAGGAAACAGATCCGGAAAGGAACAAACGAGGTGCCGGCCTCTCCCCCCAGTTGGCGGCCATCATGGAAAGCGTCCCTGTCGGCCATGGCACTGGATACCCGAAAGAGGGCGAGTCCCTCAGCTGGCAGGATGCAAAGAAGCGCAAGTATGGGGAGTGGAATAAGGGCAAGGACGAGGACGAGAAATTCACCCCTGACCACATACCCTCCGGCGCCGCCATCATTCAGGCGAAGCGCAATGAAGCACGGCAACAAATGATCGACAAACAGGGAGGCCGGCCACTTTCGGAGCAGCAGGAGGCTGAACTGGAAGAGCACTACCGGAATGAGGGGCTGGAAATGATCGACGTCGTAATCAAGAGGGGGAAGAACAAGGGGAAGACTCGAAGGACTCGCGGCAAGGGAGCCCAGCAGGCCTACAACGAGGCCCATGCCGTATATCTCCCCATCTGGCTCCACAAGGAGGTATCGCGCACCTATCTGGAAAAGAACACGAAAGCCCAGATACTGGCAGACTCGAAGAACCTGACAAAGGCCGTCGAACGGGACTTCGAGACATACTTACTCTATCTCGATAAAGAGAAGAAGCTCTACCCCTACCTCGTGCAGGGATTCATCAGTCATTACGAAAAGCTAGCCAGACTCAAGATCATCGATTACGACCCCGAGATAGAAAAAATGCTGATAAAATACTGGAACAAAACAAAAAGAGAGGATTGAGATGACGCCCGAGCGCGATGTGCCAGCGATTGCCATGGATTCATCGATCCCCGACGAGGAAAAAAGGGATCGGATCATTGAAATCCTCTCCAGGCTGCCGGAAAGTGGAGCGCTGGCCGCAGTTCAGCACCTCATGGAGACGAAAGACGGCCGCGTAGCGGAATACGTCGCACGCTATCTCCAGATGATCCCTGATGCACGCGAGGGGAAAACACGCGCCGCTGAGCGCTTGCGACAGGACGAAGATCTCGTGCATGCCGCCGCACGGCTGGTCCCGTGGCTCCCCGCAAGCCTGTTGGACCAGTTCGTCTCCGACTATGCCGCCGATCCACAGCCGGGTTCCCCGCTCTCCGACGTGGTGTTCAGCATTGCCGCCTACGAGCCGGACCGGGTCCGTCCGATCGCCGACCGCATCGACAGCAAGCTCATCAGGCGCAGTCTCCTGTCCGGCGCGCCCGACGAACTCGCCGATGCGCTCCTGGCGCGATGGCACGACGAAGATGACTGGGACGACCTCGAAGCGGTGGCTCGCATCCGGACCGGCCATGCGAGAGAGGCCATTCATTCGGTCCGCGACGAACTTGAGGACCGCCTGGACTGGGAGACGCTGATCGCGCTTGCCGGGCAACTCCCCGACAGCGGCAACAGCGCGGGATACCACCCTTCCTGCATGGGCTTTGTCACCGACGCAGAGGCAAGCCCACACATCATGGGCGGCTCCCTTCCGGGACCGACACCGATCTGCCTCGATTGCCGCGAACCCACAGAGCGCGTTCTCACTTTGGCGGCCGGTCACCTTCCCATGGAGTTGTCTTGCGACCCCTCCTTCTTCTGGTACTCCTGCGATTGTTATGCGCTGGAAACGGTGACTGTGAAGATCAATCAGGATGGGCACCTCACCACGTTCTACGGACCGCAGGACACTCCGAACCCGTCTGCCCACCACGCCGAACGCGTCATTCCGGGGACTCGCTCACTCACCCTGGAACGCCACCCCAATCAGACCGGGGAGAGCCTGCGGGCATACGCCGGCTGGTCACGACATCAAGTCGGCGGGCTGCCCAGCTGGATTACTCCCGAGCCGCACCCGTACTGCCCTGAATGCCGCAAGGCCATGCCTTTCCTTGCGTCGCTCGACAGCGGCCCGACACCGTTCGGCGTCATGGGCTTTGCGGGAAAGCTCTTCGGCTTCTGGTGCGATGACTGTCACATTTCCGTGACCCAACAGCAGGAGTGACGCGGAACATGCCCTCCGAGCACCCCATCCTCTTACCGCTGAGAGGCACCACGGCATGAGCTACCGAGACATCCCCAAACCCATCCGTTCCGGAATAGTCGTTGTCGATCCCGAGCTCGGGATTCCGCAGCGCATCATCGTGTTGCAGTTCAATCCCGACACGTTGGAGCGGCAGGTGGCGCCGCAGGCTGCGGGTGGGGAGGGGGACAGCGGGGGCGGTGGAGGTGGCAGTGGCGGGGATCGCAACGAGGCGCTGCGGCTGAAGGGGCCGGCGGAGGAGACCTGGAAGTTCACGGCGGAGATCGATGCCACCGATCAGCTGGATGTGGCGGCGCCGGACGGGATTCATCCGGAGTTGGCGGTGCTGGAGATGCTGGTGCAGCCGACCGTCGCGCAGTTGTTGGCGGCGTCGAAGCTGACCAAGAAGGGGACTATTGAGATCAGTCCCATCGAGACGCCGTTGACGCTGTTCACGTGGGGGAGCAAGCGCGTTATGCCGGTGCGGCTGACGGAGTTGTCCGTCAGTGAGTCGGCGTTCGATGTGAATCTGTGTCCGATACGCGCTTCGTTGAGTATCGGGATGAAGGTGCTGACGGTGAGTGATCTGCCGGCCGGGCATCCCGGGGCGGCGTTGTATCTCGCGCATCTGGCGCAGAAGGAGCAGTTGGCCCGCAGGGCTCGGGGTGGGTCCTTTGCGCAGTTGGGGCTGGGGAGGGGGATCTGAGGCATGGGCATCGAGCCGTATGAGCGGGCGTTGGACGATGTGCCCGGGGCGCATCCGTATCCGCGGAGCAGTCGGTACGCGGGGATCGGGATCGGGGTGCACACGCTGCCCGATGGGAGTGAAGTGCGGTATGCGAAACGGAGGTTGTTGCCGCAGCTGGAGCATGGCGAGGGGGATGCCGTGACGCATGTCGTGGGTGCTGGGGAGCGGCCGGATCAGCTGGGGCAGCGGTATTTCGGGGATCCGGGGCAGTGGTGGCGGATCGCGGATGCCAACCCGGTACTGGATCCCCGGGAGTTGACGGATGAGCCGGGTACGGAGATAGCCGTTCCGCTGCCGGGTGGGTTCCCGGGTGGGATGGGCGGGCCAGGGGTGCGGAATGGGTGACGACGCGCCGGTGGGGCGCGGGCCCATTCATGTGTCGCTGTATATGGGGCCGAAGTTGGCCCGGCTGGTGCCGCAGGAGGTCGTGGATGCGCTGCTGTCGGCGCAGATCACGAGTACGGCGGGTGAACGGAGCGGGTTTCAGCTGGCGTTCGATCTGACGAAGCGGGGCGCGATCGTCGATCGGTTGCTGCCTGAGGGGTTCTTCGATCCGAAGACCAGGGTGATTCTGACGGTTGCGGTGCGGGGGACGCCGACGGTGCTGCTGGACGGGGTGATCGTGCGGCAGGAGGTGGGGAGCAGTAACCACCCCGGGCAGAGCACCCTGACGGTCACCGGGGAAGACCTGACGCTGCTGATGGACTTGGAAGAGCGGACGGATCGGTACCCCAACCTCGCGCCGTCGCAGCGCGTCGAGCGGATTCTCTCCCAGTACGCGGATTACGGGATCGACGCGCGGATCATCCGGGAGCAGATTCCGCAGCCGCCGCGGGAGCAGGTGCGGGTCGACTACCAGACGGGGACGGATCTGCAGTATGTGAACGAACTGGCGCGGGCGAACGGGTACACGTTCTATCTGGATCCGGGGCCGGTGCCGGGGCGGTCGACGGCGTTCTGGGGGCCGGAGCAGCGGCTGGGACAGCGGCAGCACGCTCTGAACGTCAACATGGACGCGAATTCGACGGTCGACCAACTCACCTTCGCCTACGACGGGACGGCGCGGGAGGAGCCGCAGGCCCGGGTGCAGGATCCGGTGACGCGGCAGGCGCCGCTGCTCTCGCAGCCCGATATCAGTCCATTGCGCCCGCCGTTGGGGCTGCGGGGGTCGCCGGCGCTCAAGCGGAAGACGCTGAGCGGGACGGCGAAGATGGACGAGGGGCTGGCGAAGGCGGAGGCGCTGGGGCGGGCCGCCACCAGTGCGGATGCCATTTCGGGTTCGGGGTCGCTGGATGTGACGCGGCATGGATATGTGCTGCGGCCGAGGGAGTTGGTGGGGGTGCGGGGCTCCGGGATCACCTACGACGGCGATTACTACGTGAAGTCCGTGACGCACAACCTGCGGCCCGGCTCGTATCTGCAGAATTTCACGCTGTCGCGGGAGGGGCTGATCGCGCGCAGCGGCACCGTCCGGCCATAGCCATAGCCACAGCCGTAGCCGTATGGCGTGGGCCATCGTCCGGCCATCAGCCGAGGTCCCGCCGCTATGCACCGTCCGCACGTCGAGGTCCGTAAGGGGAGAAGCCGCGCATGGCTGCTGCACAGAACAACCGCTTTCTCGGCAAGTTCCGTGGCCGGGTGGCGGCGAACGACGACCCGATGGGAATCGGGCGGTTGCGGGTCCAGGTCCCGGATGTGCTGGGGGACGAGACCTCCACCTGGGCGCTGCCGTGCTTTCCGTTCACCGGGGAGCGGGCCGGGCAGGTGGTGGTGCCGTCCGTAGGGGCGGGTGTGTGGGTGGAGTTCGAGCAGGGCGATCCCAGTTTCCCGGTGTGGACCGGGTGCTGGTACGGGCGCCGGGAGGAGCTGCCGGAGGATGCGCAGCCCGATCCGGCGACGGCGCATCCGGTGGTGATCCAGACGCCGGGGAAGCACAAGATCGTGATGTCGGACGTGCCCACCACCGGAATTCTGCTGGAGGCTCCGGGCGGCGCCTACGTGAGGATCGACGCGACCGGGGTGCACATCAACAACGGCCACGGGGCGTCGATCTCCCTGGCCGGCGATCAAGTGGACATCAACGAGGGCCGGTTGACCGTGCCCAAGAAGCGATAACCGGAACGGGGGAGTGAGGTCCACGTGGCCACCGGGAATGTCGGGAATGTTGTGCACGGGGGGACGCTGATCGGCTGCCCGCACGGAGGGCGCGCGTTATCGGCCGCCGCGGGCGGTGCCGGCGGGGCGGACGGGGTGCGGATCGACGGCGCGCTGGTGGCCTCGACCGCGGATCCGTTCACGGTCATCGGGTGTGCGCATGTCGTCGCGGGCCGTCCGCAGCCGTGTACCAGCGTGCGCTGGATGCCGGGCGCGGCGGCGGACGCCGTGCGGGCCGACGGGGTGCCGGTGCTGCTGGACACCACCGCGGCGATGTGTTTCAGCGCCGGGCTGGTGCCGCAGGGCCCGCCGGTCGTGGCGTTCGTCGACCAGGGCCGGCAGGGGGTTAGCAGCCGATGAGCACCACACGGAAGGTCCGTACCGAGATCGCCTTTCCGTTCCGGATCGACCGGCGCGGGCGGACCGCGCACGCCGGTCCCGACGCGCATGTACGCGATCTGATCGAGCAGTTGCTGTTCACGAGTCCGGGCGAGCGGGTGATGCGGCCGGACTTCGGCTGCGGGCTGCTGGATCTGGTCTTCACGCCGAACAGCCCGGAGTTGGCGTCGGCGGTCGAGCTGTCCGTCCAGGCGTCGTTGCAGCGGTGGCTGGGCGAACTGATCGAGGTCGAGTCGCTGGACGTGGTGAGCGAGGACAACGTCGTCCGGGTGTCTCTGCGCTATGTGGTGCGCGCCACCGCGAGCCGGCGTGACGACGTGTTCGAGGGGCGGGGCGAGGGATGAGGCGAGTGGCCGGTAATTCCGGGGCGTTCTCCGGTGAGTTCTCCGGTGGGTTGGTGTGCCGTGCGGACAGCCGGCGGGGGCGTATCAGGGCGGCCCGGCTGAACGGCATCGACGAGGTCGAGGTGGCGGACGACGGGGTGACGCTGACGGTCACCTTCCTCGGGAAGGCGCCGCACGGGCTGCGGCCGGAGAACGTCCGGATCGACGGGGGGCGGCGGGTGACGGGGCTCGCGGCCCTGGAGATATCCGTCGAGCGGGAGGAGGATCCGGAGCTCGACGACCGGCTGTTCGTGACGCTGGACCGGACCGGGGACCGTTCCCGCTACCGGCTCTCCCTCGTGGAGACCGACCCGTACGGCCGGCCCGGCACCGAGCCGTACGAGGGCTTCGACCAGCGGTACTTCGGCCAGGAGTTCTTCTTCCGGGCGGACTGCCCGAGCCCCTTCGACTGCGCGGACGAGGACGCCGGCGGCTGCCTGGACACGTTCCGGCCCGCGCCGGTCATCGACTACACGGCGCGCGACTACGACACCCTGCGCCAGCTGGTGCTGGACCGGCTGCGGCTGACCACGCCCGACTGGGCCGAGCGCAACCCGGCCGACCTCGGGATGACGCTGGTCGAGCTGCTCGCGTACACCGCCGACCAGATCAGCTACCAGCAGGACGCGGTGGCGACCGAGGCGTATCTGGACACCGCCCGGCGGCGGGTCTCGGTCCGGCGGCATGTGCGGCTGATCGACTACCCGATGCACGACGGCTGCAACGCCCGCGCGTTCGTGTCGCTGGAGGTCGTCGAGGAGCTGACGCTGCTCGCCGGCGGGTACCGCTTCGCGGCGGTCGACACCAGGACGTTCGGGCCGCACGACCAGCCGGAGATCGGGACGGTCATCGACGACGGGGACCTGGCCGTGCTGGACGAGCGCGGTGCGGTGGAGGTCTTCGAACCGGTCGCAGCGGCGCCGCTGGTGCTGCGCCCCGAGCACAACACCATCCGGTTGTGGACCTGGGGCGGGGAGGTCTGCACCCTGCGCGGCGGCGCCACCGCCGCGACGCTGCGCGACGCGTGGACCGACGACGACCGCACGGAGCGCGCGCTGCGCCTCTCCCCCGGCGATCTGCTGCTCTTCGAGGAGGTGAAGGGGCCGCGTACGGGGACGCCGGGCGATCAGGACCCGGCGCACCGGCAGGCGGTCCGGCTCACCTCCGTCACCCCGGCGATCGACCGGCTCGACGGGCAGCCGGTGCTGGAGGTGACGTGGGCGGCGGAGGACGCGCTGGAGTTCCCGCTGTGCCTGTCGACCCGCGGCGGCCGGGACTGCGCCGAGGTCGAGGACGTGAGCGTGGCGCGCGGCAATGTGGTGCTGGTGGACCACGGACGGTCGCTGGACGGGGCCGGGGACGAGGTCCCCGAGGCGGTGACCGTGCCGCCGGTCCCGGCCGTCCTGGGCTCCTGCGCTCCGCCCGCGTTCGGCTGCTGGGACGGCGGGCACGGCGGGAACGAGGTGGCGCGGCTGGTCGACGACCTGATCGACCGGGCGGAGGGCGGCCGGGCGCTGGTCCCGGACGAGGTGCGACAGCTGTTCACCGTGGCCGGTGAGGAGGCGGCCGAACGGGCCGGGATCGGCCTGGAGCAGGCCGGGCGGCGCACCGAGAAGGTGGTGCCGGGCACCGCGTACGCGCAGGCCGCGGCGTTGCGGAGGCTGCTCGCGCAGTCCGTCTACCCGGGGATCGCGCCGCGGTTCCGGCCGCTGCTGCACCGCTCCCCCGTCGTCCAGACGGTGCCGTTCCCACGGCCCGCGTTCCTGGCCGCCGGGCAGGCGGCGCGGCTGGCGGCGATCCCGGATCGGGTGCGGGAGCGGCTGGTGGAGCTGTGGCGCGACGCGCGGGAGCGGGACCGGCTGACGGACGACGAGGTCGCCGAGCTGACCGTGCTGTTCGGGCTGAAGGTGCTGGAGAGCCTGGAGCTGGTGGCCCATCCGGTGCGTGCGCTGCGGGAGTTGCTGCACCGGAGCCCGCAGCTGCTGGACGGGAAGCTGCGGCGGCTGGCGGTGCTGGCGGCACGGGCCCGGGCGGGCACGGTGCTGGACGCGCGGACGGCGTGGGAGATCGCGCACACGTGGGGGCCCGGGTACGCGTCCGGGCTGGACCCGGCGGAGCCGGTGCTGCACGGGCCGGCCGCGGCGGTCGTCCAGGACCCGCGGGAGGCGCTGCCGGCGGTGCGCCTGGTGGAGCGCGCCCCCGGGGCGGGTGACGGCGGGGACGGTGCGGCGGTCTGGCTGCCGCGGCGTGATCTGCTCGGCAGCGGGCCGCGCGACCGGCACTTCACCGGTGAGCTGCAGGACGACGGGCGGCTGGCGCTGCGGTTCGGCGACGGGCGGTACGGGGCCCGGCCGGCGCCCGGTGGCCGGCTGACGCTGCACTACCGGCTCGGCGGCGGCACGGCGGGCAATGTGGGCGCCGAGGCGATCAACCACCTCGTGCTCCGGCGCGATCCGCGGGAGTCGGAGGCCGCGGCGCCCCTGCCGGTGGCCGGGGTGCGCAATCCGCTGCCGGCGGTGGGCGGTACGGAGCCGGAGCCGGTCGAGCAGGTGCGGCAGCTGGCGCCGCTCGACCTCAAGCGGACCCGGCTGCGGGCCGTCACGGCGGAGGACTACGCGGAGCTGGCGTCCGGGCTGCCGGGCGTGCAGCGCGCGGCGGCGGAGATCCGCTGGACCGGCGCCGGGCAGGAGGCGCAGATCGCCGTCGACGCGTACGGAACGGAGGCGCCTCCGGCGGCGCTGCTGGACGCGGTGGCGTACGCGCTGGAGGGCTACCGGCGGATCGGGCACGACCTGGTCGTGCGGCCGGCCCGGCTGGTGCCGGTGGACATCGCGCTGGCGGTGTGCGCCGAGCCGGGGCACCAACACGGGCAGATCCTGGCCGAGTTGAGCCGGGTGCTGGGCAACCGTGCGCTGCCCGGCGGGCGGCTGGGGTTCTTCCACCCGGACGCGCTGACGTTCGGCGAGCCGGTCCGGCTGAGCCGCCTCACCGCGGTGGCCGCGGCGGTGCCCGGGGTGCGGAGCGTGGCGGTGACCCGGCTGCGCCGGCTCTTCCATGAGGACCAAGGGGAACTGGAGGCGGGTGTGCTGCGGCTCGGACCGCTGGAGATCGCCCGGTGCGACAACAACCCGGACCGGCCCGAGAACGGCCGGCTGGTCATCGAGCTCGGGGGTGGGCGATGACGGAGACGGAGAACGAGACGGCGCGCGGGGGCAGTGGGGACGGGGGTACGTCCCGTTCGAGCGGAGCCGAGAACGGGGGAGGGTGCGACGGCTGCGCGGGCGGGCACGACGAGCGCCGGGCCGACCCCGCGCTCTACAACCCGCCCGGCCGCACGGCCCTCGACTACCGCGTCGGCACGTACGGTTCGTTCCTCGCCGCGATGCTGGACCGGCTGGCGTCGCCGGCCTATCCGGCGCTGCGCGGCCTGACCGTCCGCACCCCCGACGACCCGTCCATCGGGCTGCTGGACTCCTGGGCCGTACTGGGCGATCTGCTGACGTTCCACAGTGAGCGGATCGCCGACGAGGGCTATCTGCGGACGGCGAACGAGCACCGTTCGCTGGCGCTGCTGGGGCGGCTGGTGGGGCACCGGCCGCGGCCCGGGGTCGCCGCCGACACCCATCTCGCGTACACCCTCGACCGCGATCCGCGGGCCGCGGACCTGCCGGTGCTGATCCCGCGCGGGGCGCGCAGCCACAGTGTGCCGGCGGGGTCCGGCGAGGAGTCGCAGACCTTCGAGACCGACGAGGACCTGACGGCCCGCTGGGCGTGGAACGAGCTGGCGATCCGGCACCGGCGGCCCGCCCTGCTCACCCCGGACGACCTGAAGACCCGGCCGGGGCTGCTGGTCGCGGGCACCACCACGGGCCTGACCGTCGGCGACCGGCTGCTCTTCGACTTCGGGGCGCAGCGGGTGCTGCTGCCGGTGGCGGCGGTGCGGCCGGACCGCACCGAGGACGTGACGGCGCTGACGCTGCCGCAGGCGGCGCCGGCGTCGCTGCCGGAGCTGATCGCCGAGCTGCGGGAGTGGATCACGGAGCCTCCCTCAACGGCCATGGAACCGGACGATCCGGACTACCCGCCTCCCCCCTCCCCGCAGACCCCCAACCCGCGGCCGATCAGCCGGTTCATCGCCGACTTCGACGCGCAGGTGCTGGCGCCGCTGCGCGCGGACCTGGGCGGGATCGGCACACCGGACGCGCTGGTGGCGCGGCTGGCCGGGCCGCACGAGCGGCTGGCGGAGGCGCAGGCGGTGGCGGCCGGATACGAGGAGGTCGCCGCGTGGTTCGAGGAGCTCCAGGGCGTCATCGGTGATCTGGCCCGCCGGGCCGCGGAGTTGTCCGGCGAACCGGAACCCGGACCGGGGCCAGAACCGGAACCGGCCCCGGGACCACAGCCCGCGGCCCCGGGCGCGGACGCGGGTGCCGGCGCGGCTCCCCGGCCGCACGGCGCCACCGGTGCGCCCGCCACCCCCGCCGCGCTGACCGCCCTGGCCGCCGTGCTGCCCGCGCTGCGGACCCGGGTCGTCCGGCCGCCGTCCGGCGCGCGGGCGGTGGCCCGTGATCCCGAGCGGGTCTTCGACGGCGGCTCGGACCTGGGCGCGCAGCTGCTCGCCGCGCTGGATCCGCGGGTCGCCGACGGCCTCTACCCGGCCTGGCGGCAGGCGGTCCCGCCCCGCACGGCGCCCGAACTGCCGCTGCTGCGCGCCCTGCTGGCCATGCGGGCGACCGCCACGCCGTTCGGCGCCACGGCTCCGCTCAAGCCCGTGCAGGACGAGCACGGCCGGGTCATCAGGACGGCCGACTGGCCGCTGACCGGGGCGTCGCTGACCAGCATGCGGGTGGTGTACGACACCGCGGGCAAGGTCCCGGTGCGGGCGGAGTTCCAGCACATCGAGACCGGGACCTCCGCGCAGCGGGCGGAGAACCTGCCCGGCGACGGCACCTTCGCGCTGGGGCCCGGACAGGTCGAACTGCACACCCGTACAGGGCACGACCACGATCTGAGCTGGCTGGGCCGCCGTCCGTCCGCCTCGCAGGAGCCCGGGGTCACCGCCCGGTTCCTGGCGGGGCTGCCGGAGCGGACGCTGTTCGTGTCCCGGCCGGGCGAGGACGGCAGGATCCACATCTCCGTGGACAACGGGACACCGCAGTCCTGGGACCTGGGGCCGGGCGAGCACCGGCAGATCACGCACGGCGAGTACGAGGTCAGCGTGCGGGTGGCGGCCGGCGGCGAGCCGCCCGCCGTGGAGATCGCCATCGCGACGGTGCCGAAGCCGGCGGACCGGCGCTCGCTGCCGCTGGACACGGTCTACGACGGGATCACGGTCGGCAGCTGGGTGGCGATCGAGCGGCCCCTCAAGGGCGCGGACGGGCCGGACGGCATCCCCGGTGACACGAAGCTGGCGTTCGTCACCACCCGCGTCACGGCGGTCCGTGCCGCGGTGCACACCCAGTACGGGATCACCGGCCGGGGCACCGTGCTCACCCTCGCCGATCCGTGGCTGGACGAGCACGACGTGGCGCTGTCGGCGATCCGGGACACCACCGTCCACGCCGCCGGGCAGGCGCTCCCGCAGGCGGACGAGCCGCTGGGCGAGGACGTGCACGGCGACCGGCTGGAACTCGCCGAGCTGTACGACGGGTTGCGGCCCGGGCGCTATCTGGTGGTGTCCGGTGAGCGGACCGACATCCCGGGGGTGACGGGGGTGCGGGGCACCGAGCTGGCGGTGATCGCCAAGGTTGAGCAGACCCTGGATCCGCGGTTGCCCGGCGACCGGGTGCACACCACGCTGACCCTCACCGGCAGTCTGACGCACCGCTACAAGCGGGAGTCGGTCCGCATCCAGGGCAATGTCGTCCCGGCCACCCACGGCGAGAGCCGTGACGAGGCGATCGGCAGCGGTGACGCCGCGCGGATCAACCAGACCTTCGCACTGTGGCAGTCGCCGCTGACGTGGCTGCCGGCCGCCAACCCCCTGGGCGCCACCCCGCAGTTGGAGATCCGGGTCGACGGGCTGCTGTGGCACGCCGTCGACAGCCTGGCCGGGCGCGGCCCCCGCGAGCGGGTGTACGTCACCGGCACGACGGGCGAGGGCAGGACGACGGTGACGTTCGGCGACGGTGTGCACGGCGCGCGGCTGCCGACCGGCCACGACAACGTGCGGGCGCGCTACCGCTTCGGCACCGGCCGGGCCGCCAACGTGGCGGCCGGCCGGATCACCCAGGCGATCACCCGCCCGCTCGGCGTCACCGGCGTCACCAACCCGCAGCCGGCCACCGGCGGTGCGGACGCGGACGGCCCGGCGCTGACCCGGCGCACCGTCCCGCTGGCCGTGTCCGCACTGGACCGGCTGGTGTCGCTCGCCGACTACGAGGACTTCGCCCGCTCCCGGGCGGGCATCGGCCGGGCCGCGGCCCGCGAGGTTTTCGACGGGCGGCGGCAGGTGCTGCATGTGACGGTGGCGGGGGTGGACGACATCCCGATCGCGCCGGACGCCGAGGTGCTGCGGGCGCTGCGGTCCTCGCTGGCGGAGTACGGCGACGCCCGGCTGCCGGTGCGGGTGGACGTCCGGGAGCCGGTGCTGCTGCTGCTCGTGGCGCGGGTGAAGGTCGCGCCGGACTACGCCTGGCCGCTGGTCGAACCCCGGGTCCGGCAGGCCCTGCTGGCCCAGCTCGGCTACGACGGGCGGGAGTTGGGGCAGCCGGCGCAGCTGTCGGAGGTGCTGGCCGCCGCCCAGTCCGTGCCCGGCGTGGACTACGTGGACGCGGACGCCTTCACCGGTGTTCCGGCGTCCGTCACCCCGGCCGAACTCGCCCGCCTGGCCGACCGGTTCACCGGCCCGCCGGCCACCCGCGTACCCTCCCGCCTCGCCACGTACGACGAGCGGATCCACGAAGTGACCGCGGACGGCGAGACGCTGACCGCGGTCGCCGCCCGGTACGGCATCTCGCTGGCCGAACTCCTGCGGCTCAACCCCGACATCACCGACACCCGACCGCTGCCCAAGGGCCGCGCGGTCTGCGTCTTCCGCGGCATCCGGCCGGCCCAGCTCGCGCTGTTCTCGCCGCGGGTCGCGGACACGCTGATCCTGACGGAGGTACCCCGATGAGTGAGCAGAGCACGGCGCGGGAGCCGGACGGGCTCGCGGAACTGCTCCCGCAGTGGCTCAGGCTGCGGGACTCCGAGGATTTCGCGCGAGGCGAGCCGCTGCGGGCGCTGCTGGCGGTGATCGCCGAGCAGGTGGACCGGGTCCGCGACGGGGTCGACCAGCAGTACGACGACTGGTTCGTGGAGACCGCCGCCGAGTGGGCGCTGCCCTACCTCGGCGATCTGGTGGGCTACCGGCCGCTGCCCGGCTACGAGCGGGTGCTGGCCACCGGGCTGCGGGACGGCGGGCTGCCGGACTCCTCACGGCGGCGGCTGGCGGAGGCGCTGGCGCCGCGCCGCGATGTGGCCGCCACCGTCGGCAACCGGCGGCGCAAGGGCACCCTGGCGCTGCTGGAAGAGCTGTCCGAGGAGGTGGCGGGCTGGCCGGCGCGGGCGGTGGAGCTGTCCCGGCTGGTGGCGCACCAGCAGCCGGTGAAGCTGTACGGGTCGGGCACCGCGGCGGTCAACGCCCGGCGGCACTCCCGCGGCCGGCTGGTGGACGTCCGCGACGGCGCGGCACTGGACCTGGCCGACGGACCGTTCGCCGCGCTGGCCCGCTCGGTGGACGTACGGCGCGTCAACTCGCTCCGCACACAAGGGGGTTACACCCCGGCCGGGGTCGGGCTGTTCGTCTGGCGGCTGCGGCCGTACGCGGTGACCCGGGCGCCCGCGTACTGCATCGACCGGGCCCGCAACCTCTACACCTTCTCGATCCTCGGCAACGACACCCCGCTGGTGACGCGCCCGGAGCCGGAGCCGTCCGCGACACACATCGCGACCGTCGACAACGTGCCGGCCCTGATCCGCCGCCGGCAGCTGCACGACCGGCTCGCGGACTACTACGGGCCGGGGAAGAGCCTGGTGATCCGGCGGGACGGCGAGGACCACCCGGTCCCGCCCGCCGACATCGTCGTCGCCGATCTGAGCGACTGGCGCTACCGGCCCAGGCGCGGCCAGGTCGCCGTCGACCCGGAGCTGGGCCGGATGGCCTTCGGCTCGCGGTCCGCACCGCGCCAGGGCGTCTGGGTGGACTACCACTACGGGTTCGGCGACGACCTGGGCGGCGGGGAGTACCCCCGCGAGCTGAGCGAAACGGGGGCCACCGCGCCGGATGCCACCGTCTACCGGGTCGGCCCCGGCCACGACTTCCACCGGATCATGGACGCCTACGCGGCGTGGCGGCACGACCGGCGGGCCGGGCGGTGCGGCCCCGACGGCATCATCGAGATCACCCACAGCGGCGCCTACCAGGAGCAGCTGGACTTCGACCTGGACCCCGGCGACCGGCTGGAGCTGCGCGCCGCCGAGGGCACCCGGCCGGTCATCCGGCTGCTCGACTGGTACAGCAACCGCCCGGACGCCCTCAACATCCGTGCGCGGGACGGTGATTGCGCGCCCGGGGAGCGGCCCCGGATGGTGCTGGACGGGCTGCTGGTGACCGGCCGCGGCCTCAACGTCACCGGACCGCTGGGGGCGCTGGTGCTGCGGCACTGCACCCTGGTGCCGGGCTGGTCGCTGGAACCGCACTGCCATCCGGCCTCCCCCGAGGAGCCGAGCCTCGTACTGGACCGGACCACCGCCTGTGTGGAGATCGACCGGACGATCCTCGGCACGATCGAGGTGATCGGCGACGAGGTGGGCACCGACCCGCTGCCGATCCATCTGCGCGACAGCATCCTGGACGCCACCCGGTCCGACCGCGAGGCGCTGTCCGCGCCGGACTGCCGGCATGCGCACGCGGTGCTGTTCGCGCACCGGACCACGGTCATCGGCGAGGTCCACACGCACGCGGTGCAGCTCGCCGAGAACAGCCTGTTCACCGGGCGGTTGAACGTCGCCCGGCGCGGGGTCGGCTGCATCCGGTTCAGCTACGTCCCGCCGGGGTCGCGGACCCCGCGCCGGTACCGCTGCCAGCCGGACCTGGCGGGGCCCGGGGGCGCCGAGCGGGTGCGTCCGCAGCTCCGCGCCGAGCGCTACGGGACGCCGTGGTACGGGCAGTTGGCGGCGGGCTGCGCCGAGGAGATCCGGCGGGGCGCGGAGGACGGCGCCGAGCTGGGCGCGTACCACGACCTCTACCAGCCGCAGCGCGAGGACAGCCTGCGGGCCCGGCTCGCGGAGTACACCCCGGCGGGCACCGACGCGGGGATCGTGTTCGTCACATGAGCCGCCCGCCGTTCACCGCCACGGCCACGGCCACCGCCACCGCCACCGCCACCGCCACCGACGACCGTTCGAGCATCCCGTACGAGGGGGACCCCTTCCATGCACGCTGATCTCTCCCGCATCACCTACCGGCCCGAGCGGCACTACTCCGCGGTGGTGGCGCAGCAGGGCCGCGTCCAGCTGGACGCCGACGCCAACGAGCAGACCATGATCCAGCTGTTCCAGGCCCGCACCCTCGCCACCGATCTGATCGGCCCGCACGGCGGACCGCACGGCGCCACCGGATTCAAGATCGACCTCCGGGGCGGCAGCCGCGAGCTGGACGACCTGGTCATCGGTGCCGGGCGCTACTACGTCGACGGCATCCTCTGCGACGCCGGCCGCCCGCAGCCCGGCGAGCCGGTCCCGGCCGAGGGCGGCCACAAGGAGGGCGAGGAGGCCGCGGACGCCGCCGAACCCGCCGCACCGCCCACCACCTGGACGTACTGGGACCAGCCCGACGGCTTCCGCGACCCGGAGCGCCCCGGCGACCGGCTGCCCTCCCAATTCCCGTACCTGGTCTACCTGAAGGTGTGGGAGCGGATGGTCACTGCGGCCGAGGACCCGGCGCTGCGCGAGGTCGCGCTGGGGGCCGCGATGCCGGACACCGCGGCCCGCGCCAAGGTCGTGTGGCAGGTGCTGCCGCTGCCCGCGTCCGCGCTGGGGCTGGACGGCGACAACCCCCCGATCGACGACATCCGCACCGCGTTCACCCGCTGGGCGCAGAAGGAGGCATCCCCCGCCTCCTGGATGGCGGCGCGCAGCGAACGCCCCGACCACACGGACGACGACCCCTGCCTGGTCGCCCCGGACGCCCGCTACCGGGGGCCGGAGAACCAGCTCTACCGCGTCGAGGTGCACGACGGCGGCACCGCCAAGGACGCCACCTTCACCTGGTCCCGGGACAACGGATCCGTCACCTTCCCGGTCGATGAACTCGACGGTACGTGGGTGGAGTTGGCATCCCTGGGCAGTGACGACAAGCTGTCGCTGCACGTCGGCGACCTGGTCGAGTTCGTGGACACCGCGTACACCAGCCGGGGCGAGCCGTCACCGCTGCTGCGGGTGGAGGAACTGGACCTGCCCGGGCGCCGGGTGCGGCTGTCGGACGAGCCCGCCCCGGGCGTCGGCCGGCGGCCCGAGCTGCATCCGTTCCTGCGCCGCTGGGACCACCAGGAGGGCAGCCGCAGGACGGTGCGGCGCGGCGAGAGGCCCGGCCGGCTCAGGCACGGCGCGGTGCCGGTCGAGGAAGGCGTCTGGCTGCCGCTGGAGGACGGCGTCGAGGTGTACTTCGCGGCCGGCGGCACCTACCGCACCGGCGACTTCTGGCTGATCCCGGCGCGCACCGCCACCGGCGGCGTCGAGTGGCCGACGGACGCGGCGCGCCGCCCGCTGCTCCGGCCGCCGCTCGGCATCGCCGTCCACTACGCGCCGCTGGCCTGGGTGCACGGCGAACAGGCCGTCCCCGACCTGCGGTTGGCGTTCCGACCGCTGTCGGCGGGCATCCCGGCGGCGGACGACGCGGCACTGGCGGCCGAGGCGAAGGCGCGCGCCGAGGAGACCGGCGGCGCCTCGCCGTTGTCGGCCGGCGGGGGCGGGTCGACGCTCGGGACCCTGGGCGGCCCGGTGCGCAGCCGGTCGCAGACCACCGCGGAGGCCGAAGCGGCGGTCGACGAACAGGGGGCGGGCTGATGGCCGTACCGCTGACCGGCAGTCAGCTCCTGGCCGCGCTGCGCGGGGAGGGGCTGACCGTCCACGAGGTCCGCGACTGGCGCCGGCACAACCGCAACACCAAGGGCCCGTGGGGCCCGGTGAACGGCGTGGTCGTCCACCACACCGCCACCGAGGGCACCGACAGCTCGGTCGCCCTCTGCTACGACGGGCGCCCGGACCTGCCGGGGCCGCTCTGCCACGGGGTGATCGACAAGAACGGCGAGGTCCACCTCGTCGGCAACGGCCGCGCCAACCACGCCGGGCTCGGCGACCGCGACGTCCTCCAGGCCGTGATCGACGAGGAGGTGCTGCCGAAGGACCGCACCGCGGACACCGACGGCAACCGCCACTTCTACGGCTTCGAGTGCGTCAACCTCGGCGACGGCGTGGACCCTTGGCCCGAGGCCCAGTTGCTGGCGATCGAGAAGGCCGCGGCGGCGATCTGCCGGGCACACGGCTGGGGCGAGCGGTCGGTGATCGGCCACAAGGAGTGGCAACCGGGGAAGATCGACCCGCGCGGCATCGTGATGGACGACCTGCGACAGCGGATCGGGGAACGGCTGGCCCGGCCGGCTGAGGGGCCGGTGGCGACCGACACCGGCCCAGGCACCGACACCGGTTCCACCACGGGTTCCGGTTCCGGTTCCGGTTTCGGCTCCGGCTCCGGTTCCGGTTTCGGTTTCGGTTCCGCCGATGGTGCCGGGGGTGGGCCGCCGGTATCACAGGAGTCGCCCGAGTCGTCGAAATCGTCGGAATCGCTGGTGCCTCCGATGCCGCAGCATCCGCCGTACGAGCCGTTCCCCGGTGGGGAGTTCTTCCGGCCGGGGGCGCGCGGACCGGTGATCGAGGCGATGGGCCGGCGGCTGGTCGCCGAGGGCTGCGACCACTACCGGCACAGCGGCCCCGGCCCGGAGTGGAACGAGGCGCACCGCAAGTCGTACGCGTCCTGGCAGCGCAGGCTCGGCTTCCACGGCAAGGACGCGGACGGGGTGCCCGGCCGGGTCACCTGGGACCGCCTACAGGTCCCCAACTCACGTTCCGCATAGTCACGTTGCCCCCACCACCCGTGCCGGTCCCGTCGGGCGCGCGGAAACGCAAAGGCCGGGCGACCCTCCCCCACAGAGGGCCGCCCGGCTGTTATGAGATGCGCCGGAGTGACGTGCCGTCACGCAGTATCAATCCGGCGACTTCCGGTACCGGCCACCGCCGCGGCCGCTACCGGGGCTGATGCCCGGAGGGCCTCAGACGCCCTGGACCGGGAGGGCCGGGGCGGCGGGCAGCGCCGGGATGTTGGCGGCGTTGGTCAGGTCGGCCAGGTTGGCCGGCACGGCCGGCACGGCGCCCATCGGGGCCAGGCTCTTCACACCGGCGACGGTGGTGGTCGCGGTGCCCTTCGCGTCGGCCACGACCACGACGGTCAGGCTCTGCGCGAACGGCACGGAGTCGGCGCCCAGGCCCTGCGCGAGAGCGGTGGTGTTGCCGGTGACGGCCTGCGCGAACGGCGTGGCGTCAGCCGCGACGCGCTGGGCGAACGGGACGGCCTCGGTGCGCAGGCCCTCGACGAACAGCTGCGCGTGGCCGTCAACGACGGTCACGAACGGGGTCGCCTTGGCGGCCACGTCACCGGCGACCTTGCCGGCGTTGCCGACCTCGCCCTGGGCGACCGGGAGCACCTTGGTGACGGCGCGGCCGGCGACCGGCGGCAGCACGTCGGCCGCGACCTTGTCGACGACCGGACGGGCGGTGGCCAGCGCGCCCTGCGCCTGCTTCGTCAGCTGCTCGGGGCGGACGCCCGCACCGGCGAGACCGGCCAGCAGGTTGTCGACCGAACCCGGGGCCTTGGGCAGCGCGGGGGCGGAGGGCAGCTCGGGGGTCTTGGGCAGCGCGGGGACGCCGGGCAGCGCCGGGACGCCGGGCAGACCGGCGGAGGGCAGGCCCGGGGTCGCGGGCAGCTTCGGCAGCTTGCCGACCTTGCCCAGGTCAGCGCCCTTGCCGTGCTTCTTGCCCTTCTTGTCGCCCTGGTCGTCGTTGCCCTCGTCGCCCTTCTTGCCGTGCTTGGCGTCGGCGGCCTTCGTCAAGCCGTCGGCGTGCACGCCGGAGAGCCCGGCACCGGCGACGAGCTGCCGCACGCCGTCCACGGCGCCGCCGAGCTGCGGCAGCTGGCCGGTGGGCAGACGGTCGGCGGACACCCCGCCACCGAGGACACCGGTCGCCTTGCCGGCCACGCCGGAGACGGTCTTGGTGACGGTGCCGGCGGCGTCAGTGGTGGGCAGGTGCTGGGTGGCGCCGGTCACCGAGCCGGCGGCGGGCAGGCTCGGAGTGGCGGGCAGCTCGGCCGCGTTGGCGGCGACGGAGCCCAGGGCCCACAGACCGGAAGCGGCGGCGGCAACGGCGATGGAACGGCGGATGTTCGAGCGCATGGTGGAGAAGTCCTTCGAATTCAGGAGTGGTGTTGGGCAGACCTGTCCCGCCCCCGCGCGGCAGGTCCAGTTACAGACGCGGAACGGTCTGCCCTAGCCGGGGAATTCGAGGATTTCTTCGGCACGGCGGCGCGTCGGGGCGCCATCAGCCGTGCGGACGCCACCGGGCAGCAGCCGGAAGCGCGGGGAGTCCGCCGGGAAGGCGGCGTACTGGCCCCCGCCACGGGGGCCGTGACCGTCACCCGCGGACTGCGCGGCGGGCGCCACGGGGCCCTGCGGGAGCTGGCCCGGCAGGCCGTGGTGGCCGGTGTCCCGCTGCTGGTGCACGACGGGACGGGGCGGTGCGGCGGCCGCCTGGTGCGCGCCGCCCGCGGAGTGCGCAGGGCGGATCACCGGCTGCGCGCCGGCGGCCTGGCCGGTGACGACGCTCCCGGCACCGGCCGGCAGCGCGCCGCTCGGCGCCCCGCCGTGACCGGGCGTGGTGCCGTCGCCGGGACGGCCCGGCAGCTCACCGAACGGGAGGTGGACGGGCAGCGCACCGCCGACCACGTCCCCAAGACCGCCGATGTCCTTGATGGCGCCGACCACTCCGGCCACCGGCTGGGCGACCCGGTCGGCGGGGCGTACGACATCCGTGACCGCACCGGCCGCGGTGTCCGTACGCCGGGTGGCCTGGGCCTCGGCCGTCGCCTCCTGCCGCGCCAACGCGGCTTGGGAGGACGGCAGTCCGGAGGAGTGGTACGCCGCCCCGGCCCGGATGGCGGCCCGGTCCGGGGTGGTGGCTCCGGCCGCTGCCCCGCCCGGAGCCGAGGCCCCGGTGAGTGCCTGCGAGCCCGAGCGGCCGTCGGCCTGCACCTGGTCGGCGGCGTGTGCGCCGGTGCCGAAGGTGAAGCCGAGAGCGAGGAAGCCGACCAGGAAGAGCCCCGCCATCAGCGCACGCCGCACGACCACGGTGCGCGGCAGGCGCACGGCGGCAGGCATGGCGAACACAGCGGACAAGGAGGGGACCTTCCCATACGGACGGGGACACCCGGGCACAGTGCCTCGGTGTCACGCGCATCACGGGTGATCGAGCGATGCGGTGATCCTTGCACGACGGACCAGGTGCCGTGCAAGTCCCTGCGGCACTCCTGTCACCGTTACTCCGTCATGTCCGGTATGGGAAGGGGTCTTTTTTCGATTGCCGCCGCCATCACGTCCGGAAACAGATCAGGTGTACACGCGAACGCCGGTGAGCCCAGGGCCGCCAGCGCCGCGGCGTGCTCCCGGTCGTAGGCGGGCGCCCCCTCGTCGGACAGCGCAAGCAACGTCACGAACCGCACCCCGGACGCCTGCATCGCCGCGACCCGTTTGAGCATCTCGTCCCGGATGCCGCCCTCGTAGAGGTCACTGATCAGGACCACGACGGTGTCCGCGGGGCGGCTGATCCTCGACTGGCAGTAGGCCAGCGCCCGGTTGATGTCCGTACCGCCGCCCAGCTGCGTCCCGAACAGCACCTCCACCGGGTCGTCCAGCTGGTCCGTCAGATCGACCACCGAGGTGTCGAAGGCCACCAGCCGGGTGTCGATGGCCCGCATCGACGCCAGCACCGCCCCGAACACCGAGGCGTACACCACCGACGCCGCCATCGACCCGGACTGGTCGATGCAGAGCACCACGTCCTTCTTCACCGTCCGCGAGGCCCGGCCGTATCCGACCAGCCGCTCGGGGACGACCGTCCCGTACTCCGGCAGGTAGTTCTTCAGGTTGGCTCGGATCGTCCGGTCCCAGTCGATGTCCCGATGCCGGGGCCGGCTGATCCGCGCGGAGCGGTCCAGCGCCCCGGTGAGCGTGGCCCGGGTGCGGGTGGCCAGCCGCTTCTCCAGGTCCTCGACGACCCTGCGGACGACGGCCCGTGCGGTCTCCCTGGTCGTCTCCGGCATCACCTTGTTCAACGACAGCAGCGTGTCCACCAGATGGACGTCGGCCTCCACGGCCTCCAGCATCTCCGGCTCCAGCAGCAGCGCGGACAGCCCCAGCCGGTCGATGGCGTCCCGCTGCATCACCCGCACCACGGAGGACGGGAAATACGTCCGGATGTCGCCGAGCCAGCGCGCCACCCCGGGAGCCGAGGCCCCGAGCCCGGCCGTACGGCGCTCGCCGGCGTCGCGGCCCCGGCCATCCGCCCGGCCGCCGCCCCGGCCCTGCCCGTAGAGCGACTCCAGCGCCCCGTCCATCGCGGCGTCCCGACCCCGCAGTTCGCATCCCGTGCCGTCCGCCCCCGCGTCCCCGAGCACCAGCCGCCAGCGCCGGAGCCGCTCGGCGGCGGAAGGCGGGGGCGCGGGCGGGGGCGCGGGCGCGGGCGTGTCCGACACCGTGGTCGCTGTGGCCGCCGTGTTCGCTGTGATTGCCTTGGTCGCCGTATTCGATGTGGTCGCTGTGGTCGCTTCGGTGCCTGCGGTCATCTCCCCGCCCCCGTAAGGATGTCGGCGTTGCGGCTGTTGGTGTCGGCGTCGCCGGCGTCTATGACGTCGGTGTCGGCATTGCCGGCATCGGCGGCATGGACGGCATCGGTGCAGCCGCTGCCGTCCCCGTCCATGTCCCCGCTCCCGTCCCCGTCGCGGTCCGTCCCCAGGAGGAGCCTCAGCGTGGGCAGTACGGCGGCGGCGCGGTCGCGGTCCAGGCCGGGGCCGAAGCCGGGCGCCGCCGCGGCCGTGAAGTCGCCCGCCCGGTGCCGGGCGGCGATGGGGGTACCTCCCCATCGAGCAGAGCCGAGAGTGGGGGAGGGCCCGCGGCGGACCAGCTCGCCAAGAGTGCGCCGCGCACCGGCCTCGTACTCCGCGAACGTCCGGCGCAGCAGCGGCAGCACGTCCGTGAACCCGGCGGCCGGCACGCTCGTCAGCCAGCCGTCCACCAGGGCCAGCAGCCGTTCGTCGTTTACCAACAGCATCCCGCCGTCCGCGCCGCCGACGAAGCCCTCGATCCAGCCCGCGGCGTCGGCGGGCGGGGTGCCGGGCGAGAGCGCCGCCGCCATCAGCCGCTCCGCCCCGCCGTCGCCCAACTGCCCGTCGTCGAGGAGGAGTCGGGTGGCGCGGCCGCGGATCAGACCCGGTATGGCGTCCCGTTCGCTCACCGTGTGCAGCACTCCGACCCAGCGCTGCCGCAGCGGCGCCGGGGGCTCGCCGGCCGCCGCCCCGGCCACCTGCCCGAGCAGGCCGACGGACTGCTGGGTGGCGTCGAGATGGCCCCGCATCTCCGCCGCGCCGTCGGCGTCCAGCCCGGCGCAGGCCGGCGGCAGCCCGACGAAGATCCGTTCGGCCAGCCCGAGCGCGACCTCGCGGAGCGCCGCGCCATCGGTGCCCCGGACGTCCCCGTACCGCACCGACCGGACGAGCGCGGGCAGTGCCTGGGCGAGATGGCCGACGTCCGCGTCCAGCGCGGCGCGGTCCGCGAGCACCCGCATCACCACCGGCAGCGCGTCGGGGAGCCCGGCGAGCAGACAGCGCTCGGCGAGCGCTGTCACCTCGGCGAGGGCCGCCGCCCCCGAGGCGTCCGCCGCGGCCTTGGCGGTGGCCGCCGCGAGCACGGTCGTGCCCCAGATACCGGCCTCGGCGACCCGGACCGTCAACTCCGGTTCCCAGCACAGCCGCCAGGTCTCCCGGAAGGTGCCCTTCCCGGCCCGGGAGCGGACGGGCTCGCCCCAGGGGACGCCGAGCAGCCGCAGCCGGTGCAGCAGCCGGCTGCGCCCCGCGTCGGTGTCCGTGCGCAGATCCAGCTCCAGCTCCCGCGCCACCGCTTCGGGCTTGAGCCGCAACGCCCGCCGGCTGCGGGCGATATCGCGCTGCAACGGGACGGCGGGGGCGTCCTCCGGCACCTCGCCCAGCACCTCGCCGACCACCAACCGGTCGTGGATCAGCGCGGACGGGGCGTCGGAGCCCCCGCCCATGACGGCCCGGACCGCGTCGTCCAGCTCCGCGAGCCCGGCCAGCGGCCGCCCACGCACCGCGGCCAGCCCTTCGGCGAGCCGCACCGCCTCGATGACATGCGCCGACGAGACCGGGTAGTCCTCCTCGCGGAGCAGCCGGGCGACCTTGGTCAGCCAGCGCTCCACGGGGCGGTCGGGAGCGCCGAAGAGATGGCCGTACCAGCCGGGGGAGGCGATTCCGGCGCCGTATCCGCTGCGCCGGGCCAGCCGCCGGTGTGTCCAGGGCACCCAGGTGACCGCCGTCTTCTCCTTCGGCAGGCCCTTGAGTAGCTGCCGGTCGGCGGCCACGGTGGTGCGCCGGGTCAGCGCGGGCACGTGCCAGGCCCCGCAGACCACGGCGACGCGGTCCCCGAACTCCCGGCGCGCGGCCCGCAGTCGGAGCCGCATATGGGCCTCGCGCACCGGGTCGCGCTGATGCCCGCCGTCCCCGTAGGCCGCGCGCAGCGCCGCCATCGCCTCGGCGAGCGCGGCGAACGGAGCCAGCGCATCCGCGCCCGGTCCTCCCCCAGGCTCGGCTTCTCCCCCACGCTCGGCTTCGCTCACGCGGGGGGACGCCCATGCGCGGGGGGACCCCCATGCGCGGGAGGACTCCGATGTGCGGGGGGACCCCCATGCCCCCCGGTGCTCGACGACGTCCTCCCACCAGCGCTCGGGATCGTCGTAGCCGGCCGTCTCGGCGAGTACGCCGAGGGGGTCGACCCGCACCGCGGGCGCTGCCGCCGCCTCCGTCCCCGCCCCGGGCTCCGTTCCCGGCTCTGCCGACGGTTCTGCTTCCGGTTCTGCCGCCATCGCCAGTGAGTGTGCCGCCGGGAGATCGATGAAGCGCACCGGAACGCCGTGTGCCAGCGCCCAGCGCAGCGCCACCCACTCCGGGGAGAACTCTGCCAGCGGCCAGAACGCCGCGCGACCGGGGTCGTCGACCACGTGGGCGAGCAGGGCCACGGGCGGCCGCATGTCGTCCCGCGCGGCCAACGGGACCAGGTCGTCCGCCTCCGGTGGGCCCTCTATCAGCACCGCGCGGGGCGCGCACTGCTCCAGGGCGGCCCGCACCGCCCGGGCCGACCCGGGGCCGTGGTGCCGCACCCCGAGCAGCACCGGCCCCGCCGCGCTCCCGCCGGTCATGCGCCCACCTCGCGGCAGGCGCGGTAGAAGTCCTTCCAGCCGTCGCGCTCACGCACCACGGCCTCCAGATACTCCTGCCAGACGACCCGGTCCGCGGCCGGGTCGCGGACGACCGCGCCCAGGATCCCGGCGGCCACGTCCCCGGGGCGCAGCACTCCGTCCCCGAAGTGGGCGGCCAGCGCCAGCCCGTTGGTCACCACCGAGATGGCCTCGGCGGTGGAGAGCGTCCCGGAGGGCGACTTGAGCTTGGTGCGGCCGTCGGCGGTGCTGCCGTCCCGGAGCTCGCGGAAGACGGTGACGACCCGGCGGATCTCGTCCAGCCCCCCGGGCGCGGACGGGAGCCGGAGCGAGCGGCCGATCTGCGCCACCCGCCGGGCGACGATGTCGACCTCCTCGTCGGGTGTGGCGGGCAGTGGCAGCACGACCGTGTTGAAGCGGCGGCGCAGTGCGCTGGAGAGTTCGTTGACGCCGCGGTCGCGGTCATTGGCCGTGGCGATCAGGTTGAAGCCGCGGACGGCCTGCACCTCCTGTCCCAACTCCGGTATCGGCAGCGTCTTTTCGGACAGGATGGTGATGAGCGTGTCCTGGACGTCGGCCGGGATGCGGGTCAGTTCCTCGACGCGCGCGGTCATCCCCTGCGCCATGGCGCGCATCACCGGGCTGGGCACCAGCGCCTGGCGGCTGGGGCCGCTGGCGAGCAGTCGGGCGTAGTTCCAGCCGTAGCGGATGGCCTCTTCGGGGGTGCCGGCCGTGCCCTGCACCAGCAGGGTGGAGTCGCCGCTGACGGCCGCCGCCAGATGCTCCGACACCCAGGTCTTGGCCGTCCCCGGCACCCCGAGCAGCAGCAGCGCGCGGTCCGTCGCCAGGGTCGTCACCGCGACCTCGATGATCCGGCGCGGGCCGACGTACTTCGGCGTGACGACCGTGCCGTCCGCGAGCGTGCCACCGAGCAGATACGTCGCGACCGCCCACGGTGAGAGCCGCCAGCGCTCCGGGCGCGGCCGGTCGTCGACCGCCGCGAGGGCCGTCAGCTCGTGTGCGAAGGTGTCCTCCGCGTGCGGCCGGAGCACCTCGCCGGCCGTGCTCCGGTCGCCGGTCGCCGTCGCTTCGGTGTTCTCGGACATCGTTTCCCCCTCGTCGCGATGCACGGCCGGCACCCCGCGAGAACACCGCCGGCCGCTTGCGGTTCCCAGCCTGCACCACGCCACTGACAATCCCCCGGAAAACGTTTTTGACCTGCGGAAACAGCGAGGTTCTGCGCGATTGTCAGTGCCGCGTCGTAGCGTCGGGGACATGAATCCGCAGGGGGAACGCTGGACGACGGACCAGGTGCTCGCACTGGCGCCTGACGAGGCATCACGCACGGCGGGCGGCAGGCTCGCGGCGCCGGGCCCGTGGTCGGAGACGGGCGCGGACGGCGGCGCGGTGTGGGGGGAGTGCAAGGGCAGCGGCGGGAAGCCCTACCGGACGGTCGTGGACGTCAAGGGCCCGGCGTTCCGGTGCAGTTGCCCGAGCCGGAAGTTCCCGTGCAAGCACGCACTGGGACTGCTGCTGCTCTGGGTCGGAGCCGGGGCCGCTGGGCACGGCGGGGGGCCGGGAGCGGTGGCGGCCGGGGAGCCGCCCTCGTGGGCGGCCGAGTGGCTGACCGCGCGCGGCGAGCGCGCCGGATGCCCGCCGGACGGCGCGGCGCCCGGTGGCGGCCCCCCGTCCCGCGCGCCCGCGGCCCCGGAGGCCGCCGAGCGGCGGGCGGAGCGCCGAATGCGGCGTATCGCCGCCGGGGCCACGGAACTTGAGCAGCGCTTGGAGGACCTGCTGCACTCCGGACTGGCCTCGGCGGGCCGCACCGGCGGCGCCTCCCCCTCATCGGGAGCCGGGACCGGGACCGGGACCGGCGCGGGCTCCTGGGACGAGACCGCCGCCCGGATGGTCGACGCGCAGGCCCCTGGACTGGCCGCTCGGGTGCGGGAGTTGGGCGCGATCAGCGCCGCCGGCGCCGACTGGCCGTCCCGTCTCCTGGAGGAGTGCGCCCTGCTGCACCTCCTCGACCGGGGGTTCCTCGGTATCGAGCGGCTGCCGGCCCCGCTCGCGGCGACCGTCCGCTCCCGCGTCGGGCTGACGACGGAGGCCGCCGGCCTGCTGACCGGCCCGGATGCCGCGACGGTCCGGGACCGCTGGCTGGTCCTTGCCCAACAGGACGGCGAGGAGGGCGCGTTGACCACCCGGCGGATCTTCCTGCGCGGCGAGCGGACCGGTCGGATGGCGCTGCATCTCTCCTTCGGGGGCGGCCACCGCCCCCTGGACCTGGCCCTGCCCCCCGGTCTGCTGCTGGACGCGGACCTTGCGTACTACCCGGCCGCCCGCCCGCTGCGTGCCGCCCTGGGCGAACGGCACGCCCCCGCGGTGCCCGGCCCGGTCCCGCCCGGCTGCGGCATCGACGCCGCCCTGGCCGCGTACGGCGACGCGCTGCGCGACGACCCCTGGCTGGACGCCTGGCCGGTGGTGCTCGCCGACGTCACGCCCATACCGGGCCGGGACGGCGAGGGGTGGCAACTGGCCGACGCCGACGGCGAGTCGGCGCTGCCGCTCGACCCGCGCTGCCTGCGCCGTACGGCCGTCTGGCAGCTGGCGGCGATATCGGGCGGTGCCCCGCTCACGGTCTTCGGCGAATGCGGCCACCGCGGCTTCCTGCCCCTGACGGCGTGGGACCCCGCGCCGGTGCCGCTGACCCTCTGACCCCGGCCCGGCGCCCCCCGCCCCGGCCCACCGGCCGACCGCGTCCAGCAGCGACGCCCCGCACCCGTGCACCACCCTCACCTGGAGGAAGGGCATGACGACCCCACCGCCCCCCGCGGCTACGACCACCTCGGCAACGGCTGCCGCGGCCGCGACCACCACCACCGCTGCCACGCCGCCTGTCCCCCGGCGCCCCTCCACTTCTGCCTCCGCCTCCCCCGCCCCCTGGTCCGAACTGGTCGGCGCCGCCCTGCTCGGGGCCGAGCGGCGGACGCCGCCGGTGCCCGTCCGCCCCGGGCAGAGCGCCGCGGCGGCGCTGCTGGACGCGGCGGCGATCAGCACGGTGCGCCGGCGCGCCGCGCTGCGCCCCGCGCCGGCCGGCGAGCGGCCCGCCCCGGCCCCGGCCGACCCGCGGCCCCCGCTGCCGCCCGCGGCGCGGCGCAGGCTCGCCCTGCTGCTCGCCGACCGCGGCGGCACCGGCGCCGGGAGCCGCCGCGGTACGGCCCCCGATCTCACCGAACTGCTGCCCCAGTGGCTGGCCGCCGCCGTCGAGCAGGGCTACCGCGCCCCCGAGGCGCTGCTCCCCGCGCTCCTCGACACAGCCAGGGCCCGTACGGACCTGCGGCCCGCCGCGCTCGCCCTGGCGGGCCCGCGCGCCCTGTGGCTGGCGCGGCTCAACGGCGCGTGGAAGTTCGCGCTGCGCGGCATCGGCGGCCCGGCCGCACTGCCGGGCGCCGGCGACCCCGAGGCCGTACGGCGCCTCTGGGAGGAGGGCCTGTTCGCCGAACGCGTCGCCCTGCTGACCGCGCTGCGCCGCCGCGACCCGCGGGCGGGCCTGGAGCTGCTCGGCACCACCTGGGCGACCGAGCGCGCCGAGGACCGCCTGATGTTCCTGGACTCCCTGGGCGAGGGCCTGTCGGCGGGCGATGAGCCCTTCCTGGAACAGGCACTGTCCGACCGCAGCCGCAATGTCCGCGGCACCGCCGCCGAGCTGCTCTCCGCGCTGCCCGGCTCCGCGCTCGCGGACCGGATGGCGGAGCGCACCCTGCGCTGCGTCGCCGTGGACGGCCGGGCCGCCGGCGAGCCCGTGCTCACGATCGAGCCGCCCCGCTCCTGCGACGCCGGGATGCAACGGGACGGCGTCGCCCCCAGGCCGCCTTCCGGGCGGGGCGAACGCGCCTGGTGGCTGGCGCAGTTGGTGGAGGCGACGCCCCTGGACAGCTGGTCGGGGCACCTCGGGGGCCGCGGTCCGGCGGAGATCGTCGCGCTCCCGGTGGCCGGCGACCGGCGGACCGAGCTGCACGACGCATGGTGCCGCGCCGCGGTGCGCCAGCGGAACGCCGGCTGGGCGCGGGCGCTGCTGGGCGCGCCCGGCACCCCCGCGCAGGCCGCCGCGGAGGTGGCGCCGGGCGGCTCGTCGCGGGATGCGACGAAGCTGCTGACCGTCCTCCCCGGCGACGAACGGGCCCTGTGGGTGGCCGGGTTCATCGCCGGGCACGGCCTCGCGGACGCCTTCCGGATGCTCGGCGTCTGCGCGGTCCCCTGGGCCGAGCCCCTGGGCCGCGCGGTGGTCGACGCACTGGACATCGCCCGTGACGCGGGCAGCTATCCGTGGAGCTTCAGCGGAGTGATGGGGCTGGCGGAGCGTTGCCTGGACCCGGGCGCGGCGGACCGGCTCGACATGCTGACGGCGCTCACGGACGAGCCCGAGGGCGCCTCACCGGGCTCTGGCGGCTACTGGTCCGAGGCGTTCCAGCGCCTGGTCGGCACCCTCCGTCTGCGCGCCACCATGCACGCCGAACTGGCCGGGGCCGGCTCATGACCGCCCCCGCAGCAGGTTCACACGGCCAGCGGGCGCACGTTCGCGTTGACCCACTCCACGATCGAGGCGGTCGTCGCCCCCGGCGTGAAGATCTCCGCGACGCCCTGCGCCTTGAGCGGGGCGATGTCGTCCTCGGGGATGATGCCGCCGCCGAAGACCTTGATGTCCGCCGCGTCGCGCTCCTGGAGGAGGGAGATCACCTTCGCGAAGAGGGTGTTGTGCGCGCCGGAGAGGATGGACAGCCCGATCGCGTCGGCGTCCTCCTGGATGGCGGTGTCGACGATCTGCTCCGGCGTCTGGTGCAGCCCGGTGTAGATCACCTCCATACCGGCGTCCCGCAGCGCCCGCGCGATGACCTTGGCCCCCCGGTCGTGCCCGTCGAGCCCCGGCTTGGCGACAACGACCCGGATCGGCCCGGACCGGCCCGCCGTGCCCTGGCTCCCCGTCTGCGCCCCGTCTTGCCGCGCCACACTCATCACTGCCTCCAAGCCATGCACGGCATCCGCAGGGCGGTGCCGCCGAGCCGACAATCGATCGCGCGACCGCGAACCGGCGGCCACGAGCGTGAACGAACGTTATCTCCAGCATCCCGTACCCAGCCGTTTCGTGACATGCGGCGAGGGGGAAATCACACATGGGACATGTTCGCTACGCGCCGTGTTCCGCGTGTCGCGTCGCCGCCAGGGACGGCCGGCGACGGTCACGCGGTCCGGGCGCCCGGGGAGCCGCAGCCGGGCCGTCGCGCGGGCCGCCGCACTGCCGCCGCCGCTGCGCATGGCTTCCCACGAGGGCATACGGGGGTCGTCGCCGCCTTCCGCATGCCGTTCGGGAGGTCGGCCATGGGGGCCCTGCCTGTTCTCACCGCACCGCTTCTCCTCCGCAGCACGCTCGTGGAGCTGGCGATCCTGGCCGGCCATCTCCTGCTCTACCCGACCGGCATCGCCCGGGAAGGGCCCCTCCCCCCGGCGCGGGGACGGTCCGCGCCGGACGCCGCCGCTCCCGACGCCCCCGCCCTCCTCCCCACCGAGGGCCGCGCCCATCCGCCCGTCCTCCTGCTCCACGGTTTCATCGACAACCGCTCGGTCTTCGTGCTGCTGCGGCGCTCCCTCCACCGCCACGGCTGGCGCCATGTCGAGGCGCTCAACTACTCCCCGCTGACCTGCGATCTGCGCAGGGCCGCCGAGTTGCTGAGCCGCCATGTGGACGAGGTGTGCGCGCGGACCGGCCACCGGCGGGTGGACATCGTGGGCCACAGCCTCGGCGGCCTGATAGCCCGCTATTACGTGCAGTGCCTCGGCGGTGACACCCGCGTCCGTACGCTGATCACGCTCGGCACACCGCACTCCGGCACCCGAATCGCGCCCCTGATGTCGGCGCATCCCCTCGTCCGGCAAATGCGCCCGGATTCCGATGTGATCGCGGAGTTGGCGCGTCCGGCGCCGCATTGCCGAACGCGGTTCGTCGCGTTCTGGAGCGAAGCGGATCAGGTGATGGTGCCGGCGGAGACCGCCAGAATCGATCACCCCGATTTGCGCGCGGACAACGTCCGGGTCGCCGGGGTCGGGCATCTCGCGCTGCCGGTCAACGGCACGGTGGCGGCCGGCATAAGGAATTCCCTGACCTCGGCGGAGACGGCGCAAACGGCCGGCGCGGCCATTTCGGTGGCCTGACGGCAGGCGCCCTTGGGTGACGTCCGGCCGGTGTCCGGCGCCTCTTGTCGGTCTTTTGTCGAACGATCTTCGAACGACGCGCCAAGAGCGCGCAAGCGCGCTGCCGGAAGGCGGCCACCCGCCCCATCCCGCCGAGCCCGAAAGTCCCGGAAGATTGTCGCCGTCGCGTACCGCCGGGTACAGTCGCCGCTAATTCTCCTGCAGCCGAGGCGAAAGAGAAGTTGGTGGACGACCGTCACCCATCAGGGGCTCAGCTTCACACCGCCCCTGCCTCCGATGCCTCCTATGCACAGCCCCCGGCATACGGCGACGGTGACGCCCTCTTCGGCTCGCTCCCCGGCTCGTACGACCAGGGCGGCTACGGCACCGGCGGCTACCCGCCCGAGGGCCGGGCCACCGCCGCGTACGGCACCGGCAGTTACGCCACCGCCACCTACGACACCGGCGGCTACGGCACCGCCACCTACGGCACCGCCGGCTACGACCCGTACGCCCACACCGCCTACGACTCCCCCGCCTACGACACCGGCGCCTACGCCACCACGGCCTACGAGCACACCGGCAGTTACGACAGCACCGCCTACGCCGGCGGCTACCCCGGCGGGACGGGGTACGACACCGGGAGCTACCCCACCGGCACGTACGACACCGGCAGTTACGCCTCCGCCGGGTACGACACCGGCGCCTACGCCACCACCGGCTACGAGACCGCCACCGCCCTCCAGGATCCCGGCGGCCACGAGGCCACCGCCGTCTGGTCCACCGCGGACTACGTTCCGGGCATCCCCGCGCAGGCCGGCCCGCCGGCGGACGACACGGTCCAGTGGGACGCCGCGTCCTGGCGCGACACCGGCGCGTACGGCACCGCCCAGAGCCACCAACAGGGCGCCCCGGCATACGAGTACGACGCTCCGGAGGAGGCCGCGTCCCCGCAGGCCGCGCCGGACACCGAGCCCGCCGCCGAGCCCGGAACCCCCGGTGATCCGGCGTCCATCGCCGATGCGATGACCCAGGCGATGCCCGTCGCCGCCCCGGCCCCGGCCGCCGGTTCCCGGCGCGTCAGCGGCCCCGAACCGGGCAAGGCGGTCCGCGGCGGGGGCCGTGGGCGGCGGCGCCCGGCGAAGCGTTCGGCGCTGCTGACCGTCGCGGTGCCCTCGGTCGCCGCGATGGGTGTCTGTGCGGCTGCCGCCGCCTCCGTCAGCCAGTTCGGCGGGGACGGCAAGGACGGCTCGACCACGCAGGCCGCCGCGGACACCGCATCCGTCAAGGCTTCCCCGGCCAACAAGAAGCTGGACTCCCAGCTCGCCGGACTCAACGCCGGCGCCCAGGACTTCCGCGAACGGGCCAGCCGCACGCAGGAGCGCCTCGACCTCAAGGAGCGGCAGGCGCAAGAGCGCAAGCGCAAGGCGGAGGAGGCCGCCGCCAAGGAGGCGGCACGCCCCAAGTTCGTCCTGCCGGTCACCCAGCACGGACTGAGCGCGCTCTTCGGCCAGGCCGGTGTGAACTGGATGTCCGTGCACACCGGTATCGACTTCCCGGTCAGCTACGGCACCCCGGTCATGTCCGCCACCGACGGCACCGTACGCACCCAGTGGAACTCCGCCTACGGCAACATGGCGATCGTGACCGCCCCCGACGGGACCGAGACGTGGTACTGCCACCTGAGCAGCACCAAGGTCCGCTCCGGATCGATCAAGGCCGGTGACCAGATCGCCTATTCCGGCAACTCCGGCAATTCCACCGGCCCGCATCTGCACTTCGAGGTGCGCCCCGGTGGCGGCGCGGCCGTCGACCCGATCCCGTGGCTGCGGAGCCACGACCTCAACCCGTACTGAGGCCGCGGCTCTTGACGTCGCCCGCGGGCGCTACAGCTTCTCGACCGGCGCGTACCGCAGCAGCAGCCGCTTCGGCTTCTCGCCGCCGAAGTCGATCGTCGCCTCGGCGTTGTCGCCGCTGCCCTTGACGCCGACGACCGTGCCGAGTCCGAAGCTGTCGTGGGTGACGCGGTCGCCGACAGCCAGCGAGACCACTTGGCGGTCCTTGGCGCGCCGGGTGGAGAAACCGCTCGGCCCCTTGGAGCGCGCGGACGACAGCGAGGAGCCGACGCCCCCGCCGAAGCCGCCGCCGGACGAGAGGCCGCCCATCGAGGCGGACGGTGTCGCCGGGCCGGAGCCCAGAGGAGACAGCCGCCGCCACTCCACATGGTCGTCCGGGATCTCCTCCAGGAAGCGCGAGGCCGGGTTGTACGAGGGCTGACCCCAGGCGCTGCGCATCGTCGAGCGGGTGACGTAGAGCCGCTCGCGGGCGCGCGTGATGCCGACGTACGCCAGTCGGCGCTCCTCCTCCAGCTCCTTGGTCTGGCCCAGCGAGCGCATGTGCGGGAAGACGCCGTCCTCCATGCCGGTCAGGAAGACGACCGGGAACTCCAGGCCCTTGGCGGTGTGCAGCGTCATGAGGGTGATGACGCCGGCGCCTTCCTCGTCCTCGTCCGGGATCTGGTCGGAGTCGGCTACCAGCGCGACCTGCTCCAGGAACTCGGCGAGCGTCCCGGGGCCGGGGGCGCCGGCCTCCGGCTCCTCCTCCGCACCGCGATCCTGCTCGAACTCCAGGGCCACGGAGGCGAGTTCCTGGAGGTTCTCGATCCGGGTCTCGTCCTGGGGGTCGGTGGACGCCTGGAGTTCGGCCAGATAGCCCGTGCGCTCCAGGACCGCCTCCAGGATCGTGGCGGGGCCGGCCCCGGACTCCACGATCGTGCGCAGCTCCTCCATCAGGACGTTGAACCGCTTGACGGCGTTGGCGGAGCGGGCGGCCATCCCGTACGCCTCGTCGACGCGGCGCAGCGCCTGCGGGAAGGTGATCTTCTCGCGCGCGGACAGGGCGTCGATCATGGCCTCGGCGCGCTCGCCGATGCCGCGCTTGGGGACGTTGAGGATCCGGCGCAGCGGGACGGTGTCCTCGGGGTTGGCGAGCACCCGGAGGTAGGCGAGGATGTCGCGGACCTCTTTGCGCTCGTAGAAGCGCACGCCGCCGACGACCTTGTAGGGCAGCCCGACCCGGATGAAGATCTCCTCGAAGACCCGGGACTGGGCGTTGGTGCGGTAGAAGACGGCGACGTCGCCGGCCTTGGCGTCGCCGGCGTCGGTGAGCCGGTCGATCTCGTCGGCGACGAACTGGGCCTCGTCGTGCTCGGTGTCGGCGACATAGCCGGTGATCTTGGCGCCGGCGCCGGCGTCCGTCCAGAGGTTCTTGGGGCGGCGGTTCTCGTTGCGCTCGATGACGGCGTTGGCGGCCGAGAGGATCGTCTGGGAGGAGCGGTAGTTCTGCTCCAGCAGGATCGTGGTCGCGTCGGGGTAGTCCTCCTCGAACTGGAGGATGTTGCGGATCGTGGCGCCGCGGAAGGCGTAGATCGACTGGTCGGCGTCGCCGACCACGCACAGCTCGGCGGCGGGCGTCTCGGCCGTGCCCGGGCCGACCAGCTCGCGGACGAGGGTGTACTGGGCGTGGTTGGTGTCCTGGTACTCGTCGACGAGGACGTGGCGGAAGCGGCGGCGGTAGTGCTCGGCGACGTCCGGGAAGGCCTGGAGCAGGTTGACCGTCGTCATGATGATGTCGTCGAAGTCCAGGGCGTTGGCCTCGCGGAGCCGCGCCTGGTACATCGCGTACGCCTCGGCCAGGGTCTTCTCGAAACCGTCGGCGGCCGTCCCGGCGAAGCTCTCCTCGTCGATGAGCTCGTTCTTGAGGTTGGAGATCTTCGCGCTGAAGGACTTGGGCGGGAAGCGCTTGGGGTCCAGATCCAGATCGCGGCAGACCAGGGCCATCAGGCGCTTGGAGTCGGCCGCGTCGTAGATCGAGAAGGACGACGTGAAGCCGAGCTTCTTGGACTCGCGGCGCAGGATCCGGACGCAGGCGCTGTGGAAGGTGGAGACCCACATGGCGTTGGCCCGCGGGCCGACCAGGTCCGCCACACGCTCCTTCATCTCACCGGCGGCCTTGTTGGTGAAGGTGATCGCGAGGATCTGGCCGGGGTGGACATGACGCTCGGCAAGCAGATGCGCGATGCGGTGGGTCAGCACCCGGGTCTTGCCGGAACCGGCGCCGGCGACGATCAGCAGCGGGCCGCCGGTGTGCACCACGGCCGCCTTCTGCTGGTCGTTGAGCCCCTCCAGGAGCGCCGCCGCGTCGAGGGCCGGGCGGGCGGCGCCGTCGCGGTAGTACGCCTCCCTGGACACGGGCGCGTCGAACCTGCCGCCGAAGAGGTCGGCGGGCATCTCCTCCGGGGCCGGGCCGTGCTCGTCCTCGGGGGGCGGCGGGGGCTCCTCGTCCGAGGGCCCGAGGTCCGCCAGGAAGCTGTCGTCAAAGAGGCTGCTCATCGCCAACCGAGTCTAGGCCGCCGCACTGACAAGCGGTTGCGGAGTGGCCGATTGCCGCGGGGAAGTGCGGCGCGGAGGTCCCGGCGGCGACCCTGCGGGGCTCGTGCGGGGCGCGGTCCCGGTTCCTTCCTTACGCGGCGCAACCGGTGACCGTATCAGCCCTGGCTCGGAATGGGCCGCCCGCAGGCGACTTCCACCGCAGGGAAACCGGAGCCGAGTTCAGATAACGAAAAGGTTTCGGGCATATCGAACATCAGCCTTCACAGGGGCCACACGGGTTGGCTACCGTCTCGTTCGGGCAGCCCGCCTCCCCGCGAACGAGAGCGTCCGCACGGGCCGCCTCCGCCGAGTCCGGCCCTGCCACCAGGCACCCGGAGCCGGGGACCCACCAGCACCACCGGGGTGAATCGATCGGTACGGCCGTCGCCAGGCGGACGTACGGACCGTAGGGCAAGCCTTCCGTCAGCGCCACCGCCCGAACCCGACAGCTAACCCGGTAGGCGGTCCACGGAAGGAGTCGCCGGCCTTGGCGTCGCACCGCAAGCCGCGAACCCACATACTCACCTCGCCCGGCAGCCGCCGCACGGCCGCCGGGCTCACCACCGCCGCCCTCGCCTCGGTGACCCTGCTCTCGCAGACCGCCAACGCGGCCCCCACGTCACCGAAGCCGTCCATCGAGGACGTCAAGCAGAAGGTCGACGGCCTCTACCAGCAGGCCGAGGTCGCCACCCAGAAGTACAACGCCGCCAAGGAGAAGGCGGACAGTCAGCAGCGGACCGTGAACCGCCTGCTCGACGAGGCCGCCAAGCGCGCGGAGAAGATGAACCAGTCCCGGCGCGAGCTGGGCACCTTCGCCTCGGCCCAGTACCAGACGGGCGGCATGAACCCGACGGCGCAGCTGATGCTCGCCAAGGACCCGCAGCAGTTCGTCGACCGCAACCACCTCATGGAGCGGCTGACCGGCCGGCAGAAGCAGACCGTCACCGCCTACGAGCAGGAGGCCGCGTCGGCGGCACGGCAGCGGGCCGAGGCGACCCGCAGCCTGGAGAGTCTCCAGCAGTCCCAGGAGTCCCTCAAGGAGAGCAAGCAGTCCGTGCAGGCCAAACTGGCCGAGGCCCGGCAGCTGCTGTCCCGGCTGACCGCCCAGGAGAAGGCGCGGCTCGCGGAACTGGAGCGCCAGAAGGAGCAGGAGGCCCAGCGCAAGGCCGCGGAACTGGCGCGCCAGCAGGCCGCCCAGAAGCAGCAGCAGCCCAGCGGCGGTTCGAGCACCGGCTCGGGATCGGGATCGTCCGGCAGCAGTTCCTCCAGCAAGGCCGCGGAGGCGCTCGCTTTCGCCCGCGCCCAGATAGGCAAGCCGTACGTGTGGGGCGCCACCGGACCGAGCTCCTACGACTGCTCGGGCCTGACGCAGGCCGCGTATCGAGCCGCCGGAGTCGATCTGCCGCGGACGACCTGGGACCAGGTCAATGCCGGCACCCGGGTCTCCACCAGCGACCTCCAGCCCGGTGACCTGGTGTTCTTCTTCAGCGACATCAGCCACGTCGGGATGTACATCGGCAACGGCCAGATGATCCACGCCCCGCACCCGGGCGCCAGCGTCCGCGTCGAGTCGATCTACTACATGCCGATCTACGGAAGCGTCCGGCTCAGCTGACGGGCCCACGCCCCCCTTCTCCCCCCCACGCCCCCCACACGCCACCGCGCGGCCATCCTCCGCCTCCGGGTACGGAGCGGGATGACCGCGCGGTGAGTCGTCTCTGCGGCGGGCACCGCAGCCGGATCCGCCGGGGGCTCGGCTCCGGCGGACCGCGATGACTCAGGTCCAGAGCACCGCGATGAAGATGTTGAGCATCGTGAGCCCGCCGACCGCGCCGAAGAGCGGCTTGGCGATCTTCTCCTCGTCCCGCTTGACGTAGACCAGCGCCAGGATCACCACCAGGACGGCCATCTTGATGCCGATCTTGATGTTGTTGACCGAGTGGTCCTGCATCTGGTTCAGGCCGACCAGCGCGACGCCGGTGACCAGCATCGTCAGCGCACCGTGCAGCATGCCCGGCACGAAGCGGGCGGTGCCCGCGCCCATCGCCTTCATCTGGGTCAGGAAACCGCCGAGCAGGGCGGCGATACCGATGATGTGGAGGGCGACGAAGATATTGATTACTACGTCCATAGTGGTGGATCGTAGCCGTCCCTTAGCACGGCCTTTCCGGCAGGGCGCCTGCAATCACCGCATCGGTCACGGCAGGCCGCTCCCGGCCGCCCGGCGCCGAATCCCCGGTCACCCTCGCAAGCTCAACGGTCGGAAACGAACAATGCCGGGCAACCCGGCGCCCTCCCGTGACGTCCGCGCCTAGCGTCCTCCCTCAGGCAACCGCCGGCGCACCGTCCGTCATCGCTCACGGCTCATCGATGACGGCCCCGGTCGCCATCACGGCCCCGACCGCCGTCCCGGTCTCGGCCGCCGTCATGGTCGCGGTCACCTTGACGCGTCCGCTCCCCGAGGGAAGGAAGTGACGGCCCCCGTGGCGTCGCACCGCATGATCCGAGTCCGCACCGCCGCCCCGCCGGCCCTCACGGACGCCGCCCTCACCGCCCTCGACGGCCCCGGCCGGGCCGAGCCCGGCACCACCGCCGCCACCCGGCACCGCACGGGAGCGGCCCCGGCCGTACAGCCGCCGACCGTACGGCCGCCACTGTCCGCGGACCCGCAGCGCTGCCTGGACGGCGCCACGGTCCTGGAGCGTACGGGCAGCCACCAGGTGACCGCGGTGGCCGGTCACGCGCGCCGGCTCGGCAGCGTCCACCGGCTCCACCGCCGGGCCGGGACCAACCCGGAACACCGGGAGGAGCCCGAGGCCACCACGGCACACCTGCCGGAGACCGGGGCGGCCAGGAGCCGCCTGCCGGAGACCGGAGCCGTCGCCGGCAATCACCTGCCGGAGGCCGGGACCGCCAGGGGGCGCCTGCCGGGGGCCGGGACCGCGCTCGTAGGCCAACGGAGCGCCGTCGTCCCGGCGTTGGGGACCGCCGAGGACCTGCGCGACCACTCGGGCCCGGAACAGCGGCGACGAGCGACCACCCCCGACCCCCGAGCCGCCCGGGCCGTCGCCTTCGCCTATGCCGCGCTCGGTAAGCCCTATGCATGGGGCGCGACCGGCCCGTCCGCGTACGACTGCTCAGGGCTGGTCCAGGCCGCCTGGAAGTCCGGCAGTGTCACCCTGCCCCGCACCACCTACACCCAGATCAACGCGGGCCCCCGCGTCGACCGGTCCCAACTCGCCCCCGGCGACCTGGTGTTCTTCCACTCCGGCATCAGCCACGTCGGGATCTACGTCGGCGGCGGCAGGATGATCCACGCCCCGCACCCTGGAGCACCGGTGCGCATCGCTCCGATCGACCAGCTGCCGTTCGCCGGAGCGACCCGCCCGGCCTAGGGTCTGCCCGACCGCCCGCAGACACCTTGCAGAGCACCTCCCCCACACCCGCCTCCCCAAGCCCCTCCTCCGGGCCCCGGAACGCGCGAAGGGCCTGTCCGCCGGATCCGGCGGAAAGGCCCTTGATCACGCTCGCTTCCCGGGCCGCGGGCCACTGCCCCGCGGGCGGTCAGGCCCGCAGGAACAGCCCGAACCAGCGGAAGATCTCCGGAACTTGGCGCTTCCACACCGGCACGGTGTGGCCGCCGGCACTCGCCGGGATCATCTGGACGTTCACCGTCGTCGGCTGCTTCGCGATCTGCTTGAGGCCCATGCCGGCCGAGTAGCCGTCGGCCGCCGCACCGGAGATGTACAGCGCCGTACGGGGCGGCTTCCCGGCGTCGTTGGCGGCCTTCAGGATGTGCATCGGGTTGGTCTCGGCGCGCAGCTTCGGGTCCTTGCCGGCGAGCGAGTCCGGCTCGATGGCCGGGTCGTTGTAGCCGGACATGGCGACCGCGGCGCGGAAGCGGTCCGGGTGGGCCAGCGCGAGCTTGGCGGAGCAGTGCGCACCGGCCGAGTAGCCGGCCAGGCCCCAGGCGTCCGGCTTGTCGCCGGCCCGGAAGTTGTCGATGATCATCTGGCGGACGTCGACGGTCAGCCAGCTGTCGGCGTTGACCTTGCCGGGGATGTTGACGCATCCACTGTCGGCGTTGGGCAGCACGTTGGTCCGCGGCGACACCAGGATGAACGGCTTGACGGCACCGCTCTGCATCAGCGGCGTGAGCTGCTGGGCCACCTTCAGCGACCCCAGCCAGGACTTCGAGGACCCGGGGTAGCCGGGCAGCAGCTCGACCACCGGGAACTTCTTGTCCTTGTACGCGGGGTCGTTGTACTGCGGCGGCAGCCAGACGTAGACCTCGCCGTTGACGCCCGAGATCTGGCCCTTGAGGTCGGTCATCTGGACGTTGGGGCCCACCACCGGGTCGTCGGCCGGCCGGAACTGCTGGTGGACCTTGGGCTGGTCGTGGAGGTTCTTGCCGCCCAGGCCGTCCGGGCCGAGATTACGGGCCGCGTCGATGTGGTTGCCGGTGCCGAGCAGGTCGCCCCAGTTGTCGTAGAGGTTGTTGGCGTTGTTGACCAGGAGGAAGACCACCGTGATGGCGGTGACCTGCGCGAACAGCAGCATCAGCAGCCGCGCGATCCCTCTCACCGCGGGCGGTCCGGCCACGCGGCCCCACACCGCGAACGGCAGGACGAAGGCGACGATCAGCAGCAGGAGCGCGAAGAGAAAGAAGGGAGTGCCCGTCAGGCTCATCGGGATCTCGTTTCCAGGACGTAAACACGAAGGACGTGGGCGTGGGTTCCGGCCCTGCCTTCGGGCAGCGAGCCTCTCCGCGCCCTTAGATGAGAATCCGCGCGAGCCTGGTTGCGTGACTTTAGTCCTTCTTTACGTGTCCCTTCCGTCACAGTCGCCCGTCCGGCACCTGGCGTTCGCCCGTCACCGCATCCCCACTTCCGCGCGGAACCGCAGGTCAGACCAGGCGTCGTGCCGCCGCCCAGCGTGTCAGCTCATGCCGGTTGGAAAGCTGGAGCTTGCGCAACACGGCCGAGACATGTGACTCAACCGTCTTCACGGAGATGAACAGCTGCTTGGCGATCTCCTTGTACGCGTACCCGCGCGCTATCAGCCGCAGCACCTCGCGCTCGCGCTGCGTGAGGCGGTCCATGTCCTCGTCGACCGGCGGGGCGTCCGTCGAGGCGAACGCGTCCAGCACGAAGCCGGCCAGCCGCGGCGAGAAGACCGCGTCCCCGTCGGCGACCCGGAAGACCGCGTTGACCAGGTCCGTGCCCGTGATGGTCTTGGTGACATAGCCGCGGGCGCCGCCGCGGATGACCCCGATGACGTCCTCGGCCGCGTCCGAGACCGACAGCGCCAGGAACCGGACCGGCCGCTCGGCGTCCGCCATCATCGCGGCGCTGCGGCGCAGCACCTCGACACCGCCGCCACCGGGGAGGTGCACGTCCAGGAGGACGACCTCGGGCCGGGTGGCGGTGATGACCGTGATCGCCTGGTCGACGTCGGCGGCCTCGCCGACCACCTCGACGCGGGTCCGCTCGGTCTGTCCGATCTCGGCCTGGACGCCCGTACGGAACATCCGGTGGTCGTCGACCAGCACGACCCGCACGGTGCGGTCCTCGCCCGCGCCGCTCCCGGTCCCGCCCTGCTGTGCCTCGTCGCTGCTCATCTCGTCCGTCCGCCCTTCGCTGTCTGCCCCGTCATGATCCCCTGCCCCGGCCCGCGCTGTCGCCGCGGGCCCACGGCCGCGGCCCGCCCCACCGACGGCCGCCGCCCCGCTCACTCCGTGCGTCTCTCCGCGCCCGTGCGGCGCTCGGCGCGCTCTTCGGCGCGCTCCATCTCCAGCTCGACGACCGTGCCGCCATCGGGGGCCGAGCGCAGCCGGGCCGTGCCGCCGTTGCGCTCCATCCGGCCGATGATGGATTCCCGTACGCCCATCCGGTCCCCGGGGACCGCGTCCAGATCGAAGCCGGGGCCGCGGTCGCGCACCGAGACGAAGACCGTCCGGCCCTCGACCTCGGCGAACACCTGCACCGCACCGCCCTCGCCACCGTACTTGGCGGCATTGACCATCGCTTCGCGCGCGGCCTGCATCTGGGCGCCGAGCGGCTCGTCCAGCGGGCAGTCGCCGACGATCACGACCTCGATGGGGACGCCGTGGTGGTCCTCGACCTCGGCGGCGGACGCGCGCACCGCCTCCGCCAGCGTCGCCGGCTCCTCGTCCTCGTCCTTGCCGCGGCCCTCGGGCTTGTAGAGCCAGGCGCGCAGCTCGCGCTCCTGGGCACGGGCCAGCCGCGCCACTTCCCTGGGGTCGTCGGCGTTGCGCTGGATCAGGGTGAGGGTGTGCAGCACGGAGTCATGGACGTGCGCTGCCACCTCGGCGCGCTCCTGGGCGCGGATGCGCATCAGCCGCTCCTCCGAGAGGTCCTGCGTGATCCGCACCAGATAGGGGCCTGCCAGCAGGGCGATGCCGACGACGACGGCGAGCGCGGCCTGCAGCACCGAGCCCAGGTTCTGCACGGAACCCTGGAGCACGACGATGCCGGTCACGCCGACGCCGACGAGCAGCACGCCGGCCGCGCCGCGCAGCACCGGGAACAGGGCCTTGCGGCGGCCGAGTTCCAGCCACTGGGCGCGGCGGGAGTTGTCCGCCTGGCGCCAGACGAGCGCCACGCCCGCGCCGATCAGCAGCACCGGCCAGAGATAGCCGTTGGCCCGGCCCAGCTGGAACCTGGACGCCACGATCGAGGCACCCACCAGCAGCGCGATCAGCGCGAGGACCTGGCTCCTGTCCGGCCGGCGGCCCAGGATCCGCCGCTTCTCCTCACCCGGCGCGGGCTGCCGGGTCTCGACACCGCCGACGCCCAGCGGCACGAAGAACCAGAACGCGGCATAGAGCAGGGCCCCCATGCCGTCGGCCATGAAGAGCGCGAGGAAGACGACCCGCACCCAGGAGACCGGGAGGCCGAGGTGCCCCGCGAGGCCGCGCGCGACACCACCGAGCAGCCGCCCGTCGGCGCTGCGGTAGAGCTTGCGCACGGGCGGGTCGTCGGGGTCCGGTGCCGGGGCGTAGATCGTCTCGGCGCGGGGTGGCGCTGTGGTCATGTCCCAGATCGTCACACGCCGGCGGGCCGAAGACATCAGGGTCGACCCTGAACCCGTCCCTGACCTTGCTCAGGGAACCCCTGCCTCCGGCTCAGCCCGACGTCGCGGTCCTCCGGAATCCGTCCTTCACGTTCGAGAAGATCGCTTCGAACTTCGACCAGTTCGCGGACGGCGCGGACACGTAGATCGCGTACTCCTTCATGCCCTCGCGGCCGAAGCCGAGGTCGATCCCCCGGTACTCGCGGGCCTTGCCCTGGAAGGACCATTCCCAGATGGCGGCGGGGTCGCCCTGGAAGACGGTGTCCTGGAGCCGCAGCCGGTTGTAGATGGGGTACTTGGCCTTGAAGTCGGCCTCGACGTCCTTGAAGTGCTGCACCTGGTCCGCGGAGGAGAAGTCGAGGACGCTGACGGTCAGCTGGGCCAGCTCGGCGTCGTTTTTGTAGACGATCTGCCGGCCGCCGTCCTGTAGCTCCCGCTTCCAGCCGGGCGGTACGGGGAAGGACACGCCGAGCGCCTTCTCGTCGGCCCGGCGGTAGCCCTTGGGGAGGGGCGGGGGCGGCCCGATGCTGCTCTTCGGCGCGCTCGGCAGTACGGGGGTGCGGGCGCCGGCCGACGCATCTGACGCACTGGACTCACCGGACGCACTGGACACACCGGAGTCACTGCGGTGCGTCATATACCAGGCCGCGCCCGCGCCGCCCCCGACGACCAGCACCCCGACGACGCTCCAGGCCACGGCCCGGCCGCGCCGCTTGCGGGGCGCCGGGCCGGAGCCGGGCACGTCCGTGCGGACATCGGCGGGCGCTCCGCCGGCCGCGTCGCCGGGCAGCGCCACCCGTCCGGTCTCGTCGGCGCCGACGGCCGTCCCGCCACCGGTCCCGCCACTGGCGGCCACCGCTGCCACGGCGCCCGCGCCGACGGCCGGCCCCGTGTGGCCGCCGGTCACGGAGCCCGCACCCGTGCCGGCATCCGCGGGCACCCCGGTGCCGCGTCCCGTGTCCTGGGCGGCGCCCGCCCCGCCCGTATGGTCCACCGGCCGCGTGGGCGCCTCGGGCTGCTCGCCCGTGTCGGGACGCCCGCGGCCGACCGTCCCCAGGGCCAGCGTCGGCCAGCCGATCAGCGCGGTCTCCGCCTCGGCCTCGGCCGTTCGCAGTGCCTGCTCGACGACCGCGGCGGTCGGCCGCTCCGCCGGCTCCTTGGCGAGCAGCGCCTCGATCAGCGGCGCCAACTGCCCGGCGTTGCGCGGCGGCTCCAGCGGGTCGACGGCGATCGCGTACGCCGTCTCGACCGCGGTGTTCTTCCGGAACGGGGGCCGTCCCTCCACCGCCTGATAGAGCGTCGCCCCCAGGGCCCACAGGTCCGAAGCGGGGCCGGGGGTGCCGCCCTTGACGCGCTCGGGCGCCAGGTAGTCGATGGAGCCGACCAGTTCGCCGGTCTTGGTGAGCGTGGAGGTGCCGGTGGCGACGGCGATCCCGAAGTCGGTGAGGACGACCCGGCCGTCCTCACCGAGCAGTACGTTGCCCGGCTTGACGTCGCGGTGCAGCACACCGGCGGAGTGTGCGGCACGCAGCGCGGCGATCATGCCGCGGCCGATCCGTGCGGCCTCCCGCGGCGTGAGGAAGGTGTCGGACTGGGCGGCCGCCTTGATCGCGTCGCCCAGCGTCGTCGAGGGGACGTACTCCATGACGATGCACGGCAGCCCGGCGTCGTCGACGACGTCGTGCACGCCCACCACGTTGGGATGGTTGATCCGCGCCGCGGCCTGCGCCTCCCGGGTGGTGCGCTCGTGGCGGGTGGCGAGTTCGTCCGCGTCGAGTTGCGGCGACACATGCAGGCGCTTCACCGCGACCTGTCGCCCGAGGACTTCGTCCCGGGCCCGCCAGACGGTGCCCATACCGCCCCGGCCTATCCGTTCGACCAGGCGATACCGCCCGGCGACCAGTCGCCCCTCGTCCACCGACGCCGTCTCCGCCACCGCACGCCCCTCCGGAAACCCGTACGTATCCAGGGCGCAACGATAGTCTCCGACGTCGGCGAACAGCCCTCCGGCCACCGCGCGACCCGCCCTTTTTCCCGCCGGAACCGCGGCGGGTTCCCCTCCGGAGGCGCAGGGTGCGCGGTGCGTGGCGCATATGCGCACAGATCGCAATGCGCGAGACGCAGTTTTTCCTTTGCGCATGGACCGACGTCTCGTATGCGCACGGATGACCCAGGTCTCGTATGCGCACAGACTCAGGTCTCCTGTGCGCGGGGATACCGCACGGAGATTCTGCGCGAGACGCGAGGGGCGAGACGCGAGGTGCGAGACGCGCGTCGCCGCGCGTCCGGCGGGGTGGGCCCGCGCGCCCCGTAGGGGGCATCGGGGATCGGTCAGGGGATCTCAGGGATCAGCCAGGGTTTTCACCGATACCGTCGGGGCGCGGGCCTTGTCACCATGGCTCCATGAACGATGCACCCCCTGTCGCGGAGCCAGCGGCCTCCGACCCCGCCGGTCCCACCCCGCCGCCTGCCGGGCTGGCCGCCACGCTGCGCCGCAGCAGGCGGCACAAGGTCGTCGCGGGCGTGTGCGCCGGGCTCGGCAGGCAGTGGGATCTCGATCCGGTCATCTTCCGCATCGTGCTCGCCGTGCTGTCAGTCGGCGGCCTCGGCTTGATCTTCTACGGCTTCGCCTGGCTGATCATCCCCCTCGACGGCGAGGAGGAGAACGAGGGCCGCAGGCTGCTCTCCGGCCGCGTCGAGGGCTCCGCGCTGACGGCGCTGCTGTTCGCGCTGGTCGGCTGCGCGCTGTTCCTGACCACCCTCGGCAAGGGCAGCATGATGTCCTTCGCCATCATGCTGTCGCTGGCCGTGGCCGGTTCCGCCTACTGGTCGCGGCAGCGCCGCCGCGCGGAGGCCGAGGGCCTGGAGACCATGGACGCCGCCACGGCCCAGGCCGTCGCCGACGCCCCGCCGGAGACCCAGGCTCCCCCGGCGCCGAACACCCCGTCCTGGTGGCGCGATCCGCGCGGCCGGGAAGCGGCGGGTGGCGCCGGCTATCTCTGGGGACCGGAGGACACCCGGCTCGACATCCGCTACGAGTCCGTGCACGGCGCGGCCACCGGCCCCCGGCCACACGGCAGTTGGACCGGCGCCGGGCGGCCCGCCCCGTGGACTCCCCCGCCCGCCCCGGACTCCGCCGCCCCGCGCAGGCCCGCGCGCGCCGGGCGCCCCATCGGCGGCTGGACGTTCCTGCTGGCGGCACTGGCCGGCACCGGCGCCACCCTCGCCGTTCACCAACACGCCGCGCTCGCCCCGTCCCTGCAGGCGGGCCTGGCCTGCGCGCTGGCCGTCTTCGGCCTGGGGCTGGTGCTCAGCGCCTGGCTGGGCCGTACGGGCGGCGGCACGGTCTTCATGATGGTGCTGACGGCCGCGCTGCTGGCGGGCGCGACGATGCTGCCCGCCAACATCACCACCGACTGGCGCGAGCGCGTCTGGGCCCCGGCCGAAGTCGCCGCCGTCCAGCCGCACTACGCCCTCGGCTCCGGGGACGGTCGTCTGGACCTCAGCCGGCTGCCCGTCGAGAACGGCGCCACGGTCCGCACCAGCGCGGAAGTGGGCGCCGGCCGCCTCCAGGTGACGCTCCCGCGAGGCGTCACCGCCACGCTCCACATCCGGCTCGGCGTCGGCGACACCCATCTGCCCGGCGACGGCCCCCATGACGTGCACTTCTCCGCGGGCGGCCCGCAGCGGACGGTCACACTGCCCGCGGACGGCCTCAAGAAGGGTGAGAAGCCGCGCGGCGCGCTGGAGTTGACCCTCAAGGTCGGTGCCGGTCAGGTCGCCGTCGAGCAGGCCGTCCCCGATGCCGCGCCCGCCCCCTCGTCGGCCCCGACCCCCCAGGGAGCCCCCCAGTGAAGCGCCACCCCTTCGAACCTGGCCGGCTGGTCTCCGGCGCCGCGGCTCTCGCCGTCGGCACCGGATACGGCCTCGACGCCCTCGGCGTCTGGCATGCGCCGGGCCTCTGGCTGTTCCTCGCCGTGCCGGCCGGGCTGGTGCTCTCCGGCGTCACCTCCGCCGTCTGGGCCACGGTCCGCCGCCATCGGCCGCATTCGCCGCCGGGTGGGGTGTCGTGAGCCGGTTCTCGTAAGCCGGTTCTCGTAAGCCGGTTCTCGTAAGCCGGTTCTCGTAAGCCGGTTCTCGTAAGCCGGTTCTCGTAAGCCGGTTCTCGTAAGCCGGTTCTCGTAAGCCGGTTCTCGTAAGCCGGTTCTCGTAAGCCGGTTCTCGTAAGCCGGTTCTCGTAAGCCGGTTCTCGTAAGCCGGTTCTCGTAAGCCGGTTCTCGTAAGCCGGTTCTCGTAAGCCGGTTCTCGTAAGCCGGTTCTCGTAAGCCGGTTCTCGTAAGCCGGTTCTCGTAAGCCGGTTCTCGTAAGCCGGTTCTCGTAAGCCGGTTCTCGTAAGCCGGTTCTCGTAAGCCGGTTCTCGTAAGCCGGTTCTCGTAAGCCGGTTCTCGTAAGCCGGTTCTCGTAAGCCGGTTCTCGTAAGCCGGTTCTCGTAAGCCGGTTCTCGTAAGCCGGTTCTCGTAAGCCGGTTCTCGTAAGCCGGTTCTCGTAAGCCGGTTCTCGTAAGCCGGTTCTCGTAAGCCGGTTCTCGTAAGCCGGTTCTCGTAAGCCGGTTCTCGTAAGCCGGTTCTCGTAAGCCGGTTCTCGTAAGCCGGTTCTCGTAAGCCGGTTCTCGTAAGCCGGTTCTCGTAAGCCGGTTCTCGTAAGCCGGTTCTCGTAAGCCGGTTCTCGTAAGCCGGTTCTCGTAAGCCGGTTCTCGTAAGCCGGTTCTCGTAAGCCGGTTCTCGTAAGCCGGTTCGGTGTCGCTTGCCGCCGGGCGGGGGCGCGGCTCGCGCGGAAACCACAGGGACGCCGGCCGGGCCCCGGACCGACACCACCACAGGCCGGAGCCACCGGCCAGAGCCACCGGCCGCCGGTCGGCGACGGCGCAGGGCCGGAGGGAGGTACCGGAGTGCGCCCGCAGAACCTGGAGCGAACGCCGGGGCAGTCCTCATCCACACACCAGATGCGCCCGCGCCGTGGGGGCACTCCCCCAGCTACCGCCGGGGGGACCCCCACCCGGCCGGAGGCTGGGGGAGAACTCCGGTGCAGCCCTCCGGCCCCACCCACCGGACAGCAACCGAGGCCACGCCAGCCCCCACCGGCCGGGGCGGGCAAACGGCATTTCGCGACCGCTGCCGCAGGGGTGGTGGCCCCTGCGCAGGCCCACCTAGCCGTACAGCTGTGCCCCGTGCCGGTTGCGGCGGTTGGTGAGGGCCGCGTCCAGGGAGAATCTCGGGGTGCCGGCCAGGATGAGCGGGGTCCAGGCCATCAGGTAGGCGAGGTCGTTGCCGTAGTAGTACGGGTGGGTCTGCCAGCTCACGGTGAGCCACAGGGTCAGCGAGATCAGCGCGCCGCCGAGTGCGGCCAGGCGTCCCAGCAGCCCGACGAGGATGCCGACGCCGACCAGTAGCTCACCACCGGCGATCGCATAGCCGACGGCCACGGGGCTCTTCTGGGCCAGCGCCACGAGCTGCGGCAGTGCGGCCGTGGAATGGACCTGCCGCAGCAGTGCGCCGAGCGATCCGGAGCCGCTCGCGGCCAGGAACGCCCGATCCGTCAGCTTGTCGAGCCCTGCGTAGAGGAAGGTCGCGCCCAGGAAGATCCGCAGCGGGCACAGCGCGTGGCGTGCCCACCGCCCGCGCAGTCCGGCGCTGCCCAGGTCCGCGCCTCCCAAGTCGGAACCGCGTGTGCGATTCGCGTGCACCATGACGTCCGCCTCTCCGTTGCCACCGGGAGGAGCCGATTGTGCCGTCGTCCGCACCGCATGGCGAGATGTGTACGTACATGTGCGCGACGAGATGTTCCGCGGAGCGGGTCGCGGCGGCTGCCGGACCCGCCGTCGCGGTGTGGGTCCGGTGGTTGCCCGTGGTGCCTGTCCTCAGCCGCTACGGCTTCCCGGTCCTGGGCATCGATCAGTCCAGGACGTCGATACGGTAACCGGCCGTTTCCACACCGGCGGCGGTGATGACGCGGACCTCCACGGTGCCCGGCTCCACGTCCACCGGCACCGGCACGGTCAGCACCCCGTCGGTGGGGTTGGCGAAGCCGCCGGCCACGGGAACCAGCGGGACGGGTACGTGGACCGCGCCGATCCGTACGACGGTGCGGGCCAGCCGGTCGGGGGCGCCGGCGCCGGGCGGGACGAAGCCGGTGCCGCGGATCTCGATGTCGTCGCCGGTGCGGATCGGCGCGGCGAGATCGCCGACCTCCCTGGAGCGTACGACCGACAGGATGACCGGCCGGCCGCCGGCGACGCTCTTCCCGGCCAGGTATGTCACACCGGAGAGGACGGCCAGGATGACCAACCCCCAGGGGACGGAGGGCAGTTGATCGGGGTTTGTGGCCAGGCGTACCAGGGTGAGGGCCAGCAGGGACGCGTTCAGCAGCGCGTACTGCGCATCGGTGAGGCTGCCGCGCCCCGCGTCGTCCGCCAGCAGGTCCGCGGCCCGCGGGCGCTCGGCGGGCACCTTCTGCACGCGTCCGGAGCGGATCCGCCCGGCGGTCAGGCCGTACGCCAGTACCGCCACCCCGCACCCGACGGCGAGCAGGGACAACAGCCCGCCGGATGAGTTGAGTTCGAGTCCGGAGAGGAGACGGCGCCGCTGGTGCGGGCCGGATGCCGCGGCGAGCTGGACGGCGAGCATCAGTACGGCGTAGAGCACCGCCAGCACCCACCCGGCGGCGACCGCGCGGGAGGTGGAGAACCGGCGGTCCTCGCCGATCACCGGCGCCAGTGCGCCGCCGTGCGCGCGGTGCCGCCAGGCCGCGGCGGTCGCCCCGAGCGCGAGCACGACGGCCGCGGTGAGTCCGGCCGTCCGGGACGTCGTCCAGCCCGTCCCGATGGCGGTCAGCGCCTGCCCGAGCAACAGGGCCACCACCGCGGCCCACACCGCCATCAGGGTGCGCCCCTGGACGGCCCCCGGCCAGCCGGCTCCCTCGGCCGCGGCGCGCTCGGCCAACGCGCGGGCCGACAGGGTCAGTTCGTCCGAGACCCACTGGCGGGCGGCGCCGGCGGAGTGCGCCAGTCCGGCCGGCACCCCGCGCCCGGCGGCGAAGTCCTCGCGGAGCGCGGCAAAGGCGGCGACCGCCTGCCGGTGCCCCTCACGGGCACCGTGCGGGCACCGTCCGCACCGGCACACACCGCCGTCACCGGGCCGTCCGCCACCCCCCGGCCCGACCATTCCGGCCACCCTCCTCGCCGAATCCACCGACACGTCCGTACCGCCCCGCCGCCGCTCGTCCCAACTTCTCTACCTAGACGGCGAATTGTGCCTCAGATACGGGGTCCGACCCCTCATCGTCCAGGTGGCGGACGGTGCGGCGGGCGGCGGCGGGTTGACGTACAACGGCCCGTTCGGCGGGACACGGGGTGCGGTGCCCACCCGGACGCGCATTCCCGACGCTTCCCCCGTTCGGGCGAATCGGCGTCGCTCGAAGGCTGGCCGGGCCGAGAGCTGCGCAAACTTCCCGCCGTGCGCGAGATACACGAATCTCACGAAATCGACGCAGTGAGCGGAGCCGGTACGGGTGCCGATGGCGGTCGGCGCGGCGGAGAGCCGGGGAGGAAGGGGGCGCTCGTGTTGGCGGGGGCCGTGCTCACCGGCCTCGCCACGGCCGCCGGCTTCGCCGCGGTGCTGAACCTCGGGGCAGCGCCCGCTGCCGCCGCGCGTCCGGGACCGCTCCGTCAACCGCCGGGGGACAACTGCGCGTTCGCCGGGACCGCGCCGCCGGTCCGGCTGCCGACCGATCTCCCGGTGCCGCCCGGCTGGCACATCCCCTGCACCAAGCCGACGCCCAGACCCAGGCCCGCCCCGACGTTCACACCCGCACCGCCCCCGGCGCCGAGCCGCGCCCCGGCTCCCCGACCGCGCCCGCTGCGCACTCCGGCGCCCGCCGGCACGCCGCGGCCAGCGCCGCCCACTCCGTACCGGCGGCCCACCCCCGCGGACCCGCCGCCGGCCACCCCGACCCCGGCCCGGCAGCTGGCAGCGCCCGTCCCGGCCATGCCGCGCAGCTACTCGCCGGTGCGCCCCCAACCGCCCCACGGGCACTCCGTGGTGACCAGGACGCTGCTGGTCACCACGCCGGCGCTGCTGGCCGCCGCCGCCCTCCGTCCCCGTTCGCGCTCCGCGTCCCGTTCCGCCGGGCGCAGTTCCTCGTAGGAGGTCTCCATGTCGCAATGGCTGGTACTGACCATCGCCATGGCCGCGGTCTGCGGCGTCGTCCTGACCATCACCGTCCTCAAGGAGCGCCGGGTCGGCAAGGACGACGACCCGAACGAAACACCCGATGTCATCGAGTACCTGACGATGATGGTGGGGGTCGTCTACGCGATCGTGCTGGGCCTCGCCATCGCCGGCGTCTGGGAGACCAAGAGCTCCGCCGAGGACACCGTACGGACCGAGGCCCAGGCGCTGCACGAGGTCAGCGAACGGGTGCGGGCCTGGCCGGCGCCCGTACGGGACCGGATCCGCACCGACGTCAACTCCTACGTCGGCGACGTCGTCCACAAGGAATGGCCGGTGATGGCCGACCGCGGCGAGCTGACGCAGCACAGCGCGGACCTGCTGGACAGGGTGCGGGCCGATGTCATCGACTACCACCCGCGCGACGACTACGAGCGGGAGTCCTACCAGCCCGTCGTCGACCAGGTCGGGGTGGCGAACGGGGCCCGCAGCGCCCGTGCCGACGCGGTCGAACCGACGCTCCCGGGTGTGGTGTGGTTCGGGCTGATCGCCGGGGGCGTGATCTCCATCGGCGTGATGTTCACGCTCCAGATCCGGCGCTCGGGGCGGGAGTTGCTGATGGCCGGCGTCTTCAGTGCGCTGATCGCCTTCCTGCTGTTCCTGGTGTGGGACTTCGACGCGCCCTTCAGCCGAGGTCTGGCCACCGCCGCCGACCCCTTCTTCGCGCTGTTCCCGCACGTCTGAGGCGCAGGGCGGCGCCTCGCCGGGCGCCGCCCTCCGGCTCCCAGGTCGAGCGGGGCTAGCCGAACATGTCCGGCTCACTGCGCGCGATCTGCTGGTACAGCGGCTGGTAGTTGATCCACGCGACCAGGTCGCTGCCCAGCTGCTCCCGGGTGCGGACGGCGTCGTGGTGGCTGATCAGTACCGGCTTTCCGGCCGCCTTCGCCGTCAGCTGCACCTGGCAGCACCGCTCCATCGTGAGGAACCACCAGGCGGCCGCGTCGACCGAGTCGCCCACCGTCAGCAGCCCGTGGTTGCGCAGGATCACGGCCTTGTGCGGGCCGAGCGCGGCGGCGATCCGGCGGCTCTCCTCCTCGTCCACGACGACGCCGCTGTAGGCGTCGTAGAAGGCGTGCGACTCGTAGAACGCGCAGACGTCCTGGCTGATCGGGTCCAGCGGTTCACCGAGGGCGGCGAGGGCCCGGCCGTATGTGGAGTGGCTGTGCGCGGCGGCCACGACGTCCGGGCGGGCCCGGTGGATCTGCGCGTGGATGGCGAACGCGGCCTGGTTGACGTGGTGGCGGCCCTCGACGACCTGCCCCTCGCTGTTGACCAGGATCAGATCGCTCAGTGTCAGGAGGGAGAACGACATCCCGAAGGGGTTGCCCCAGAAGCAGTCGGTGAACTCCGGGTCACGCGCGGTGATATGGCCCGTGACGCCCTCTTCGAACCCCAGGCGCCCGAAGAGGCGCAGCGCCGCCACCAGGCGTTCCTTGCGGTGTCTGCGCTCCTCCTCGACGCTCTCGTGCGTCGGCGGCATCGCGAACTGCAGCTGCTCGGTGGGTATCGGCGTCGGCTCGGGCATCGCGGTTCTCCTCCTGGCGCGTACGGCTCACAGCGCTCGGGCGGAAGCTACCCTCCGGTTCCTGCGGAGACCAGGGCCGAGGAAGGTCCGGAAGCCGGTCGAGGTCGTCCGCGGTCGAGCCGCGCGGGGGCGGGACGGGGTAGTTGTACCGCTCGTCCGGCTCGTACTCGGGTGCGGCGCTCACGATCGCTCCCATTGCCATGCGACGGAGTCTCGCCTGTGCAGCCAGCGTACCGAGCGGGAACGACAACGCCGCCACCCGAACGAGCGGGCGGCGGCGCATGTCATCGACGTCGGCGGGAACTCACTCCCACTCGATGGTGCCCGGGGGCTTGCTGGTGACGTCCAGGACGACGCGGTTCACGTCCGCGACCTCGTTGGTGATCCGGGTCGAGATCCGGGCCAGGACGTCGTACGGCATCCGGGTCCAGTCCGCGGTCATGGCGTCCTCGGAGGAGACCGGGCGCAGCACGATCGGGTGGCCGTACGTGCGGCCGTCGCCCTGGACGCCGACCGAGCGGACGTCGGCGAGCAGGACCACCGGGCACTGCCAGATCTCGCGGTCCAGGCCGGCCGCGGTCAGCTCCTCGCGGGCGATCGCGTCGGCCTCGCGCAGCAGGTCGAGGCGGTCCTTGGTGACCTCGCCGACGATGCGGATGCCCAGGCCGGGGCCGGGGAACGGCTGGCGCTGGACGATCTCGTCCGGCAGGCCCAGCTCGGTGCCGACCATCCGGACCTCGTCCTTGAAGAGCTGGCGCAGCGGCTCGACGAGCTCGAACTCGATGTCGTCGGGCAGTCCGCCGACGTTGTGGTGCGACTTGATGTTCGCGGTGCCGGTGCCGCCGCCGGACTCGACGATGTCCGGGTAGAGCGTGCCCTGGACCAGGAAGGCCACTTCCTCGCCCTCGGCGCCCGCCTCGGCGACCAGCTCGGCCTGCGCCTGCTCGAAGACGCGGATGAACTCCCGGCCGATGATCTTCCGCTTCTGCTCGGGTTCGCTGACCCCGGCCAGCGCGTTCAGGAAGCGCTCCTCGGCTTCGACGACCTTCAGCTGGACGCCGGTGGCGGCCACGAAGTCCTTCTCGACCTGCTCGGACTCGCCCTTGCGCATCAGGCCGTGGTCGACGTAGACGCAGGTCAGCTGGTCGCCGATGGCCCGCTGGACGAGGGCCGCGGCCACCGCGGAGTCGACGCCGCCGGACAGCCCGCAGATCGCGCGCTTGGTGCCGACCTGGGCGCGGATCGCGGCGATCTGCTCCTCGACCACGCTGTGGGTGGTCCAGCTCGGCTCGATGCCCGCGCCGCGGTAGAGGAAGTGCTCCAGGACCTGCTGGCCGTGCGTGGAGTGCAGCACCTCGGGGTGGTACTGGACGCCGTAGAGCTTCTTCTCGTCGTTCTCGAAGGCGGCGACCGGGACGACGTCGGTGGACGCGGTGACCGTGAAGCCCTCGGGGGCGGCGGAGCAGGCGTCGCCGTGCGACATCCAGACGGACTGCTCGGCCGGGGTGCCCTCGAAGAGGGTCGAGGAGGGCTTGGTGACGGCCAGCGGGGTGCGGCCGTACTCACGGGCTCCGGTGTTGTCGACCGTGCCACCGAGGGTGGTGGCCATGAGCTGGAAGCCGTAGCACATCCCGAAGACCGGGACGCCGGCGTCGAAGAGCGAGCGGTCCAGGCTGGGGGCGGATTCGGCGTAGACCGACGAGGGACCGCCGGAGAGGATGATCGCCTTCGGGTTCTTGGCGAGCATCTCGGCCACCGGCATGGTGGACGGCACGATCTCGCTGTAGACCCGGGCCTCGCGGACCCGACGGGCGATGAGCTGGGCGTACTGTGCGCCGAAGTCGACTACGAGGACGACGTCCGGGGCAGCGGCAGGGGGCGCTGATGGCACTTCGGCGGCCTTCCGGCGGTGTGGAGCAAGGGTTGGACTTTCGATTCTAACGGGCTCATACTGAGGGCCATGTCCCAGCAGCTGACCTTCGCTTTTACCTATGGCACCGGCCCGTCCGGCTGCCATGGTCGTGCTGCTTGATCGACTGACAAGCGACTTCCCCAGGCGCCCCGGGCCGCAAGGTCCGGGGCGCCTGTCCGTGTCCGGGACCGTCTACCGGCCCGCAGCTCCCGGGGGCTCTCGAACCCCGACCTCAGGAGACACGGAAATGAGCAGCGAGACCACGAACGCCACCGCCACCGCCCCGGTCACCCCCGGCACCGACGCGCACACCCCGGAACCGGTCGGCGTGATCACCGACGCGCGCCGGCGGATCGACGATCTCGACGGGCGGATCATCGGGCTCGTACAGGAACGGATGGCCGTCTCGACGCTCGTCCAGCGCGAGCGGCTCGCCTCCGGCGGCCGCCGGGTGAGCCTCTCCCGCGAGATGGAGATCCTGGCCCACTACCGCGATCAGCTCGGCAAGCCGGGCACCGCGCTGGCGATGACCCTGCTGGAGCTCTCCCGCGGCCGGATCTGATCGACGACGCCGGTCGGGCGTGGCCGGATTCGAGCGGTGCGCGGGGGTGCGGGAGGCGTCCGGGAAGCGGGCCGCGGCGCGGGCCACGCGGGTGTGCGCCCGGCGCAGCTGCCGCATCTGAGTTCGGTTGCCGACTCACCCGTACGGCGCGTGACCGGCCGCCGAGAGGGGTCGTTGTTCCCGGTGCCACGCCAGCCAGGCGCGGCCTGCAGGACTACGCGTAGACGCCGCCCCACGGGCGGAAAGCCGGAGCGATGAGACGCCGGCCGCTGGCAGCGGTCCGTGTCGTGGGACCTCGTTCCGGTGCCGTGGCCGGTCAGCAGGGGACAGCAGCCCGGTCACACCGATGGGGTGGTCGGTCCTGGGGACGCCCGGGACCGACCGCATCCGGTCGAAACGGTTGCGCCGGGTGAGGCGCATCCAGGACGATGCTTGACGAACCGCTTACCGCGTCCGGTACGGGCCTTTGCCTCGCCTGCCATTGGTCCGACCAGCTCGCGCCCGGAACACCTCGCACCCCCGCTTCACCCCGCACCACCGACAAGCCAGCGGCGCTACCCCCCCCAGCGCCGCCCGTCGGTGCCGGCGCTGCCCTGACGCCGGCACCGAAAGCCAAGGGCCCCGTGGCCGTCCGCATCCCCCCCTCGCGGATGGATCCCCGGGGCCCTTCGCTATGGGCCTGCTGTGCGGGCTACTTCTTGGGCGGCACCGGCGGTACGGACAGGAACGGCAGCCTGAGGGCGCCGAACGCCTTCTCGGGGACCGCGGGGCGGACCGGCGCGACCGGGGCCAGGCGTGCGTACGGGCGGCCGGGGGCCGGGCGGCGGTCCGGTTCGCCCTTGTTGGGCCAGAGGGACATGGCGCGTTCGGCCTGCGCGGTGATGGTCAGCGACGGGTTGACGCCGAGGTTGGCGGAGACCGCGGCGCCGTCTACGACCGATATGCCCGGGTGTCCGTAGAGGCGGTGGTACGGGTCGATGACGCCGTGGTCGGCGTCCGCGCCGATGGGGCAGCCGCCGAGGAAGTGGGCGGTGAGCGGAGTGCCCATCAGCTCACCGACGTTGCTGCCCGCGAAGCCGTTGATCTCCTGGGCGAGCAGGGTGGCGGCCTCGGTGGCCTCGGGGATCTGGTTGGGATTTGGGGCGCCGTGGCCCTGGCGGGCGGTGAGCAGGCCCTTTCCGATGCCGCTCGGCTTGCGGTAGGTCGTCAGGGAGTTGTCCAGGGACTGCATCACCAGGCCGATGATGGTGCGCTCGGACCAGCGGCGGTTGGAGAGCGAGCGGAGGGCGAGCAGTGGGTGGCGGGCCATGTTGCCGAGCCATCCGAGGACGCGGCCGGCGGGCCGGTAGGGGACCTGGAGGATCGTCAGGCTGCCCATGGAGTTGGAGCCCTTGCCGTACCGGACCGGCTCGATGTGGGTGTTCTCGTCGGGGTGGATCGACGAGGTGATCGCCACGCCTCTGGTGAAGTCGACCCGGTCCGCGCCGTGTTGCCTGCGATAGCGGCGGTCGTCGGTCTGGGCGCCCACCAGGGCCTCGGAGTTGGTGCGGGTCAGCGCGCCGAGGCGGTGCGAGAGGTACGGCAGCAGACCGCAGTCCTTCATCCGGTGCAGCAGCGTCTGGGTGCCGTAGGTCCCGGCCGCCATGACCACCCGGCGGGCGGTGAACGTCTGGCCGGCGCCCTTCTTCTTGTTGTCGGTCGGCACAGTACGGACCGCGAAGCCGCCGCGGGAGTCCTCGGTGACCGCGACGACCGAGGTCATCGGGTGGATGACGGCCCCGGCCCGCTCGGCGAGGTGGAGGTAGTTCTCGTTGAGGGTGTTCTTCGCGCCGTGCCGGCAGCCGGTCATGCACTCGCCGCACTCCGTGCACGCCCTGCGGGAGGGGCCGGCGCCGCCGAAGTACGGGTCGGCGACCTCGCCGCCGGGCGGCGCCTGCACCGCCGCGTCCCCGCCGGCTCCGTCCCCGTCTGCCCCGTCCCCGTCGCAGGCGTCCCTGCCGTCCCCGAAGAACACCCCGACCGGCGCCATGTGGAAGGAGTCGCCGACGCCCATGGCCTCGGCGGTCGCCTTCAGATGGACGTCGGACGGGGTCATCGTCGGGTTGAGCCGTACGCCGAGCATCCGCCGGGCCTGGTCGTAGTACGGCTTCAGCTCCGCCTGCCAGTCGGTGATGTCCTTCCACTGGGGGTCGTCGAAGAACGGTTTGGGCGGTACGTAAAGGGTGTTGGCGTAGTTCAGCGAGCCGCCGCCGACCCCGGCGCCCGCCAGCACCATGACGTTGCCGAGGAGATGGATGCGCTGGATGCCGTAGAGGCCGAGGGCCGGCGCCCACAGGTAGTTCCTGAGGTCCCAGGAGTTCTTCGGCAGCGTCTCGCGGGTGAAGCGCCGGCCGGCTTCGAGGACGCCGACGCGGTAGCCCTTCTCGGTCAGGCGGAGTGCGGAGACGGAGCCGCCGAAGCCGGAGCCTATGACGAGGACGTCGTAGTCGTAGCCGGCGTGCTCCTCGCCGGCTTCCTGGTGTTGAGCAGCGTTCTCCTGTGGCACCGGTACCTCCGTATCCGTATTCGGGGCTCCGCCCCGGACCCCGCTCCTCAGTCGCCGGAGGGGCTGGAATTACCCACCGGAGGGGTTGGATTTTCCCGCCGGAGGGGCTGGTGACGAGGGGCTGATCGTCCGCGTCAGCGCAACCGGAACGCCTTCATCGCGCGCAGGCTGCGGGTCATGAACCGCGCGTACTTCTCGTCGTCCATCCCGAAGGCCGGCGCCAGCGGCATCAGTCGCTGCTGGGCGACGGTCTGCGCCTCGGTGTACTTGAGGATGCCCTCGGAGCCGTGCCGGCGGCCCAGCCCCGAGTCGCCCATACCGCCCATCGGCGACTGCACGCTGCCGTAGCCCGCGGCGTACGACTCGTTGACGTTGACCGTGCCGGTGCGGAGCCGGGCCGCGACCGCTCGCCCGCGCCGGCCGTCCTTGGTCCAGACGCTGGAATTCAGGCCGTACGGCGTGGCGTTGGCGAGCGCGACCGCCTCGTCCTCGTCGTGGAAGCGGTAGAGGGAGACGACCGGGCCGAAGGTCTCCTCGGCGCAGACGGCCATCGGCGCCTCGACGCCGTCCAGGATGGTCGGCTCGTAGAAGAGCGGGCCGATGTCGGGGCGGGGCCGGCCGCCGGCGACCAGCCGGGCGCCCTTGGCGACGGCCTCGTCGACATGGCGGGTGACGGTCTCCAGCTGGCGCTCGCCGACCAGCGAACCCATGTCGGCGCCGTACGCGAGGGCGTTGCCCAGCCGCATCGCCTTCGTACGGGCGGCGAACCGCTCGACGAAGGCGTCGGCGATCGACTCGTGGACGTAGAGCCGCTCGATGGAGATGCACAGCTGGCCCGCGGAGGAGAAGCAGCCGCGGACGGCGCCGGCGGCGGCCTTCTCCACGTCGGCGTCGTCCAGTACCAACATGGCGTTCTTGCCGCCGAGTTCGAGGGAGACGCCGACCAGGCGGGCGGCGGCGCCCTGGGCGACCTCGCGGCCCGTCCGGGTCGAGCCGGTGAACGAGACGTAGTCGGCGTGCGCGACGACCGCGGGGCCGACGACCGGGCCCTCGCCGATCACCACCTGCCAGACGTCCTCCGGGAGCCCGGCCTCGATGAGCTGCTCACGGGCCCACAGGGCGGTCAGCGCGGTCTCCGTGTCGGGCTTCATGACGACGGCGTTGCCCGCGACGAAGGCCGGCAGGGCGTCGCCGACGGTCAGCTCGAAGGGGTAGTTCCAGGGGGCGATCTGCCCGACGACGCCGCGCGGCTGGCGGAGTTCGGTGACCTTGGTGAGGGTCGGCACGACACCGGTGTGGCCCTTGGGGCGGAGGTAGGCGGGGGCCTTGCGACCGTAGTGGCGGGCGGCGACGGCGACCGCCTGCACCTCCTCATGGGCGTGCAGCCGCGCCTTGCCGGTCTCCAGCTGTATCAGGTCGAGCACCTCGGCCTGGCGGCGCAGGACCAGGTCGTGGAAGCGCAGCAGGACCGCGGCGCGCTGCTTGACCGGGACCTTCGCCCAGCGCTCCTGGGCGGCGCGGGCCCGCTCGAAGGCGCGGGCGACGTCCTCGGGGCTGGACTCGGGCAGGTCGGCCAGCTTCTCGCCGGTGAACGGGGCGTGGTTCGCGGTCCGCCCTCCCCCGGCCACCACGTCGCGGGTGAGCCGGGCGGCCACCTCCGGGGTGACCACGTCGGCCGCCGTACGGGTGCCGGGTGCGGCGACCGCGACCGGGTTGCCTCCGGCGGGCGCGGCGGGGGCCTCGGGGGAGGTCTCCTGCGGGGCCTCGGCGGTGGCGGCGGGGGCACCTCCCGTACCAGCAGAGTCGGGAAGGGGGGACGATCCGGCGTCCTGCGAGTCCGTCATGCGGGCGAGCGTATGCCTCCGGGGACGCTTTGTGTACCCGGCAGTAACAGGTTTTCACGGCGCACACACCATCGCGCCAGTGTTCGCTGGCCGCAATGGTGCTGGGCTGGGGGGATACGGTGCGGCCGGCCCGCCGCCCCACGTCCCCGCGTACCCGGGCCCCCGGGCCGTGCCGCCCGGCCGCTCACCGGCCGTCCGCTCACCGGCCACTCAGCCGGAACGTGGCGACCGCGGCGTCGAAGTGCCGCCTGGCCTCGATGCGCGAGGCGATCGGCGAGGAGATCCAGACGTCCATCATCCTGCCGTCCTCGTTCCAGCTGAGGTCGTACGTATAGCGCGCGCCGGCGTCGTGGGCGCTGCCGTCCCAGGCGAACTCCCAGAGCCCGGCCCGGAAGCCGTTGTGGGTGGTCTCGGTGACCTGGCCGTCGCGGTAACCGGGGTAGTCGGCGGGGCCCTTGGCGTCCGCGGTGCGCATCGCGCCGAGCGGCCCCTCCGGCACCGTCTTCTGGAGCTGGACGCCGATCCGGAAGCGCTTGCCCTCGGAGTAGTAGTAAACCCGCGAGTTCTCGTAGGAGCGGGTGAAGCCCACCGGGACGGCCAGCGCGAAGCCGTCCGGGTCCTCGATCATCCGGTAGCCCGCCGGGACGGTGTCGCCGTCCCCCGAGGAGGGCACGGTGGTGCCCGTGACCGGGGGGCCGGGCTGCGAGGCGGTGGCCGCCGGGCTCGTGGCCCCCTTCCGGCCGGTCGCCTGCGCGGAGCCACCGGGGTGCGGGCCGGTACCGGTCCCGCCACCGCCGGTCCCGTTCACCACCAGGGCGATGACGCCCGCGGTGACACCGGCGACGACGACCACGGCGCCCGCGATCAGCAGCGCGAGGCGGGTGCGGCCGGTGTGCGGGCGGGCGGCGGCGGCCAGCGCCCGGTCGTCGAGGACCGCCGGGATGGGCACACCGGGGGTCCGGCGGGCGGGAGCGCGGGCGGGCGGCCGGTCGGGGGCCGTGTCCCCGGGTCGGGCGCCGGTCGGCGGCGCCGCGTCGTCCGGACCGGGCAGCACCGGCGTGCTGCCGGGCCGGAAGGGGTCCTCCCCCACGGGGTGGAACGGGTCCTCGCTGGGCGGGTGCTCGCTGGGCCGGCCGCCGCCGGGTCCGTCGTGGAACGGGTCGCGCGGCGCTCCGGGCCCCGGTGGCGGGGCGGCCCCGGCCGCAGCCGCCGCGGCCGGCCCCGCGGCCCCCTCCCCGGCGGGCCCGCCGCCCCGCCCCGCGCCGTGCCCGAACCCCCAGTGCCCGCCCGTGCCGCCGCGCTCCGGCGCCCGCCCCGTGCGGAGGTAGCCGCGCAGCAGCCGCTCCGTCTCGGTGACGTCCAGCCGGCGCCGCGGATCGCGCTCCAGGAGGCCGCCGACCACCGCGCGCAACGGCCGGGCCTCCTCGGGGAGTTCGATCTCGTCGTACACGACGGCGTGCAGCACACCGGCCATCGAGTCCCGGTGGAACGGCGTCACCCCGCTCAGTACGGCGCACAGCAGCGCCCCGAGCGACCAGAGGTCGGCCTCCGGCCCCGCGCCGCGGCCGGACATCCGCTCGGGCGCGGTGTATTCGGGCGAGCCGACGAAGCCGTTGACGTCGGTCAGCGTGGTCACGCCGGGGACCTGGGCGACCCCGAAGTCGGTCAGCACGACCCGCGCGGTGCCGTTCTCCATGAGGACGTTCGCCGGCTTGATGTCGCGGTGCAGCACGCCCCGGGTGTGCGCGGCGCGCAGCGCGCCCAGCAGCGCGATCCCGATCCGGGCCGCCTCGCGGGGCGCCAGCGGGCCGCCGCCGGCCAGCCGGTCGGCCAGGGACGGGCCCTCCACCAGCTCCATCACGATCCACGGCCGGCCGCCCTGCTCGACCACGTCGTGCACCACGATCACGTTCGGGTGCTTGACCTGGGCGACCGTACGCGCCTCCCGCATCGCCCGGTCCCGCTGCGCCCGCGCCTCGGGCTCCGCCGCGTCCTCGTCCAAGTGAAGTTCTTTGACCGCCACTTGACGGCCCAGCAGTTCGTCCGTGGCGCGCCAGACCGTCCCCATGCCTCCGCGGCCCAGCCGTATGCCCAGGCGGTACCGTCCACCGATCAGCCGGCCTTCGCCCCCGAAGATCCCCATGGCCTTATCTTGCCGCACGGAGCCGGGGCGGGCGGGGCCGGGCGGAGGCCGGCGCCCCCCGAACGGCCCCCCGGTTACCCCGGGTTCGCCGCAAGGCCCGCCTGACCTGCGCCCGCCATGATCCACTGTCGCCACCCGGCGGGCCGCGCGCCACGGTCCGCCGTGGCAACCGCGCCCCGGCAGCGGCGGCGGCCCGCCGCACGCGGTGCACGGACCCGGCAGCCCGACCCGCCCCCGCCCTTACCCGACCGCCTCCCGATACGCCATGATCAACTCACGACACACGGGGTGGAACCTCCCCCGCCCCTCCGGCCGTCCTTGACAAAGTGAGGCGGCGGACACCGCGGCACGGCAACAGGCAGCACGGAAACGGGGATCGGCCATGGCGATGCAGGACGGCGCAGCGCTGGACGTCCGTCCGGGCCCCGACCCGGCCCGCGCCGCGCCGGAGCACCACGGTGCCTACCACACCACCGCCCTCTTCCTGTCCCTCTACGCGACCGCCCTGATCGGCTGGACCGTCTACGGCATCATCCAAGGGGACGGCACGGTCCGGGACTTCATCGAGGGCCTCTTCAACCCCGGCGCCTCCCCCGCCTCCCAACTGGTCGGCCCCTGGGAATGGGCGTGCACCGCCGCCCTCCTCGCGACCGCCGCCCTCGCGCTCACCCACCGCCGCCTGGCCCGCACCGCCGCCCTCCTGTGCGGGTTCCTGCTCCTCGCCCTCTCCGTACGCGAGGGCGTCGGTCTCTTCGACGCCGCCTACCGCGACCGGTACGGCACCGATCCCCTGGGCGGCTGGGCGCTGGCGACCCGGGTGCTGGGCCTGGTGGTCGCGGTGACCGTACTGGCCGCCATGTTCCCCGCGACGGAGCAGTGGCGGGCCGGCCACCGAGCCGCGCCGCCGTCCAGGGGGCGCCCCCGCCGCCTCTCGCGCATCTGCGGCGTCCTCTTCCTCCTCATGGGCCTGGCCCGCCTCGCCCTGACCGTAAGCAACCTGACGACGCCCGAGATGGACACCGCCCGCTACCTCCGCGGTGTCGTCGACGGCTCGGTCCCCGGCACCCTCAACGTGGCCGCGTCCAGCGAATTCACCACCGTGGGCTCGGTGGTCGTCCTCCTCGTCCTCGGCGTGCTGGCCTTCCGCGCCCGCCGCGACGTGCGCGGCGCACTCCTCGTCTTCGCCGCGATGCAGCTCTACCTCACCGTCCGCACGGTCGTCTGGCTGACCGTGACGGACTTCTTCAACCAGTCCTTCGAAACCCCCGAGGGCGCCCTCTCCATGACCGCGACCGCCTACGGCCTGGCCGCCATGACCTCGGTCGTCGTCCTGGCCACGGGACGGGGGTTCGGCGCCCCGGAGGCGTACGGCGAGGCCGCGCCTCCCACCACCGAGTGACTCGTTCCCCCACGCCGCGCAGGCGTAGCGTGGACGGTACGTCCGTCTCGCGGGGGTGGCCATGGAGTTGTTCCACGAGGAACCCGGCATCGGGGACCGCATCGCCCGCTTGCGCTCACGGCGCAAGCTGACGCAGGAAGGGCTTGCCGAGCGGGCCGGGTTGTCCGTCGACATCGTGCGCAAGCTCGAACAGGGCGTACGGCAGACGGCTCGGCTGAGCACGCTCAACGCGCTGGCCAAGGCTCTGGACGTGGAGCCCTCCGCGCTCGTCGGCAAGCCCGCCACGTTCGAGGTGCGCGGCGAGGGGGACCAGCCATCCGTCCTGGCGCTGCGTCAGGCCGTCTCCCCGGTGTCCGAGCTGCTGGGTGAGGAACCGGACCCCGAGGACCCGCCGGGCATCGCGGCGTTGCAGGATGCGCTGCGGTCGACGGAACGCATCCGCCGGGAGGGGCGGATGGCGGAAATCGGCGCGCTGCTACCGCAGTTGATCAAGGACGCCAAGGCGGTGGCCCACGCCGCCACGGGCAGCGAGGCGGCTGCGGCGCAGTCGGTACTGGCCGAGGCGTATCAGGTCGCCGCGACGACCCTGACGGCGCTGGGCAAGGAAGACGCCGCGTTCACGGCCCTCGAACGGGCGATGGCGGCAGCAGCCAAAGGGGACGACCCGCACCTGGAGACCGTCGGCTTCTCCAGCCTCGCCTGGGTCCTGACGAAGCAGGGACGGCTGGCCGACGCCGAACGCGTCGCGCTGAAGGCGGCGGAGCGCATCGAGCCGGGCTTTCGCTCCCCGCCGGTCGAGTTGGCGCTGTGGGGAATCCTGCTGCTCCGCGCGGCCACCGCGGCCGTCCGCCTGGAACGACGGGACACGGTGCACGAACTGCTCGCCATAGCCACCGCAGCAGCGGCCAGGATCAGCGTGGACCGGCTCGACTACGCGACACCGTTCGGCCCGACCAACGCAGGCGTGGCCAAGGTCAACTTCCTGGTGGAGATGGAGGAGAGCGCCGCGGCCCTGCGCGCCGCGCGCACGGTACCCGAGCTGCACACGCTGCCTCCGACGTGGCGCGCGCGGTTCCATGTCGACCGCGCCCTGGCCTACGCGGACCTGGACAAGGACGACGCCGCGGTAACGGCACTGCTCACCGCAGAGCGCACGGCCCCGGAGTGGATGCGCTACCACTCCACAAGCCTCCGTCTCGTGGCCGACCTCCGCGGCCGGGAACGGCGCCGCGCCTCCCCCCTCGCGGAGCTCGCCGACCGGCTCGACCTGCACGCGTAGCACGTGGGTCGGTTCAGCTCCGGGCGCAACCAGGACATGGCGTCCTAGTGCCCGCGTGAAGTGGCACCGGGCGTCACTGTTCGCGCCGGGCCTGGCTGCCTAGCGTTGCCGGCCTGTCGAGTACGTAGATGGAGGCCGCCCATGCCCACGCCGTGCACCCCCCGCCTGCTCCCCTGGAGCGGGCCCGACGGCCAGCGCTGCTATCTGCTCACCGACCGCGCGGGCGGCGGGTTCGTCTCCCGCCGTGCCGACGAGGTCGAGGCACTGCAACTGCGGATGGGGGCCGGGCTGCTGGCGCACGCGCGGGCGATGATCGACGATCCGGCGGCCGACGCGCGGCAGCTGCGGTTCCTGTCGGCGCAGCTCAGCACGGCACTGCACGACGCCGTACGCGTCGCGGAGAGCCGAGGGGAGCGGCTGGCGGACGCCGAGGACGAGGACGGCGGCGGAGACGGCGGCCACCGGGCCTCCTGAGCCCCCGTGGCCGTGCGGGAGAGGTCCCCCTCCGGGCCGCCCCCGCACGCCGGGAACGGCCGCCGCGTGTGGGGGCCGCGGCGGCCGTCGATGTGAGCTGCAACGCGTCCTGGGCTTGTGGCCTCTTCAGTGGTGCAGCATGAGAACCACTCTGCCCGCGGGTGCTCCCCGCGGCATCCTCCACAGGTCGCGGGATCACCCCCGCCGGTCGGCGGGGGTGCGGGGCCGTCGTGAGGGGGACCCGTCGGCAGGGGGACGGAGTCGCGCAGCGCCGGGCGGTTCCGGGGGCTCGGATGGGTGCGGAGGAGAAAGGGGCGGCCGGTGATCCGTGTCGCTGTGGTGGATGACGAGCGGCTCGTCAGGTCCGGACTGCGAATGATTCTGGGGACCGCCCCGGACATCGAGATGGTCGCGGACTGCGGTGGAGCGGAGGCCGTGGAGACGGTGCTGCGCTGCGGCGCGGAAGTGGTCCTGCTCGACATCCGGATGCCGGACGTGGACGGGCTGACCGTGCTGCGCCGGCTGCGCGCCGCCCCCGACCCGCCCGCGGTGGCGATGCTGACGACCTTCGACGCGCAGGAGTACCTGACGGCGGCGCTGCGCGAGGGCGCGGCCGGCTTCCTGCTGAAGGACTCGGATCCGGAGCAGCTGGTGCGGGCGGTGCGGACGCTGGCGGCGGGCGGCAGTGTGCTGGACCCGGGGGTGACCCGGGCGGTGATCGGCGGCTATCTGACGGCCGAGGACCAGGCCGCGGCGGCCCGTGCGGTCAGCGGGCTGACGCCGCGGGAGTCGCAGGTGCTGGCGCTGCTCGGCGAGGGGCTGGGCAATGCGCAGATCGCGGACCGGATGGGGCTGGCGCCGAGCACCGTCAAGGACCATGTGCGCGCGCTGCTGGGCAAGTTGGGCGGGATCAACCGCATCCAGGCGGCCGTCGTCGCCGACCGCGCGGGGCTGGTGGCGGGGGATCCGCGGGGGGCGTGGTGAGTTCCGGGGACGGTGCGTCCCGGATACGCGGCGGGCGGGGCCTGCGGGACCGCGTGCGGGCGCTCGCCCGCGGCCGGGTGGCCCGGTGGCTGCTCCGGATCGGCCCGGTCGTCGTGCCGGTGCTGCTCTCGATCGCCGACGCACTGCTGGTCAACGGGCTGGGGATGGCCCTGGAACTGGGTGTCTCGGTGACCGCCGCGGCGGCGCTGCTGCTGCGCCGGCGCTGGCCGCTGCCGGTGTTCCTGGTCACCCTGCCGGGCCTGTACATCGGCTACATCTGGTTCGCGCCGATGATCGCCCTCTACACCCTCGCCGTGCGCCGGCCCGGCCGCGTGCGGCTCGTCGGCTGCGCGCTGCTGCTGATCGCCGCGCACTTCCTCCCGTACCCGATCTCCGACTTCGAACCGACCGCGTACCGCGAGAACACCCAGGTCCTGATCGACGCGACGGTCTCCTCCGCAGCGCCGATCGCGCTCGGCCTGCTCGTCCGCACCCGCCGCGAACTGGCCTCCCGTATAGAGGAGTTGACCCGCAGCATGCGCCGCGAGGACCGGCTGCTGGCGGAGCGGGTGAAGGCCACCGAACGCGCCCGGCTCGCCCGCGAGATGCACGACGTGGTGGCCCATCAGGTCAGCCTGATCAGCCTCCAGGCGGGCGCCGTGCAGGTCAGCACGGCGGACGAGGTGGCCCGTACGGGCGCGCGGACCATCCGCGAGCTGTCGATCCGGACGCTGGAGGAGCTGCGGCACATGGTCGGCGTCCTGCGGGCGGCCGGCGGCGACACGCAGGAGGCGCGCGGGCTGGCGCCGCAGCCGAACCTGGACGAGCTGCCGCGACTGATCGAGATGAGCGCGCTGGACGTCACGTACGAGGGCGGTGCCGTGGCGGGGGCGGGCCGGCCCAGCGGCGCGGGGACGGTGGAGCGGGCCGCGTACCGCACCGTCCAGGAGGCGCTGACCAATGTCCGCAAGCACGCGCCCGGGGCCCGGGTGCGGGTCCGGATCGACGCGGTGGGGCCGGCGGACGCGGCGCAGGGGGCGGAAGCGGGGCTGCTGGTGGAGATCCGCAACGGGCCGCCGGACGCCACCGCGACGGCGCCCGCGCTGCCCGGGGGCGGCCACGGCCTGGTGGGGCTGCGGGAGCGCGCGCAGAGCCTGGGCGGGACGCTGGAGGCGCGCCCCACGTCCGACGGCGGCTTCGTCGTACGGGCACAACTCCCGTACGGGAGAGGGTGACGGCCAAGGCGAGGGGGCCGCGGGGCCTTCCGGGGCCGCGGCGCGGGCGGCCCTCAGGCGGACAGCCGGGCGGCCCTCAGGCGGACAGCGGTGCCGCGGTCTCGTCGACCGCGGTGCGCAGGTCGGGGTAGACCTCGAAGAGCCGGCGGACGCCGAGCGCGGCGAGGACGCGGTTGACGTGGGAGCCGTCGACGGCCCCCTGGGCGGGCAGGATCAGCCGCAGCCGCCCCTGACAGGAGCGCATCAGGCGGCGGGCGGCGATCAGCACGCCGACACCGCTGGAATCACAGAACCGGACCTCGGAGAGATCGAGCACGAGGGACCGCCGGCCGTCGGCCACCGCGTCGTGCACATGCTGGCGCACCGCAGGCGACGTGACCAGGTCCATCTCGCCGGAGACCTGGAGTACGGCCCAGGGGCCCTTCTCGTCCTCTGCCACCTTCAACGACACGCGCTCGAAGCCTTTCGCTCGCTTTCGGACCGGATGCGCCCCCGTTGCACTCGGAACCCACCCTTCCCCGGCTCGACTGCCCGGCCTCTCTCCCCCGAAACTCTTCCGGATCCTTGGCGCGGCAGGCCGTTCCCTCATAAGGCTATGCCCACGGGGCGACGGGTTTTCGCCCGGAACCGGTCACACACGCATAACACATGGGTTGAAACGCGCACAAACAGTCCGCATCATTCCGTTTCAACCGGCTTCCATCGGATCCCGTCTCGGTTCGGTTGCGGGCGATCGAGAATCACCACCACACCGTCATCACGCCCTTACCATCCGCATCGCCCTTGCGGGCGGGCTTTGCCGCAAAGGCGCATGCGGTGTCGGATCCGCGCACTACATTCGGTGTCACGATGCGGTGTCACGGCGTGCGTACGCACCGTATTCGGCGGACGGACGGGGTCCGGCGGCCGCCGGACAGGCTGACGGGGTCGGCGGCTCGCCGGTTCGGGTGGGGCACGGTCGATCGTGCGCGGAGGGCCCCTGGCGGGTACGAGAGTGAGCGGGAGTGACGCAACAGGTCACGGTGAAAGGCGGCGGCCGAGGTGTGAGCCCGGCCGCGACGGGCAGGGATGGGGGTCCCATGGGACACGACGCACCACCGCGCTGGGACAGGCGGATGCAGCAGCGGCTGGCCCGCGGCGAGGCGGCCGCGCTCGGTGAGCTCTACGACCGCTTCGCCTCGCTCGTGCACAGCCTCGCCCACCGCGTCCTGGACGACGGGGACGCCGCCGACCGCATCACCCGCGAGGTGTTCGGCTATATCTGGGAGCACCCGGACGCCTACGACCCCAAGCAGGGCTCGCTGCGCTCCTGGGTGGCCGGGGTCACCCGCCAGCAGGCCGTCCAGCGGCTGCGCCAGACGGAGGCCGCCTCGGCACGCGACTGCGGCGAGGACGCCCCGGCGCCCGCCGAGATGGAGCGGAAGATCCACGAAGCCTCCACCGCCGCCCGCGCCGACTACATCGTCACGTCCATGCCCGCCCCGCTCCGGGACGCCCTGGAGCTCGCGTACTTCCAGCGCCGGGACTACCGCCAGACCGCCGCCGACCTGGGCGTCACGGAGGACGAGGCGCGGCGCCGGCTCCGCCTGGGCCTCCAGCTGCTGTCCACCGCGCACAACCACCAGGCCCTGCCGGCGGTCCCGCTCGGCCGCCCCGCCTCCCGGGGGGCGCATCCCGCCCGCCCCTCGCACGGCCCGTACTCACCGCCCGGTCCGGGCCCTGGGCGGTCGCTGTGAGGGGCCCGGACGAGTGGGACGACCGGGAGCACCCCGAAGAGCACGGTGAACGGCCGCGGATACCGTCACCGCGGCCCGCCGCGGAGGACCGCGGCCCGCTGCCGGACACCCCGCCGGGCCCGCCCGCGTCGTTCGCCGAGATGCTCGGCGACGCCACCACGGGCCTGCCGCACGGACTGCCGGAGCCCCACCCCGCCCCGGACCCCGGTGCCGCCCCGGAGCCGGACCCCGCCCCGCCCCACGACGTCGATCCGGAGTACGAGAGCGATGACGACCCCGTGACCGACGACGACCGGGACCCGCACCACCACCCGCCCCTCCCTGCTCCGGGCAGCGCCCCGCCGCACAAGGTGCTCAAGTCGCTGCTCGGCGCCTGGGCACTGGCCGCCTGCTCGCCGGAGGAGACGGCCGCGGTCGAGGGGCATCTGACCGACTGCGCCGCCTGCGCGGAGGAGGCGCTGCGGCTGCGCGACGCGGTGGGGCTGCTGCACCCCGCGGACAGCCTCGATCTCGATCCGCTGCTGCGCTCGCGGGTGCTGGAGGGCTGCCTGGGCCGCCGTCCGGCGCGCATTCCGGTGCCCGAGTGGGCGACACCGTACGACGCGGAGACCGCCAAACTGGACGCGCTGCTGCGGGACATGGGCGAGTCGGAGTGGCGGGCGCCGGTGCGGCTGCGCTGGTTCGACGGTGAGCGGCCGGTCGAGCGCGAGACCACGGTCGGCGGGGTCATCGGGCATCTGATGGCGGTGGACGGGCTGGTCGCGACGGCCCTCGGACTGCCCGATCCGCTGGGCGCCGCGGCCCCGCCGGACACCCCGAGCCCGCGGCGCCGCACCGAGGCGTACTGGCGCAGCGCGGGCGAGGAGACGGGCCCGCTCGGCGTCCACGATCCGTGGCGCGAGCAGAGCCAGGCCCTGATAAGAACGGTCTCCTTCGCCGGCGGCGGCGCCGCCGAACTGAACGTGCCCTACGGCAGGTTCAGCCTCGCCCTGCGCGACTCCTTCCTGGACCGCGCCTTCGAGTGCTGGGTGCACGCCGGGGACATCGCGGAGGCGGTGGACTATCCGTACGAGCCGCCGGCCGCCGGGCATCTGCACCTGCTGGTGGACCTCGCCGCCCGGCTGCTGCCGGTCACGCTGGCCGACCGCCGGCGGGCCGGGCTCGCGGCGCCGGCGCAGGGGCTGGTGGCGGCCGGCGCCCCGGGCCGCACGCTCCATCTGGAGGTCGAGGGCAACGGCGGCGGCCACTGGTACATAGCCCTGGACTCCCCGGCGGCGCTGGGTTCGCCGGAGTGCACCGTCGCCCATATCGCCCTGGACAGCGACGAGTTCTGCCAGCTGGCCGCCGGGCACATCTCCCCCGAGGAGACCGCGGTGGGACAGGACGGCGAGCGCGAGGCGATCCGCGACGTGCTGTTCGCGACGGCGGCGCTGTCCCGCCTCTGAGCGGCCGGCCGCGGTCCACACGTGGCGCGGCCCGTCCCCTGGCCGGGTGTTCCCGGGCCTGGGGACGGGCCGCGCCGTCGCGAGGGGGTGCGTCAGGCGAAGACGACCGTGCGGCTTCCGTTGAGCAGCACGCGCCGCTCGCTGTGCCACTTCACGGCGCGCGCCAGCGCCTGGCACTCGACGTCCCGGCCGATCGCCACGAGCTGGTCCGGCGTGACCTCGTGGNCCGTTGAGCAGCACGCGCCGCTCGCTGTGCCACTTCACGGCGCGCGCCAGCGCCTGGCACTCGACGTCCCGGCCGATCGCCACGAGCTGGTCCGGCGTGACCTCGTGGCCGACGCGCTCGACCTCCTGCTCGATGATCGGGCCCTCGTCGAGGTCCGCGGTGACGTAGTGCGCGGTGGCCCCGATGAGCTTGACCCCGCGGGCGTGCGCCTGGTGGTAGGGGCGGGCGCCCTTGAAGCTCGGGAGGAAGGAGTGGTGGATGTTGATGATGCGGCCGGACAGGGCCTTGCAGAGGTCGTCGGAGAGGACCTGCATGTAGCGGGCGAGCACGACCAGCTCGACGCCCTCCTTGCGCACCAGCTCCAGGAGCTGTGCCTCGGCCGCCGGCTTGGTGTCGCGGGTGACCGGGATGTGGTGGAAGGGGACGTCGTACGAGCCGACCAGCTCGGCGAAGTCGGTGTGGTTGGAGACCACGGCCGCGATCTCGACCGGCAGCGCGCCGATCCGGGAGCGGAACAGCAGGTCGTTCAGGCAGTGCCCGAACTTGGACACCAACAGGACGACCCGCATCTTCTCGTCGGCCCGGTGGATCTGCCAGTCCATCGCGAAGGAGTCGCCGACCGCCGCGAAGCTGGCCCGCAGCTTGTCGACGGTGACCGGCGACTCCGCGCTGAAGTGGACCCGCATGAAGAACAGCCCGGTGTCCCGGTCGCCGAACTGCTGGCTGTCCTCGATGTTGCAGCCGGTGATGAAGAGATAGCTGGACACGGCGTGCACGATCCCCTGCTTGTCCGGGCAGGACAGGGTGAGGACGTACTGGTCGTTTCGATCGTGCTGACCGGGCTGGGTGGGCTGCGACTCGCTCATGACCTCATAGGGTCGCATATCCGCGGACCCGGCCGGACCGGGGCGTCCTGAGCGCGGTCACGCCGGGGCCTGAAGAGCGCCGGTCATGAGGGCCAGCGCTTCGAGGGAGTGCGGGACGGTGTCCGGATTCTCGCCGTCCGCCACCGCCAGGTGCACATGCGCCTCGCGGGCGGCCCGTACGGCGTCGGGCCAGCCGGGGTGCTCCATGTACGCGGTGACCGGGGCGTCGGCCCCCACCTGGTGCATGATCCGCAGCACCCGCAGCACGGCGGCGTCGACCAGCTGCGCCTCCTGGGCATCGCGGAAGATCGTGCCGACGTACTTGTCGGCGGACCAGTTGTCCAGCCAGGTGTCCTCGACGAGCCGGTAGACGGCGTCGGTGACGTCTCCGTACCCGGGCCGACCGGGCAGCCAGGTCTGCTGCTGGAAGACGGGGTCGGAGAGCATGTGCAGCGCGGAGCGCACATTGCTGCGCCAGCGCCACCACGGCATGTCAGTGAGTGGCATACCGCCCATGGTGGTCGAGCGGTGCCCGCGACGGGAAGACTTCTCCGAACCTTGCACAGCATTCGATCGTACGTTCCGCCCCAATGATCTCAAGCGGCCCCCCGGAGTTCACCTCTCCGTCACTGCCCGTTACCCGGACGTCACTCGCACGTTCCGGGCAAAGCGGCAGGCTGCCGAGTCATGACCGGTCGGCGACGCCCCTCCCCCCGCCCCTTCCCCCACACCTCCGCGGTCGCCTCCGCAGCGGTGTGCACGGCGGTCGTCGGGTCGCTGCTCTCGGGCTGCGGCTCCGTCCTCGGAGGGGGCTCCGGGGACAAGGAGCCGGTCACGGTGATGACCTGGGCCCCCGAGGGCACCAAGACGACCAACATGCCGGGCATGCCGGGCATGGCGGAGGCGTACGCCCGCTGGGTCAACTCGCACGGCGGGATAGCCGGCCACCCCTTAAAGGTCCTCACCTGCAACGAGCACAACGACTCGGCGCAGGCCACCCGGTGCGCCCAGCGCGCGGTGGACGCGGGGGCGGTGGCGGTCGTCGGCTCGTACAGCCAGTACGGCCGCTCGTTCATGTCCCCGCTGGAGGTCGCGGGCATCCCGTTCATCGGCGGGTACGGCGCCTCCGACGAGGAGTTCGCCAGCCCGCTCTCGTATCCGATCAACGGCGGCCAGGCCGCCCTACTGGCCGGGAACGGGCGCCAGTTGGCCGGCGACTGCAAGCGGGTGGCGCTGGTCCGCCCGGACAGCATCCAGGGCGACCAGATGCCGTCGCTGCTGGACGCCGGGCTGCAGAGCGGCAGCCGCGCCCCGGCCAAGGACGTCAAGGCGCCCGAGGACGGCACCGACTACTCGCCCCAGGTGACCGCCGCCCTGAAGGCGGTGGGCGCGGACCCGGCCGTCTACGGGACGGCCGACGCGGGCGGCGAGGCGACCGGTTCCTGTGTCTCCGCCTCCCTGGGCGACCACACGGACACCTTCTTCGACTCCTTCCGGCGGCTCCAGGAGCAGAGCCCGAAGGTGCGGGTGGCATCCGTACTGGGCAGCGTCGACCAGTCGACGGTGAACCGCACGGGCGGCGCCTCCGGCCCACTGGAGGGCGCGGACATCACCGGCTGGTACCCGGTCGCCGGCGATCCGCGCTGGCTGCCGATGCGCCGGGTCATCAACGAGGAAGCCTTCGACGACAGCCGCATCGACCCGGCCGACCAGGGCGTCCAGACGACCTGGATCGCCTACACGGTGCTGAGCGCGGTGATCCGGCAGCTCGACGAGGCGGGCGTCGAGGACATCACCGGGCACGCCCTCCAGACCACTCTGGACCGCGGCGACCGCGCCATCGACACCGGCGGTCTCACGCCGAAGCTGCGCTGGCGCAACGACGACATGCTGGCCGTCACGGACTACCCGCGCATCGTCAACGGCATGGTGACGTATCAGGTCGTCCGCAACGGCGAACTGGTCGCGGCCCAGGACGGCTTCGTGAACGTCACCTTGACGCTGGAGCGGCGGCGCACGGACGACGGCGCCTGACAGTCGGCCGGACGGGCCCACCGGGGCGGGCGGTTCCATCCGGCCGGGCGGTTCCATCCGGCCGGGCGACCCCTAAGCCGCCCCGTCCGTACGGTGGTTCACAGCTGCTCGGGCTGATGCTGCGTCAGGCCGTACTTCTGGGCGATCGGGTTCCAGATGCCCGCCGCCTCCTGCTTGGCCTTGGTCGCGTCGCCGCTGGCCGCGTTGCCCTGCCCGGCTTCCTTGCCGCCCTTGGGGTGGCCGTCGTCGCAGCCCTTCTTGCCGGCCGCCTCGTCGGCCCAGGCCGCGTAGTGGTTGTCCGCGGCGGCCGAGGACTGCCATGCCTTGGTGAGCGCGGCGGTCAGCTGGGCGCTGTTCGGGATCTTGTCGACGGGGAGCTGCTGGAGGCGGGTGACCAGGTCGTTGCGCTGGCCGGCGGCGGACCGCAGGTCCTTGGCCGCACCGTCGAGATTCGTGCAGCTCTTGATGTTCTGCACCGCGCCGATCACCGAGGAGCGGCTGTTGTTGCTGTCACCGAGGAGCGCGTCCAGCCCCTTGGCCTGGGCCTCGGCCGGGTCGCCGGTCGCCTTGGACCCGTTGTCCTTCGCCGACTTGGCGGTGCTCGTGCCGGGGTCCTGCTTCTTGCCGGGGTCGTCGCCGCCGCTGCCGCTGAGCGCCCAGCCGAGGCCGAGTCCGGCGCCCGCGAGCGCCACGACGATCACGCCGATGATCACGGCAGGGGGGAGCTTGCCACGTCCCCGGCCGCCACCGTCCTCGTAGGCGGCGGGCTGGTCGAGGCCGCCACCGGGCGGGAACTGCTGCCCGTAACCCCCCTGTTGGCCGTACGCCGGGCGGCCGGGGTCCTCGAAGCGCGGCAGCTGCGCGGTGGAGTCCGACGCGGGGACGGCGCCCGGCGCGGCCGGCTCGGCGCGGAACAGGCCCTCGAACTCGGCGGGCGTCACGCGGGCGCCGGGGGCACCGGGAGCGGCGGCGTACGGGGCGGCACCGGGCTGCGGGGCGGGCATGCCGCCGCCGACCGGCGGGAGCAGCTGGGTGGCTTCGGCAGCGTCCGTTGGCGCCGCGCCGGGCATCGGCTGGAACTGCGGCAGCGGCTGCCCCTGCGCCGGGCGCTGGTTCTGCCGGACCGGCCGCAGCAGCTGGGTGGACTCGCCGGCCGCCTCGGGCGGCAGCGCGGCAGCACCGGAGGGGCCGCCGGTGACGGGGGGAAGGACGGTGGTCGCCTCGTTGGCGGCGGGCGGCAGCGGCGCACCGGTCTGCCGGGTCGCGCGGACCAGCTCACCGGAGGCGGCCGACGGGTCCGCGGCCCGCGGCCCGAACGGGTCCGGATGCTGCGGGTACTGCTGGGCCGGGGACTGGGCGGCGGGCGGTCCGCTCTCGGGCGGCAGGGCGCCGAACGGGGCCGCGGGAGCGCCGGGCGCGCCCTGGTCGGCGAACGCCTGCTGCGAGTCCTGCGCGCCGAAGGGTATGAGGGCGGTCGCCTCGGCGTCCGCGGCGGCGGGCGGCAGCGGCGCGCCGGCGTGCTGGGCGGCGGGCGCCGGGGCCTGCTGCCCGGGCGCCTGCGGCGGCGTCGCGGGCGGCGCGCTCGGCATGGGCGGCAGCGACTGCTGCCCCTGCGGGAAGCCCTGGTTCTGCGGCGGCAGGGAGGCGGCGGGCTGCTGCTGCGCCTCCGGGAGCGGGGCCGGCGCCGGGGCGGCCGGGTGCAGTCCCGGGGACGGGGCGGAGGGGAAGCCGTGACCCGGCGCCTGCCCGTACGGCTGCGGCTGCCCCTGCTCGTATCCCGGTTGCTGCGCGGGCGGCTGCTGGCCGGGGCCCCAGGGCTGGCCCCACGGCTGTCCGGCCGGCGGCGCGGCCTGCTGGTCGGGCGCCCATCCGTCGCCGCCGCTCGCGGGCAGCACTACGCCCTCTCTGGCCGGGCCGGCCGCAGGATTCTGCGGGTCGTGACCCTGTCCGCTCTGCGTCACCGGGACTCCTACCATCGTGCAGACCTACGGGATCGTCGGCTGCACGCTACCGGTTCGCAGCGACATTCGACCATGTGTCCAGGTCACCACCCCCTCGGCCCCCACGGGCGCCGCCCGGGCGCGCCGTCCGCATACGGGGCGGGCCGGAATCCCGGTCCGCCCCGGCAGCGGAGGGCCGAACGCGCCTCGCGCCCCCTCCTCCTCTCTGTCCTGTTCCTCGTGTCTCCGCTCTCTTCCGCGGCGCTCCTGAGGCGTTGCTCACGCCGCCGCGGCGCGCAGCTCCATTCGTGCGGCGAATTCCCTTACGACGGGTTCGTCCTGATACGGCTCCAGTCGCTGCTGGAAGTCGTCCAGATATTCCGTGCCCCGGTCCGAGCGCAGCCCGGTCAGCAGCTCCACCGCCTGCGTGCCCGTGTGACATGCCTGCTCGATCTCGCGCTGCTGCACCTGGGCGCTGGCCAGCAGCACCATCCCGATGGCCCGCCGCCGCGCGCGGTCCGTCGGATGGCCGTCCAGCGCCTCCTTGGCCCGCTGCCCGGCGGGTCCCGGCTGCCCCAAGTCACGGTGGCAGTGCGCCAGTTCGTCGGCCAGATACGCCCGGTCGAAGTGCCCGATCCAGTCCGGGTCGTCGCCCGTGCCGGCGGTCGCCTCGGCGCGCTCCATCGCGGACAGCGCCCGGCCGGCCACCGTCTGGAAGGCCCGGCCGTCGCCCAGCAGGGCGTGCCCGCGAGCCTCGGCCGCGCAGAACATCGCCTCCGCCCGGGGGGTGACCTGCCCCCGCGCGCCCTCCTGGGCGGCCCGCGCGAGCTGTGCGATCTCCCGCGGATTACCCAGCGACGCGGCCAGATGACTCATGCTGGCGGCGAGCACATAGCCGCCGTAGCCGCGGTCGCCGGCCGCCTGCGCCAGCCGCAGCGCCTGGATGTAGTAGCGCTGCGCCAGGCCCGGTTGGCCGGTGTCGACGGCCATGTAGCCGCCCAGTTCCGTCAACCGCGCGACGGCGGCGAAGAGTTCCCGACCGACCGCCTCGCGATACGAGCCCGCCAGCAGGCCGGAGACGACGCTGTTGAGGTAGTGCACGACGACCGGGCGGACGTGCCCGGCGCCGAAGCGGTGGTCGAGCTCACTGAGCGCCGTGGTCATGGCACGCACCGCGGCGACGTCCGAAATGCCCACTCTGGCACCGGCGTTGCGGGCGACCTGGGTGTCCGCCCCGGTGATCAGCCAGTCCCGGCTGGGCTCCACGAGCGCGGAGGCCGCGACCGTCGAGCCGCTGAGGAAGTCCCGGCGCCCGACGTCGCTGCGCCACAGCTCGCAGACCTGCTCGATGGCCCCGAGGACGGTCGGCGAGAACTGAAGCCCCACCCCGGACGCGAGGTTCTTGCCGTCGGCCATCCCAATCTCGTCGATGGTGACCGTACGTCCCAGTTTGCGGCCGAGTGCCTCCGCGATGACGGCCGGGGCGCGGCCCCGTGGCTGTTGCCCGCGCAGCCAACGGGCCACGGAGGTCTTGTCGTAGCGCAGATCGAGACCGTGCTCCGCGCCGCACATGTTGACGCGACGGGCCAGCCCCGCGTTGGAGCAGGCGGCTTCCTGGATGAGCGCTTGCAGCCGCTCATTGGGCTGGCGCGCGACGAGTGGCCTGGCGGCCATGTGGTACCCCCTGTACTGCTGTTACTGCTGCGCGTTCACCGGCGAACGCCGTTCCCCGCGATCAATTCCCCGTACATATCCCGGATATCCGAGACATCCTGGATATGCGGGGTACGAACCAGGGCCGTGCGCTTTGCAGCGGATGCACGGGATACGAGGCGAATTGCACGAAGCCCGTGCGCCGTCGAGCGAAGTCCCACGGCCGAAGTCCGAGGTGCGAAGCGCTGATCCACGAGAGGGGAAGGCGTGCGGTGTCCGTGCACCGGTCGCGGCGCCGCGGCGCAGAGCTCCCCTTTTGCCCGCGGGCTGCCGCCGGGCGGCCTCTCCGCCCGTCATGCAGGTGGCTACCCGCTCCCCGGCCCCCGGCCGCATACGCGCCCCCATCGATGCATCCATGCGCCCCACGTGCGAGAACGATGCGCCGGGGCTGTCACCCGTTCGGCCGTAACCGTTGGTGACAGGGGCAGTTGTCCTCTGCGTGGAAGAGACCATCGGAGTCACAGGAGCCTCGCAGATCCCCAAGCAGCGCGGCGAGCAGCTGCTCGACACTGCGGTGCGTTACGCGGAAGAACGCCACTGGGACGTGTTCCCCGGCGCATGGCTGGAGCACGACGGCGAGCGGCCGCGCTGCTCGTGCGACGCCGCCGGTTGCAGCTCGCCCGGCGCCCATCCGACCGCGCCCGGCTGGGCCGGTCTGGCCAGCGGCACCGCGTCCGCCGTCCGCCGGATGTGGAGCAAGCAGCCGCACGCGTCGATCCTGCTGCCCACGGGCCGGACGTTCGAGGCGCTCGACGTTCCCGAGACCGCCGGGTGCCTGGCGCTGGCCCGTATGGAGCGGATGGGGCTGACCCTCGGCCCGGTGACCCGCACCCCCGATCGCCGGATGCTCTTCCTCGTACTGCCCGGCGCCGCGGCGAAGGTGCCCGACATGGTGCGGAACCTGGGCTGGGCGCCGGCCGCCCTGGACCTGATCTGCCGCGGCGAGGGCGAGTACATCGCAGCCCCGCCGACCCGCATGGGGCCGCACGGCTCGGTGCAGTGGGCGCGCCGCCCCACCGCCAGCAACCGCTGGCTGCCCGACGCGGAGGAGCTGATCAGCCCGCTGGCGTACGCCTGCGCGCGGGACGCGGCGGCCGCCCGGAGCCGCTGATCCACAGCCCCCGTCGGGGTGTCGGCGCCTGCCCGTATCGTGGACACGGACGGGGGTCACGACCGGGCCCCTGCGCGGGGACGTCGAAGGGCAGGCCGTGGCCAGCGAACCGGAAGAAATGCACGAACGGGACGGGTCGGTCACGACCCCGGGCAGCGCCGCAGGCGGCCCGCCCGCCGTCCGCATCGAGGGCCTGTGGAAGAAGTTCGGCGAGCAGACCGCCGTCCACGGCATCGATCTGACGCTGCCGGCGGGCCACTTCATCGGTCTGGTCGGCCCCAACGGCGCGGGCAAGACCACCACCCTGTCCATGGTGACCGGCCTGCTGCGGCCGGACGCCGGGCTGGTCGAGATCGGCGGGCACGACGTCTGGCGCGACCCGGTGGCCGTGAAGTCCCGGATCGGCGTCCTGCCCGAGGGGCTGCGCCTCTTCGAGCGGTTGTCGGGACGCGAACTCCTCGGCTACATAGGCAGGTTGCGCGGTCTTGCGGGGAGCGAGGTGGACAAGCGGGCCGACCAGCTGCTCGACGTCCTCGACCTGTCCGGCGCGCAGCACAAGCTCGTCGTGGACTACTCCACGGGTATGCGCAAGAAGATCGGGCTGGCCGCCGCGCTGCTGCACAACCCCGAAATCCTCTTCCTGGACGAGCCGTTCGAGGGTGTCGACCCGGTGTCGGCGCAGACCATCCGCGGCGTCCTGGAGCGCTACACCTCCTCCGGGGCGACGGTGATCTTCTCCAGCCATGTGATGGAGCTGGTCGAGTCCCTGTGTGACTGGGTCGCGGTGATGGCCGCCGGGCGCATCCGGGCACAGGGTTCCATCGCCGAAGTGCGCGGCGACGCACCCTCGTTGCAGAACGCCTTCCTGGAGCTGGTCGGCGCGAACCGCGGCGCCGGGAAGAACCTCGACTGGCTCGGCGGCGGCGCCCGATGAGCACCGCAGCCGCCCCCGCCCCCGCGTCACCGACCGCCGTCTTCATACGGCTCAAGCTGACGCTGCTGCGCAACGGCCTGCGCCAGTCCGCCGGGCGCACCGCCGCGTACGTCATCTCCTTCGTCGGCGCGCTGGTGTTCGCCGCCGGTCTCGTGGTCGGGCTGATCGCGCTGCGCGGCAACGCCCATGCCGGCGCGCTCACCGTCCTGCTCACCGGGATCCTCACCCTCGCCTGGGCGGTGATGCCGCTGTTCTTCCCCGCGGGTGACGAGACCCTCGACCCGACCCGGCTGGTCATGCTGCCGCTGCGACCGCGCCCTCTGGTCCGCTCGCTGCTGGTGGCGTCCCTGGTCGGCATCGGCCCGCTCTTCACGCTCACGCTGGTCACCGGCTCGGTCATCTCGGTCGCGCACGGCGCGGCGGGCGCGACCGTCGGCGTACTGGCCGTCGTCCTGGTGGTACTGGTCTGCGTCACCCTGGCGCGGGCCGTCGCCACCGCCTCGGTGCGGCTGCTGACCAGCCGCCGGGGCCGCGATCTCGCCGTGCTCAGCGGCCTGTTCATCGCGATCGGCGCCCAGGCCGTCAACCTCGCCGCCCGCCGGCTGGGCAGCCCGGACGGCCTGTCCATGCTGGAACCGCTGCGCAACGTCCTGCGCTGGGTGCCGCCCGCCTCCGCGATCAGCGCGGTCGACGACGCCGGCCACGCCGCCTACGGGCGCGCGGCGGCCGGCCTCGCCCTGACCGCGGCGGCCCTGGCCCTGCTCCTGTGGTGGTGGCAGCGCATGCTGACGACCCTGATGACGGCGCCGGACTCCTCCACGCTCCAGACCGCGGACAAGGACGGCGCCCGCCGCTCCGGCAGCGGGGAGCGCGGCCTCGCGCGACTGCTGCCCGGCGGCCGTACGGGCACGGTCATGCTGCGTTCGCTGCGCTACGCCTGGCGCGACCCGAAGTCGAAGATGTCCTGGGCGTCGGCGCTCGGCTTCGGCCTGCTGGTCCCCATCATCTCGGCCGTCCAGGGCAACGGCAGCATCTACACCGCCTTCTCGTCGTCCGCGCTGCTCGGAATGATGATGTACAACCAGTTCGGGCAGGACACCTCGGCGTTCTGGATGGTGGCCTCGACGATCTCCAGCGCGCGGGACGCCCATCAGGAACTGCGAGCCCGCGCGGTGACGTTGGCGCTGGTGGCCGTCCCGTACGTCACCCTGGTCGTGCTCGGCACCGCGGCCCTCGTCGGCCCGTGGTCGGCCTTCCCGCAGGTCTACGGCCTCTCGCTGGCCCTCCTGGGCGCTCTGCTGGCCACGGGAGCGATGGCCTCGGCGCTCTTCCCGTACTCGATCCCCTCGGAGGGCAACAAGAACGTCGCGCCCGGCCAGGCCGGCATCGCCTGGATCAGCCTCTTCGGCGGCTTCCTGACGGCCGCCGCGCTGTGCCTCCCGTTGATCGCGCTGACCGTCTGGCTCCATATAGCGGGCATGCAGAGCCTGTTGTGGGTCCTGCTGCCGGCCGGCGCGGTATACGGGCTCGGCATCGCGGCCCTGGGGCTGCGCCTGGCCGCTCCCCGGGTGGTGGCCCGGCTCCCGGAGATCCTGGCGGCGGTCAGCAAGGGGTGAGGCTGCGGGCGCTCGGGCGCCCGCTCCTCGTTTTCCTTGCTCTCCCCGTTCTCCCCGTTCTCCCCGTTCTCCTTACTCTCCTCGTTCTTCCTTGTTCTTCCTTGTTCTGCTTGTTGTCCTTCGTTCTCCCTGACATCAAGTTTGGTTGAGGCCCCTGGGGTTCGGGGTGTCGGCCGGCCGCCCCGGCCGGCACCCCATCCGCCCGCGTCCCGGAACTTCGGTCAGGTCTGCTGGCGCTGGGTCTTCCTCATCAACGTCCCGATCGGCCTGACCGCCCTCCTCCTGGGCGCCCGCCGCTTCCCGCGGGACACCCCGCAGCCCACCCGCCGACCAGACGTGCCCGGTCTGCTGGCCCTCTCCCTGAGCCTCGCGCTGTTGATCTGCCTGACCCCCGTACGTGGTACGGCTCTCCCCCCACCCCCGAACCCACCCCCCGCCCCCTCCCCCGAAGGGGGAGAGGGGGAGGGGGCGGGGGAAGCGCCCGTCCCGGCCGCTGCCTCGCCAACCCCCAGCTCACGGGCTTTGCCGGGAAGTTATCCACAGGGTTCACCGGCCGGCGTGCGGGAGCTGTAGCGTCGTGGCGACAACACGAACGAGGGGTGGTGGGGGCGGTGCTGCGCGCCGGAATCGTGCTGGTGACGGGCTGGTTGGCGGTGCTCTTCGCCGCCGGGGCGGTGCACGCCGCGCCCGTTGCGCCGGACACCCCGACCCAGGCCGCGTATCTCGCCGAGCAGCTTCGGGACAATCCGGTCTATATCAGCGACGAACTGCCCCGCGTGGTGCCACGTTCGACGGCACCCGCCTTCGCCAAGGAAGCCCGGCGGCTCGGCGTTCCCACGTACGTGGTCATCCTCCCCTACACCTCCGTCGGCGGCCTGGATTCCGGTCTGCTCGCCCAGGTCCACGACCGGCTGGGGCGCAAGGGGCTGTATGTCTCCCTGTCCGAGCTGGGTTTGGACAACGTCCAGGCGTACGGCGTGAGCGTGCCGGGCGCCGACGACGCCCGCACGGCCACCATGTACGAAATGCCTCACGACGCCACGCCCCGCGAATCGTTCCAGCGCTTCGTCGACGTGCTCACCTCGGGGCAGGCGCATCAGCGCGCCGAGCAGGGCCGGGACGAATACGGCGGGGCGTACAACTCGCACGAGCCGCCCAAGTTGCACACCGACTCGGTCGACCGTCAGAACCAGAGCTTTCTCACCGGCACCGTGGTCGCCGGAGTACCGCTCGCCGCGCTGCTGATCACGAACTACGCGATGCGTCGCCGCCGCGCCCGCCGCGCCGACGGTCCGACCGGACCCGGTGGATCCAATAGTTCCAGCGGCTCCGGCAGTTCCGGCGGCTCCGACCGCGGGAAGAAGAACGCCACCACCAAGTCGCCCGACGCGAAGGTGAGTTTCGCCAAGGAGGGCGAGCCGAAGAAGGCCGGTGGGGCCAAGGCCGGCGCTACGAAACCAGGCGCCGCCACGACCGGCAGCACGAAACCGGGCAATACGAAGGCGAGTCACACAAAACCCATCGGCACAAAACCCATCAGCACGAAACCCAGCAGTAGGAAACCCGGCGCCCCCAAGGCCGTCAGTCGCCCCGGCCGCACCGCCTCCCGCCCCGGCCCCGGCCCCGGCAAGCGGTCGTTCGCACCTGAACGGTCGTTCCCTCTCGGGCTGGGTGCGCTGGTGCTGGCCGGGCTGCTGGCCTTCGGCGCGTCGCTGGTGTTCCACGACACGACCTCGGGCGACGGCTCCGTTCCCACGGCCGCCGATATGCGGGCCCGCGCAGACCGGGTGGCCGACGGTCTGCGGCACGACCCGCTCTATGTCGACCCCGAGAGCCCGTCCCCCCTCGACACTGCCCAACGCAGCCTACTGCGCGACCAGTTGGGCGCACTACATGTCCCGACGCTGGTCACCGCCCTGCCCACGTCCATGGACGACGAGTCCGGCGGCCGTACCGAACTGCTGGCGAAGTCGCTGCACGACCGGCTGCGGCGCAACGCCCTCTTCGTGTTCGCCAACCCGACGTCCGGCTCCATCGACATCGTCAACTACGGCACCCACGTAGACGCCGCATACCTCTTCGACCGCCCGCACGACCTCCAGTACAGCGGGGGCGACGGCTCGACGCTCGGCCCGCGGCTGAGCAAGCTGCTCACGTACCTCGACAAGGCCCCGGTGTCCACGACCGCGGGCTCTCCGGACGCGCCGTCACCGGCGGCCGATCCGGTGGCTGCGCAGAAGCTGCCCGGACTGTTCACCAGCGACTTCGCTCCGGGGCTGTTCAGCGGCTCCCTCGCCGCCCTGCTGTTCTTCGGTCTGGTGGTGGCGGTGTGGGTGATCGTCCGGTGGCTGACCGGGCTACGCCGGCCGGCGGGTTCCGGCGTGCCGTCCGAGGCGCCGGCGGAGCCCACGTCGGCGTGGTTGCGGCGTACGGCCCAGCAGGAGGTCGCCGCCCTCACCACCGCCCTGGAACCGACCGCGATGGCGGAGGAGTCCCGGCGCCGCGCGTGGGAGTGCCTGGATGCCGCCGCGCTGCTGATAGACGGCGACAGCGACGGCCGGATCGACGCCGATGCCACTCCGGTCGGGCTCGCCTGTGCGATCACGCTGGCGCGGGTCGGCCGGGCCGCCGTCCAGGACCCGGCCGCCGCGGAGTACGTCTGCCACCGCAATCCGCTGCACGGTGCGGCCACCGAGCGGGAGCAGAAGCGCCCGGCCGGCGGCGGCAGGCCGGTGTCGCTGCCGGTGTGCGCGGCGTGCCGGGAGAAGCCCGGTGCGGTGCTGCGGCTGCGCGGTTCCGACGGACACGGGCGCCAGGGCTACGCCCCGTACTCCACCCTTCCGGGCCCGTTGGCCACGCTCGCCGACGGCGCCCGAATAGATCAACTCACCCGCGACGTACGGGAGTACTTCGGTGTCCAGTGACCCTCGTTGCCGCCGTCCGCTGCGGTCCGCCCTCGCCGTCGGTGCCGCGTCCGTCGCGCTGCTGTTCTGCGCCGCGGCGCCGGGGACGGCCGCCGAGAGCCCCGGGCAGAAGATCGCCGACGCGCTGCGCACCTCTCCCGTCTATGTCGACCCGTCCCTCTCGTCGGCGGTCGGGCCGGACGATCAGCGCAGGCTGGTGACCCAGATCCAGCAGACCCGTCTGCCGATCGAGGTCGTGCTGGTGCCGCTGGTCGAGGGCGACAGCTGGGGTGGCAAGTCGGAGCAGCTCGCCCAGGTGGTGCACGACAGGATGGGCGGCGGGCCGGCCATCCTCATCACGCCCGGGAGCTATCCGGACGACATCGCCGCCGACGAGTGGCCCTCCAACGCCCACCAGGCGGGGCGCGCCGCCGCCTCGGTGTTCTTCGACGATGCCATGAAGGGCGCGGGGCTGACGAAGCGCGTCTCCCGTGCGATAGACATCATCAAGGCCGGCGACGGCGACGAGGTCTACGACCGGCTCACCGCCCGCTACGGCACGTCGTCGGGCGGCGGGACGGCGAAGAAGCCCGCCGCGCACGGCGGTTCGCCGGTGGTACGGATCGTGGCCCTGGTCGCCGGTCCGCTGCTGGTGCTGGCCGCGGCCTGGCTGCTGCTGCGGCGCCGCTCGCGGCTGCGCGATCTCGCCACTCCGTTCGCGATGCCGCGGTCCGTCTTCGCCGCCGCCCACAAGGCGGACGAGGACGGGCTCCGCGACCGGGCCACCGAGGAGGTGGTGCGGTTCGGCGAGGAGGCGCGCGCCGCCGAGGGCGATCCGGCGGGGGTCGAGCGGGCCCTGGACGCCTACTCCGCGGCCGGCACGGTCCTGGACCGCGCCCGCGGAGTCACGGACCTGGCAGGCGTGTTCGCGCTGATCGCCGAGGGCCGCGCGGCGCTCTCCGCTGCTCCGGCCACCCTCCCGCTGTGCTTCTTCCATCCGCTGCACGGCCCCGCCGTGCGCCGCATACCCTGGCGCCCCCTGGGCCGCCGCGAGCAGCTCCGGGTCGCCGCCTGCGACACCTGCCTCCGCGCCGTACGAGCCCGCCGCGCGCCCGAGGTACTGACGCAGCGTCTGGATGGCCACCTCGTCCCGTACTTCGAGGTGCCCGCCGAGAAGAGTCTCTGGGCGGCGACGGGTTACGGGTCGCTGCTGTCAGGGGACTCGCTGGCCGCGCATGTCCAACGGGGCGACTTCACCCGGACGTTGGACTGACGTCCGGCGCAACTCCCCGCACCCGGACGGCGACAGCTCACCGTGCCGATCCTCTGGCATGTCGGGAGGCGGCGCGAGCGTCGCTGGAGAGCAGTCGGGCGCAGTCTTTAGCGAGGAATTACCTTTACGGCGCCGCGCCTGCGGCAATACTGCTGAATCCATGCACAATTGGGCGGCGGTACATCCGTACCGCCGCGGGTGTTTCGCAAATATTGCGGCGAATCCCCCTGTGTATCCCCCTGAAAATCCAGCTGACTTGCTGGTTCTGCGTTTCGGCATGGCGCGAACGGCGCTCTCATGCTCCGTTCACACAGCCGTTCGCGGGCACCGGGCAACTGTGCTGCGCAACGGGGGAGAGCACCGGTTAGGGGTACGTTTTGCTGCACACCAAGACCGCATGGCTGCGCGCCGCCACGCCCGTTGCCGTACTGGCCCTGACACTGACCGCCTGCGGCGGCCACAAGGGCGCCTCGAACGGCGCGGCCGGCCCGAGCCCGGACCAGCAGAAGAGTTCCGCCGATTCCGCGACGAAGTCGGATAAGAGCGCGACCGCTCCGGCTGCCGGGAATGCGCTGAAGCCGGGCCAGAGCGGCACCGGACAGTACAAGGAAGAGTCCGGAAAGGCCACTTATGAGGTAGCGGCGCAGAAGGTTCACGTCGGAACCGAGGCCGAGGCGCAGAAAATGGTCCAGGACCCGAAGGGCGCCAAGGGCCTGGTCGCCGCCACCGCGTACGTGAAATACACGAACAAGGGGCCCGGCGTCATCAAGGGCCTGGCGAAGGCGGACGTCGGCGCGCAAATCTATGCGGACGGCCAGCGCGGCGGCGTGCTCATCGGCGCCCCGCACAAGCTGCCCGGCTGCGAGGACCCGGTGGACATCGACAACTGGAAGGTCGGCCAGAGCCACGTCATCTGCACGACCTACATGATCCCCAAGGGCGCCAAGGCCCTGGTGGTCCACTGGGGCGACGAGGGCGCCCCCCACCCGCTCATCTGGAAGTTCGACAACGCCGGCTGACGGTACGGCGGTTACCGATACCGCTCGCCTGTGCGGCAGGGCCCCCGGGGAGCCCTGCCACACGGGCCGCGCCCTTCGGGGCGCCGCAGCCGGGCCGGGGCCGGTCCGCCGGGTCAGGAACGGGCCGCCGCCGTCCGCAGAAACGGCTCGATCACGCGACACCAGGCGTCCGGCTGCTCCCAGGGCAGCAGATGCCCGGCGTCGGGGATTTCGGCGTACTCCCCGCACGGCAGGACTCGGACCATCTCCTGGGCCTCGGCGCGGCCCAGCTCGGCGTCCAGGCCGCGCACCACGAGGGCGGGGCACTGCACCTGCGCGAGCTCCTCCCAGTGCGCGTCATGCACCCAGGTCTCGCGGGCGCTGAGCATCTGGCGGCGGGAGAAGACCGGACGCCAGCCGTCGGCGCGCTCGGCCATCACCTCGGCGAAGAACTCCCCCCGGGCCGGCCGGGGCCGCTCCAGGATCGGGTCGTCCTCGCCGAACCACCGCCGAACGTCCGCGAGGGTCGCGAACGGCACCGGCCAGGAGCGGAACCACTCCATCCACTCCCGCTGCGAGGCCGCGCCCAGCGCCGAGGCGCGCATATCGCAGATCACCAGCGCACTGACCAGATCGGGGCGCCGGGCCGCCAACTGCCACGCCGTCAGCGCACCCATGGCATGGCCGACCAGGGCGACCGGGGCCAGTCCCAACTGCTCAACGGCGGCGATGGCGTCGTCGACATACGCCCCGCGGTCGAACGGGCCCTCGGCGGGCTTCTCGCTGCGGCCGTGGCCGCGCTGGTCCAGGGCGACCGGGCGGTGCCCCGCGCTCAGCCGGCGCGCGGTCTCCGCCCAATGGGACGCCCGCCCCATCAGACCGTGGAGCAGCAGCACCCCCGGGCCGCGCTCGCTCCCCTCCGACCCGCCACCGCTCTTGGGCGGGTCGGTGAACTCCCAGGCGGCGAGCCGCACGCCGCCGGACCCCGTCACGTTGATACGCCGCACCATCTGTCCTGGCACCCCCAATCGTCCCCTGGCCAGCCCCGTACGCCTCACACTATCGAACCTCTATTCGAACGGACCGCTGTCGCGCCCAATACCCCACTTTCGAGTGACCTTGCTCAGGGATTGGCCGCGCCCACCACGGGGAGACATCTGCCGGGAGGCGGGCCCTACCGGGAAGGGGGCCCGTGGGGAAAGACCCTGGGAGCTCGGGGCTCCGGGTCTTGGCGGGGGGACATGGGGAGGCAGGGCCCCGGCTGCTCGCAGCGCCGGGGCCCTGACCGTCCCCGATCGGACTCAGTGGACGCATCCGAGCCCCCTAGGCCGTCAGCGCATCACGCGTGAGTGACGACGCATGGCCATGCGTCTGCGCCAGGGTGACACGAGACCGGCCGTACCGCACTGATTCGCACAACTTCATTCATCGCGCCGGACGTTGACGAGCCCGCCGAACCGCGCATCGGCGCAGCTCAGCGGGCTCGCGGGGATCTTCGGAAGGGCGTGCGAAAAAGCGGAAAAGCGCCGGTCCACCCAGCGCGCCGGCCGCCCGGCCGATCGGTCAGCGCTTGGCGACGAAGACGTGGCCTGCGATCTCGGCGTCCAACTCGGCGGCCTCGCCGCTGCTGCCGACCAGCACACCGGCCGGGGACTCCGTCACGCTGACCACCGCGCCCGGCTGCACACCGGCCCGCCGCAGGGTGTACATCAGCTGGGCGTCGGCCTGGATGGGCTCGCCGATCCGGCGCACCACGACCGTCTTGCCGTCGGCCCCGGCGTCCAGGTCCATCAGGCTCACCATGCCCGCGTCCAGGAACGGGTCGGCCTCGGCCTTCTCGCCCAGCTCCTCCAGCCCCGGGATGGGGTTGCCGTACGGGGACTCCGTCGGGTGCCGCAGCAGCTCCACGACGCGGCGCTCGACCGCCTCGCTCATCACGTGCTCCCAGCGGCACGCCTCGGCGTGCACCTGCTCCCACTCCAGCCCGATGACGTCGACGAGCAGGCACTCGGCGAGGCGGTGCTTGCGCATCACCCGCGTCGCCAGCCGCCGGCCCTCCTCCGTCAGCTCCAGATGCCGGTCGCCCGCAACCGTCAGCAGGCCGTCTCGCTCCATGCGCGCCACCGTCTGGCTGACCGTCGGGCCGCTCTGTTCGAGCCGCTCCGCGATGCGGGCGCGCATGGGGACCACACCCTCCTCTTCCAGTTCGAGGATGGTGCGGAGATACATCTCCGTGGTGTCGATCAATCCGGACATGCGTGCCCCTCGATATGTCGTGCGGTGGCCCTGCATCCAATTCTGACGCATCCCACCGACATCGGTGCCTCCCCGTCCGCGCAGCGGACCGTGCCGGACGGGGAACCGGTGCACTGACCGGCGTATTGACAGCGCACTGGTCCAGACCGCAACGTGATCCGCGCCACTGATCCGCGATGCGGCGAACAACCCGGCGAACGACCCGGCAAAACCGGCGAAGACGCGACGACGACCGACGAGAGGGGCCGGCTGGAATGGCTGAGAGCGACCGGAGCGAGGGGCTGGCCGACAGGTACTTCGACGCCGCCATCGATCTGCTGCGGCAGGTCCGCGACGCGGAGGGGGACCGGATCACCGCGGCCGGGCGGCTGATCGCCGACACCGTGGAGGCGGGCGGCCGGATCTTCTCCTTCGGAGCCGGCCACTCCTCGCTGCCCGCCCAGGACACCGTCTACCGGGCGGGCGGCCTGGCGGTCATGAACCTGCTGTCCGTACCGGGCGTCGTCGGGGTGGACGTACGGCCCGCGACGCTCGGCAGCGCGCTGGAGCGGGTGGACGGGCTGGCCGCGGCCGTCCTGGACACCAGCCCGTTGGAGGCCGGCGACGTACTGGTGATCATCTCGCTCTCGGGGCGCAACGCGCTCCCGGTCGAGATGGCGATCAACGCGCGGGCGCTCGGCATCAAGGTCGTCGGCCTGACGTCGGTGGCGTATGCGGAGGAGACCAAGTCCCGGCACTCCTCGGGGACGTACCTCAAGGACCACTGCGACATCGTCCTGGACAGCCGGATCCCGGTCGGCGACGCGGAGCTGACCCTGCCCGGCATCGAGGCGCCGTTCGCGCCGGCCTCCACGGTCGTCACCAGCGCGATCATGCAGGCGGTGGTGGCGACGGCCGCCGGCACCCTCGCCGAGCGGGGCGTCGAGCCGCCGCTGCTGCGCTCCGGGAACGTCGACGGCGGGCACGAGTGGAACGGCCGGGTGATGCGGGAGTACGCGGACCGGATCTTCTACCGGCACTGAGCGGACCCGGGCGCCGCCCACGCCTTCAGTGCCCGTCGAGACCCTAGGACCCTTCCGGCCCTGACCCATCGGACAGCCGCCCCTAGGCCCCCGCGGCGCCCGCCAGGTCCAGTGCGGCGGCGACACGTGAGGCGACCTCCTCGGCGTAGTCCGCGTCGGCGCGGTCGAACGGGCGCCGCGACGGCACCCGCAGGAACGTCGCGACGCCGAGGGTGCGGCCCCTGCTGCGGAGCACCACGCACAGGCCGTGCACCGTGCCGTCCGGCCAGTTGCGGGCGGCGGCCCAGCCCTCGGCGGGGGCCGGGCCGGCGCTGGTCCGCACCGAGCCGCGCCGCGCGTACGCCTGGAGGGCCGGGTGGCCCGGTACGTAGGCCACCGGGATGCCGGTCGGCGGGACCGCCTCCGAGGGGCCGGGCGAACCGGCCGGGGAGGCCAGCGCCCGCACCAGCCGCGGCGGGCCGCCCGTACCGCCCGGGTGGGACTCCCCCGCGCCCGCGCCCTCCTCCAGGGGTGCCCGGTCCGCGTCCCACTCGGCGTCCGCGTCCACCGCGCCGTACGGGGCCGGCGCCGGTGTCCTGGCGAGGTCGACCAGGGCGTGGTCGGCGAAGCCCGCCAGGGCGAAATCGAGGTGGACGGCGGCAGCCTCGGCCGGGTCGGGGCACTCCGCGGCGGCCCGCCCCGCCCGGTGGAGCTGGTGGGCGCGGAAGCGCAGCAGGGAGTTGTCCTGTTCGGCCCGCTTGGTGTCCGTGACGTCCTGGAAGAGCCAGGCGACGCCCAGCGGAACCGGCTCCTCCGCCAGCGGCGAGGCCAGCCGGACGAAGCCGCTGCGCCAGCACCGCCGCGGGAGTTCGGCCTCCCCCTCGCGCAGCGTCACCCACAGTTCGGCGACGGCCGGCGGCGCGCCCTCGGCGAGAACGTGCTGCAGCGCGCTCTCCAGCTCCTCGACGCCCTGCACCAGCAGATCGCCCAGCGGGCGGCCCAGCAGCGCGGTACGTCCCACTCCCAGGGTGCGGGCGGCGTGCGCGTTGACGACCGCCGGCCGCAGATCGGCGTCGATCAGCACCACGCCCCAGGACGCCTCCTCGAAGAGCGCCTCGCTGAGCGCGATCGCCCGCTCCAGGTCTATCTGGGCGTGCACCTCGCTGAACGCGCAGTAGGCCCCGGCGACCCCGCCGTCGGGGCGACGGACCGCGGACGACTGGGTGCGGACCAGGACGCGGTGGCCGTCCTTGGTCAGCAGGGCGAACTCGTGGACCTGGCGGCCCGGGGAGCGCATCGCGGCGGCCAGCGCCGCCTCGATCCCGTCGGCGTCCTCCTTGCGGACCGCCCAGCCCGCCAGCCCCCTACGGCCGACCGCCTCGTCGGCGGTCCAGCCCAGGATGCACTCGGCCTCGTGGTTCCAGTGGGTGACCGTGCCGTCCTCGGTGAAGGCCACCAGGGCGGCGTCCATACCGTCCAGGAGGGCGGCGAGCAGAGCGGAGTCGTCGTGGTCCGGAGGCCGGTCGGGGGCGCCCTGCGCGCCGGCCGGCGGATATGCGGCGGCTGCCCCCTGGGAGCCGTCCGGCCCGGTCGCGGCGTGCCGCCGTGACGAGGAGGCCGACGAGGCAGAAGAAGCGGACGAGGCAGTCACTGGTACCCCTTACGAACGCGGTCGCACGTGCTCCACCTGGGAGCATTCAACTGGAACGTGACGTGGCCCACACCCGATTCGAGGAAATCGCCGACCCTGGCACAGGCCACCGGAAAATTCGGTTGTGCGGCGGCCGGCGGCTTCCTAACGTGTGGGGTACACGAGAAGGGAGGTGGTTCGGCAGATGATTTCGCACCGGACGCGTGAGGTGGCTGCGGGCTAGCGGCCCGTCGCTTCACCGAAGTGCAGCGCCGGACCAGCGCATACTGCAGATGCGCAGCCGGCCAATTCCCAGCAGTCACCCGACCCGCGGGCTGCCGGTTCGTCCGACCGGCCCTTCGCGCCACCGAGCGCGGAGGAAACAGCCCGCGGGTCGTCTGCGTTCCCGGCCCGGACCGCGGGTACGGGCGGCCCGAGCCGCGGGGGCCGACCGGTATGGACCGCCCCCGCCGCCGTCAGGGCGCCAGGCGCTCCACCCGCCACTGCCCGGCCTCGAGCGCTCCCTCGCGGACGTACCGCAGCCGGTCGTGGAGGCGGTTGAGCCGGCCCTGCCAGAACTCGATCGTCTCGGCGGTGATCCGGTAGCCGCCCCAGTGCGGCGGCGCCGGGACCTGCTCGCCCTCGGGATAGCGGGCCGCCAACTCCTCGTAGGCCCGCTCCAGTTCGTCGCGCGAGGCGACCGGTGCGGACTGGTCGCTGGCCCAGGCGCCCAGTTGGGAGCCGTGCGGGCGGGTGCGGAAGTAGGCGGCGGTCTCGTCGCGGCCGATGCGCTCGGCGGTGCCGGTCACGATGACCTGGCGGGCGAGCGGGTGCCAGGGGAACAGCAGCGAAACATAGGGGTTTTCGGCCAGTTCGCGGCCTTTTCGGCTGGTGTAGTTGGTGAAGAACACAAAGCCGCGCTCGTCGAATGCCTTGAGGAGCACGGTCCTTGAGCTGGGCCGGCCGGCCGCGTCAGCCGTCGAGACGACCATCGCGTTCGGCTCGTGCAGACCGGCTGCTGCCGCGTCCTTGAACCAGCGCGCGAACTCGTCGTAAGGGCTCGCGGCGAGGTCGGACTCGGCAAGTCCCTCACGGCGGTAATGCGCGCGCATGGAAGACGGATCGGGGGTCTCGGCGGAAGGCATGTCGGCGGGATGCACGGCCTCATCTTGCAGCATCCGCGCCACGCCGGGCAGCCGGGTGGGCTGGAAGTCTGCCCCTCGTCGCCGGTGCGTAACCCTCCCGTCGGCGAATTGACCAGTGTGCCGGACGTCACCCTTCCTCGCAGGTGATGAACCCGCCAAAATCATGGCCCGGCCCACTGTGGCCTCCGGACATCGGGAGTTATCGTGTCCGTCCTCAGGCCGCTGCGGCGCACCACTCGCGGCGGCCCCGTCCGCGGACCGACCCCCCGCGGACAGAACCGCCGCGTGGCCCCTGCCCCGGCGGGGCATCACCGGGGTGACCGGTACGGACCGCGAGCTGCCCGACACAGCCGCGTAACCGCACCGGCGCCGAACTTGACTCGACCGCACGGCAGCCGGTTCCGCCCGTCTGCCGTCCCCATCTTGAGGAGCCGCCTGATGTCCGACTTCGTTCCCGGGCTTGAGGGAGTCGTCGCGTTCGAGACGGAGATCGCCGAACCCGATAAGGAAGGCGGCGCCCTCCGTTACCGCGGGGTGGACATCGAAGACCTCGTCGGGCACGTGTCCTTCGAGAACGTCTGGGGGCTGCTGGTCGACGGGGCGTTCACGCCGGGGCTGCCGCCCGCCGAGCCCTTCCCGATCCCGGTGCACTCGGGTGACATCCGGGTCGACGTGCAGTCCGCCCTCGCCATGCTCGCGCCCGTATGGGGCCTGAAACCGCTGCTCGACATCGACGAGCGGACCGCCCGCGACAACCTCGCCCGCGCCGCCGTCATGGCACTGTCCTACGTCGCCCAGTCGGCCCGCGGGCAGGGCCTGCCGATGGTGCCGCAGCGGGAGATCGACAAGGCCGAGACGGTCGTGGAGCGCTTCATGAAGCGCTGGCGCGGCGAGCCCGACCCCAAGCACGTCAAGGCCGTCGACGCCTACTGGACGTCGGCCGCCGAGCACGGCATGAACGCCTCCACCTTCACCGCCCGGGTCATCGCCTCCACCGGCGCGGACGTGGCCGCCTCGCTCTCCGGCGCGGTCGGCGCCATGTCCGGCCCGCTGCACGGCGGCGCGCCGTCCCGGGTCCTCGGCATGATCGAGGAGATCGAGCGGACCGGCGACGCGGCGGCCTACGTCCGGCAGGCGCTGGACAACGGCGAGCGGCTGATGGGCTTCGGCCACCGCGTCTACCGCGCCGAGGACCCGCGGGCCCGCGTGCTGCGGCGCACCGCCAAGGAACTGGGCGCGCCGCGCTTCGAGGTCGCCGAGGCACTGGAGAAGGCCGCGCTGGAGGAACTGCACAACCGCCGCCCGGACCGGGTGCTGGCCACCAACGTCGAGTTCTGGGCCGCGATCGTCCTGGACTTCGCCGAGGTCCCGGCGCACATGTTCACCTCCATGTTCACCTGCGCCCGTACGGCCGGCTGGAGCGCGCACATCCTGGAGCAGAAGCGGACGGGCCGACTGGTCCGGCCGTCGGCCCGCTACGTGGGCCCGGGACCGCGCAGCCCGCGCTCTATCGAGGGCTACCAGTCCGCTTAGCGGTTGCTTCCCACGTTGTCGGGTGCGACGCCGTGGGGGTTGCTCGCCGTTGCGCCTTCGGCGCGGGATGTTGTCCGCTGCGCGGGGCTTTCGGGGTGCGGTGACGG
>NZ_JBNHIN010000008.1:0-17775 GCF_050054615.1 Streptomyces sp. YGL11-2
GGCACGCTGTTGAGTTCTCAAGGAACGGACGCTTCCTTTGTGCCTGTTTCACCAGGCTCTCCGGGCGCTTCCCTTCGGTGTTTCACACTCTATCAGGGCTTTTCCGGCTTTCGAACCACCGCTTTTCTGCAGGCATGCAGAAGCGCATGATTCGAGAATCAGGATCATGACTCTGAGGAGTGCCGCCCACCCAACCGTCAGCCGTTGCGGGCTTCCTGGTTGTCCGGGGCAGATCTCAGACAGTACAGGGGCGGTGTGGGCGAGGCAAATCGATTCGGCGAGGACGCGGGGCGCCAACCGGTGTCTCTCGTGCGGAACCGTCAGTTCCTATGACTTACGCTTCTGAACGGTGCGCCGTCCAGGACAGGCAGTGACGGCGGCCTGATGAATCTTCACCCCTGGGAGGCTTCCCATGACCACCGTGACGTCCCCTCTTGAAGGACGCGCCATCGGACTCTCGGCAGTGCCGGACCCGGTGTTCTCCGGAGCGATGGTGGGTCCCGGTACCGCCATCGACCCCGTTCGTGAGCCGTCGGAGGCGGTTTCGCCCGTGGACGGCGTCGTTGTTTCGCTTCACCCCCATGCGTTCGTCGTTGTCGACGGCGAAGGACACGGCGTCCTGACGCACCTTGGTATCGACACCGTTCAGCTCAACGGCGAGGGTTTCGAGCTGCTGGTGAACAAGGGCGACACCGTGACGCGGGGCCAGGCCGTCGTGCGCTGGGACCCGGCCGCGGTCGAGGCGGCCGGCAAGTCGCCGGTGTGCCCGGTCGTCGCGCTGGAGGCCACCGCCGACTCGCTCGGTGATGTGCGCGAGGACGGCGACGTCAAGGCGGGCGACTCGCTCTTCTCCTGGCAGTAGGCAGTAGCCGGGCGCCGTTCCCCACGGCAGGTACGACATCCACCGCGGCGGCTCGGCCCGCCGCAAGCAACCGGAGACGGGTGACATGGAGACAACGCTGCGAGGCGTCGGCGTGAGCCACGGTGTGGCCATAGGCGAGGTGCGGCACATGGGTACGGCGGTTCTGGAGCCGCCGGCCAAGCAGATTCCGGCCGAGGAGGCGGAGCGCGAGCAGGGGCGTGCACGGCAGGCCGTGGAGGCCGTGGCCGCCGATCTGATCGCGCGGGGCAATCTGGCGGGCGGCGAGGCGCAGCACGTGCTGGAGGCCCAGGCCATGATGGCTCAGGACCCCGAGCTGATGGCCGATGTCGAGCGGCGGATCGCGGTCGGCAGCACGGCCGAGCGTGCCGTGTACGACGCGTTCGCCGCCTATCGGGCGCTGCTCGCCGGTGCGGGTGAGTACCTCGCCGGGCGGGTGGCCGACCTGGACGACGTGCGGAACCGGATCGTGGCGCGGCTGCTCGGGGTGCCGATGCCGGGCGTGCCGGACAGCGATGAGCCGTATGTGCTGATCGCGCGGGATCTGGCGCCGGCCGACACGGCGTTGCTGGATCCGACGCTGGTGCTCGGGTTCGTGACCGAGGAGGGCGGGCCGACCAGCCACAGTGCGATTCTCGCGCGGGCGCTGGGGGTGCCGGCCGTGGTGGCGCTGCCGGGTGCCGGGGAGCTGGCCGAGGGCACCGTGATCGCCGTGGACGGCAGCACGGGTGAGGTCTTCGTCGACCCCAGTTCCGCCAAGCGTGTGGAGCTGGCGAAGGCGGCGGAGGAGCGGAAGGCCGCGCTGTCTGCGTCGTCGGGCCCCGGTGCCACGTCCGACGGGCACAAGGTGCCGCTGCTGGCGAACGTGGGCGGTCCGGCGGATGTGCCGGCAGCGGTGGAGGCCGGTGCGGAGGGGGTCGGTCTCTTCCGTACGGAGTTCCTCTTCCTGGACGACAGCAAGAACGCGCCGTCCGAGGAGAAGCAGGTCGACGCCTACCGGAAGGTCCTGGAGGCTTTCCCCGAGGGACGCGTGGTGGTGCGCGTGCTGGATGCCGGGGCCGACAAGCCGCTGGACTTCCTGACGCCGGCCGACGAGCCGAACCCCGCGCTGGGTGTGCGGGGGCTGCGGACGCTGCTCGACCACCCGGAGGTGCTGCGGACCCAGCTCTCGGCGCTGGCCAAGGCGGCCGAGGGGCTGCCGGTCTACCTTGAGGTCATGGCGCCGATGGTGGCGGACCGGATCGATGCCAGGGCGTTCGCGGATGCCTGCCGGGAGGCGGGCCTGCGGGCGAAGTTCGGCGCGATGGTGGAGATTCCGTCGGCGGCTCTGCGGGCGCGGTCGATTCTGCAAGAGGTGGAGTTCCTTTCGCTGGGCACCAACGACCTGGCGCAGTACACCTTTGCGGCGGACCGTCAGGTGGGCGCCGTGTCGCGGCTGCAGGACCCCTGGCAGCCGGCGCTGCTGGATCTCGTGGCGGCCTCCGCCGAGGCGGCGAAGGCCGAGGGCAAGAGCTGTGGCGTGTGCGGTGAGGCGGCCTCCGATCCGCTGTTGGCGTGTGTGCTGACGGGTCTGGGGGTCACCAGCCTGTCGATGGGTGCGGCGTCGATTCCGTATGTGCGGGCGACGCTGGCCAAGCACACGCTGGCGCAGTGTGAGCGGGCGGCTGCCGCGGCCCGTGCCGCGGACACCGCCGAGGACGCCCGGGCCGCCGCGCAGGCGGTGCTCTCCGGGGAGTGATCCCGCGCGGCGCGGTGCGTCGCCGGAGTGAGTGTGAGGGCCGTCCCGCCGTTGTGGCGGGGCGGCCTTCTGCGTGGGGTGGCCGGGGCGGTGGTCAGGGGTGGCAGTGGGGGTCGGGTGGGGGTGTGAGGGGCAGGCCCGCGGCGTAGTCGACGCGGTGCTCGGGTGGGATGGGGTGGCCGGTGTCGTCGGTGCAGTAGGCGTTGAAGATCTCGGCGGCGCCCAGGGCGTGCGGCCAGGCGTCCTTGAGGCGCCAGCCGCGGACGGTGATGCGGGCGGTGCCGGCGGTGCCGGCGGCTTCGGTCGTGGTGCGGCAGACGATGGCGCCGGGGGTGCGCAGGGCGCAGCCGACGGCGAGGACCGTGCAGAAGAGGACGGTCTGGGATTCGGTGAGCTGGGGTGGGCTGTCGTCGGGGGCGGCGGTGGCGTACAGCTCGGCGGAGAGGGACGGGGTGCCGGCCGGGATGGAGCAGACGAGGTGGTGGGTTCCTGCGCCGAGGGCTTCGAGGAGTTGCCGCAGGGTCTGGGTGGCGCGGGCGAGGGCGGCCGGGGCGCGGTCCTCGCCGCACTCCTCGCAGCGGCCGGCGCGGGCCAGGAGGGCGGTGGCGCGCTCCCAGGATGCCTGGCGGGCGGCTTCTTCGCGGAGTAACGGGAGGAGCTGGGCGAGCGGTTGGCCTTCGTAGGGCACGGTGGCGCCGGTGCAGGCGACGGCGGCCGCGTAGCGGGTGCGGCTGTCGGGGTGGTCCGGGTCGAGGGAGTGCTCGGCGCAGTACTTCTCGTAGGCGGTGGGGTCGAAGAGGCTGAGGGTGGTGTGCACGCCCTGGGCGGCGAGGGTGTGCAGCAGGGCTTCCATCTGCTGGAGGTAGCCGTGGTGGTCGTCGAACGGGAAGGTGCGGTAGCGGCGCATGGCCGCGAAGTCCCGTTCGTCGGCCAGGACGGCGGCGGTGCTGGGGACTTCGCGGCGGAGTGTGCGGCCGGCGGCGGTCTGCTGCGCGGGACGGATGCTGGGTGTCATGGCTCCCCCTCGGTGAGGTGCGTCGGTCGAACGTCACTTGTCACCGAGAGTAGTCGGAGGGTCTGACAATGGCGGTCCGGCGCCGGTTTCCCCTGGTCGGGGCGGTGGACCGGCGCCGGGCTGGTTACTTTCCGTCGCTGCGGTCGGCGGCGATCCGCTCGTAGAAGCGGAGGAGTTCGAGGTTGTCGACGGAGCCGGGGTTGACGGCCTTTTCGAGGGGGGTGCCCTGGAGGAGGCGTTTGACGGGGACCTCGATGCGCTTGCCGGTCAGGGTGTGGGGGACGCCGGGGGCCTCGATGATGTCGTCGGGGACGTGGCGGGGCGAGAGCTGTTCGCGGATGGTGCGCTTGATGCGGTCGCGCAGGGCGTCGTCCAGGGTGGCGCCGGGGGCCAGGTGGACGAAGAGGGGCATCCAGTAGCCGCCGTCGGGGAGTTCGAGGCCGATGACGAGGGATTCGCGGATCTCGGGGAGGCGCTCGACGGCCTCGTAGATGTCGGCGGAGCCCATCCGGACGCCCTGGCGGTTGAGGGTGGAGTCGGAGCGGCCGTGGATGACGACGCTGCCCCGGGGGGTGAGGGTGATCCAGTCGCCGTGCCGCCAGACGCCGGGGTACATGTCGAAGTAGCTGTCGTGGTAGCGGGTGCCGTCGGGGTCGTTCCAGAAGCGGGTGGGCATGGACGGCATGGGGTTGGTGACGACCAGTTCGCCGACCTCGTCGATGACGGGCTTGCCCTGGGGGTCCCATGCCTGCAGGTCGGTGCCGAGGCAGGCGGCCTGGAGTTCGCCGATGTGGACGGGGAGGGTGGGGACGGCGCCGGCGAAGCAGCTGCAGACGTCGGTGCCGCCGCTGACGGAGGCGACCCAGAGGTCGGCGCCGCTCTCCGCGAAGCTGTCGTGGAGCCAGCGGAACCCGTCGGGCGGGAGCGGGGAGCCGGTGGTGGCGACGCAGCTGACGGCGGAGAGGTCGAGGTCGCGGGCGGGGTGGATGCCGGCCTTGCGGCAGGCCATGACGTAGGCGGCGGAGGTGCCGAAGACGGTGGCGCGGGTGGTGGCGGCGACCTGCCACTGGGCGGCGATGTCGGGGTGTCCGGGGCTGCCGTCGTAGAGGACGATCGTGGCGCCTACGAGGAGGCCGCCGACGAGGAAGTTCCACATCATCCAGCCGGTGGAGGTGTACCAGAAGAAGCGGTCGTCGGGGCCGAGGTCGCAGTGCAGGCCGGTCTGCTTGAGGTGTTCGAGGAGGATGCCGCCCTGGGACTGGACGATCGCCTTGGGGAGCCCGGTGGTGCCGGAGGAGTACAGGACCCACAGCGGGTGGTCGAACGGGACCGGTTCGAAGACCGGCTCCGTGTCGTTCGTGGTCAGGTCGGACCAGTTCAGGGCGCCTTCGGGGGCGGCGGTGCCGAGCAGGGGGATGTGGACGACGGCGCGGAGGGTGGGGAGTTCGGCGCGGAGTTCGGTGACGGTGGCGCGGCGGTCGTGTTCCTTGCCGCCGTAGCGGTAGCCGTCGACGGTGAACAGGACCACCGGTTCGACCTGCTGGAAGCGGTCCAGGACGCTGCGGGCGCCGAAGTCGGGGGCGCAGGAGGTCCAGACGCCGCCGACCGCGGCGGTGGCCAGGAGGGCGACGACGGCCTGCGGGATGTTGGGGACGTAGCCGCTGACGCGGTCGCCGGGGCGGACGCCGAGGCGGCGGAGTTCGGCGGCCAGCGAGGCGACCTGGGAGCGCAGTTCGGCCCAGGTGACGGTGGTGGGTGTGTGGGTCTCGTCCACGTGGAGCAGGGCGGGGCGCTCGGCGCGGTCCGGGTCCTCGGCGGCCCGCAGGGCGTGTTCCGCGTAGTTGAGGGTGGCGCCGGGGAACCAGCGGGCGCCGGGCATCGTGCGGTCGGCGAGGACGGTGTCGTACGGGGTGGTGAAGCGGACGTCGAACCACTCGGCGGTGGCCTGCCAGAAGGCGGGGAGCCGGTCGACGGACCAGCGGTGCAGGGCCGCGTAGTCGGCGGCGGGGTCGCCGGGTACGGGGGCGGGCGCGCCGTGGTGTTCGGCGGCCCAGGCGTGGAAGCGGGTGACCTGCGCGCCGGCGATCCGGTCCGGGCCTGGCTGCCAGAGGGGTTCCGGCTGGGAGGCGGAGTGCGGTGCGGTGGTCATGTTGCGGCTCCTGGGCGGTACGCGTGGTGGGCGTCGGTCGCGCGCGGTGGCGGGAGGTTCCCCGTGTCCAGCGGGTGGGCGGGTGCACGCGACATGGCTTGCCTGGACGATGCCATCTGATCGACTTGTGCACCAGGGCGGACCCCACATTGCCGGACGCCCGCATTCGGGGGTGGCGGATGTGTGAAGGCCGCCGGTGGGGCCTTCGGGCGGTCCCGGGAGGTCGGATCCGGCCAGTGGCGGACGATGGGCGGGCCTGGAGGTGGCCGAGCGTGACCCCTCGCAGGTGAACGGCAGTTGAACGGTTCCCGCACAGGGGGTCGTCGATGGCAGGCTGACCGGCATGGACGGGCGTGATCTGGTGCGGTCGGTACGGATGGTCAGGGCGGTCGGGCCGGCGCAGGGGCTCCGGTCCGTGCGTACGGCGTGGCGCCGGCGCAGGGCGGACGCGCTGGCGCTGCCGCGGCGGGTGGCGGAGCGGGCGCGGGTGCCCGGTGAGGCGCGCGGGGCCGAGCCGCAGCCGGGTGGCGGGGTGATCCATTTCGCGCGGTCGTCGCTGCGGGTGCGGGTCGCGTCGGGCGGTGCGGTGTTCTGCGGCTGGGACGGGGCCGGGCCGGAGCCCTCGTACGCGCTGGCCGGGGCGTGCCCGGAGGTGGATGCGCGGGCGGTGCTGGAACCGGATACCGAGGGCGGCTGGCGGGTGGTCTCGGAGCGGGTGCTGGTGGCGGTGTCCCGGTTCGGCGCGGTCGAGGTGCGGACGCCCGGTGGCGCGGTGCTGCGGCGGGAGCTGCCGCCGCGCTGGTGGGACCGTACGGAGACCGCGGGCGCGGCGCAGGGTGGGCGGGAAGGTGCGGCGTCGGAGGGGGGCGGCCGGCCCGAGGGCGTGGTGGAGTCGCGGTGGGTGCAGCGGTCGGAGGTGGCGGCCGATGCGCGGTTCTTCGGGCTGGGCGGCCGGGCGGGCGGGCCGCGGTTGCAGGACGGGGTGTACCGCCTGTGGAACACCGATCCGGGCGGCGCGTTCGGGCCGGGGGACGATCCGCTGTATCTGACGATGCCGGTGCAGCTGGTGGTGGCGGACGCGGGGACGCATCTGGTGTTCCACGACAATTCGTGGGACGGCCGGGTGACGCTCCACGAAGGTGTGGAGGGCGCCGGCTCGGGTCATGACCGGCCGGGCACCTGCGAGGTGCGGATGGACGGCGGGCCGCTGCGCTACTGGGTGCTGGCGGGGACGCCGGCCCGGGTGCTGCTGGGGTGGACGGGGCTGACGGGTGCGCCGGCGCTGCCGCCCCGCTGGGCGCTGGGCCATCAGCACGCCCGGTGGGGGTTCGGGAGTGCGGACGAGGTGCGCCGGGTGGTGGCGGGCTACCGGGAGCGGGAGCTGCCGCTGTCGGCCGTCCATCTGGACATCGACCACTACGACGGGCACCGGGTCTTCACCGTCGACCGGGAGCGGTTTCCCGATCTGCCGGGCCTGGCAGGGGAGTTGCGCGACGAGGGCGTGCGGCTGGTGTCGATCGTGGATCCGGCGGTGAAGGCGGAGCCGGGGAACGCGGTGTACGAGAGCGGAGCCGCGGCGGATGCGTTCGTACGGGACGCGCGGGGGCGGGAGGTGCGCGGTGTGGTGTGGGCGGGTGAGTCGGTGTTCCCGGATTTCACCGACGCCCGGGTGCGCAAGTGGTGGGGCGCGCTGTACGCGGAGCGGCTGGCGCAGGGGTTCGCCGGGGTGTGGCACGACATGAACGAGCCGGTGTCGTTCGCGGCCTTCGGGGAGCCGACGCTGCCCCGTTCGGCGCGGCACGACCTGGAGGGCCGGGGCGGTGACCACCGGGAGGCGCACAACGTCTACGGGCTGGCGATGGCGCAGGCGGGCTTCGAGGGGCTGTGCGAACTGCGGCCCGGGGAGCGGCCGTTCCTGTTCTCGCGGTCGGGCTGGGCGGGGCTGCAGCGGTACGGGGGCACGTGGTCGGGGGATGTGGCGACGGGCTGGCCGGGGCTGCGGGCGTCGCTGTCGCTGGTGCTGGGGCTGGGGCTGTGCGGGGTGCCGTACAGCGGGCCGGATGTGGGCGGGTTCTCGGCGGTGCCCTCGGACGAGCTGTATCTGCGGTGGTTCCAACTGGGGGCGTATCTCCCGCTGTTCCGTACCCACTCGGCGCTCCGGGCGGGGCGTCGGGAGCCGTGGGAGTACGGGAGCGAGGTCCTGGGGCACGCCCGTGCGGCGCTGCGGGAGCGGGAGCGGCTGCTGCCGTACTTCGTGACGCTGGGCCAGTTGGCCCGGCTGTCCGGGGCCCCGTACGTGCGGCCCCTGTGGTGGAACGCGCCGCGGGACCGGGCACTGCGGGACTGCGGGGACGCGTTTCTGCTGGGGGACGCGCTGCTGGTGGCACCGGTGCTGGAGGCGGGGGCGACCCGGCGGGCGGTGCGGCTGCCGCGCGGCCGGTGGTACGACACCGCGACCGGGCGGGTCTATGAGGGGCCGGGGCGGGTGTGGGTGGATGCGCCGCTGTCCCGTATTCCGGTGCTGGCGCGGGCCGGTGCGGTGCTGCCGGTGGCGGGCGCGGACGGCGGGACGGAGCTGGAGGTGTGGGCCCCGGTGGCCGGGCGGACCGGCGGTGGGCTGGTGGTGCCGGATGCCGGGGACGGCTGGCGGCGGCCGGCGGTGGAGCGCTTCAGTACGCACCTGGAGGCGGGACGGGTGGTCGTCGAGCGGCGCGGTGGCGGGCCGGCGGGGTATCCGGTGCGGGTGCGGGGTCTTCCCTAGGGTCCGCGGTGCCTGGTAGACGGGGGCCATGCCGAGATTAGCTGCCGCGCTGCGCGGCCTGGCCGCCGCTGCCGCCGCCCTGATGACCTCCCCCATGCCCCTAATGGGCATGGGAGGTGCCCCCATCGCCGTACCGTCGAGCGCCGCGGCGGGCACCGCCGCCCGCCCGGCGCCGCCGTCGCCCGCGGCGCACGGGGCGCGCGGGGCGCACGGGGCGCACGGGGCGCACGACGATCCCAAGGCGCCAAGGGAGTTCGTGGCGCTGCGTGCGGTGGATCCCACGATCATCCAGGAGATCCGCTATGCCACCCCGCACGATTTCATGGGGGTGCCGGTGACCGGTTACCGCGAGCCGATGTGCATCCTGACGCGGGACGCGGCGCGGGCGCTGCACCGGGCGCAACTCTCGTTCCTGCGGCGCGGGTACTCCCTCAAGGTGTACGACTGCTACCGGCCGCAGCGCGCCGTGAACCACTTCGTGGCCTGGGCGAAGGATCTCGCCGATCAGCGGATGAAGGCGGAGTTCTATCCCCGGGTGGACAAGTCGACGCTGTTCCGGGACGGCTATATCGCGGAGAAGTCCGGGCACAGCAGGGGCAGTACGGTCGATCTGACGCTGGTGCGGCTGCCGGCGGTGCCGACCCGGCCGTATGGGCCGGGCGAGCCGCTGGCGTCGTGCTACGGGCCCAAGCCGCTCCGCTTCCCGGACAATTCGCTGGACATGGGGACCGGCTTCGACTGCTTCGACACACTGGCGCACACCCTCGATCCGCGGGTCAGGGGGTGGCAGGCGGCGAACCGGCTGCTGCTGAAGAAGGGGCTGGAGCGGGCCGGGTTCGTGAACTACGCGGCCGAATGGTGGCACTACACCTTTACGCCGGAGACGTTTCCCGACACCTATTTCGACTTTCCGGTGTCACGGGGCTCGCTGACAGTGGACTGAGGGGCCGCCGGGCGGAGCAGCGCCGGGTGCAGCAGCCGGGCGGACCCCGCGCGGTAGAGGCGGGCGCGGGGGCCGCCGCGGGTTCCGCCGCGCGCCGCGGTGGCGCCGGTGGGTTCGACGAATCCGGGGACGGAGAGCACCTTGCGGTGGAAGTTCCCGGCGTGCAGCGGGCTGCCCCAGATGGATTCATAGACGCCGCGGAGTTCGACGATGGTGAATTCCTCGGCGAGGAACGCGGTGGCCAGCGGGGTGTACTCGATTTTCGCGCGAGCGCGGTCGAGCCCGTCGGCGACGATCCGCGGGTGGTCGAAGGCGAGCGGGAGCGGGGCGGGCCGGGGCACGGAATCACCCCCGTCGATCCCGTGCCCCGGGCCCTGCTCTCGGGGACGCGGCCGGGCCGCGTCCGGTTCGGTGCCGCGCTCCGGTGCGGCGGCGCCCCCCGGGTCGGCCGCCAGGCCGGATACCGGGACCCAGGCCGCGGCCGCGGCGTCGCCGCCGCCGCGCGCCTCGGGGAGGTCGGGCGCGAAGGCGAGGTAGGCGACGGTGACCACGGGCATCCGCGGGTCGCGGCCGGGGTCGCCGTAGGAGCCGAGCTGTTCGAGGTGGACGCGCTCCAGCAGGGCGGCGTCCAGCCCGGTCTCCTCGGCGAGTTCGCGGGCGGCGGCCTCGTCGAGGGACTCCTGGCCGGCGCGTACGAAGCCGCCGGGCAGCGCCCAGGCGCCCTGGAACGGCGGGCCGCCGCGCTCGACGAGCAGGATGTGCAGCGCGCCGCCGCGCAGCGTCAGCGCGACGATGTCGACGGTGACCGCGATGGCGGGGAAGGCGTGCGGGTCGTAGGCGGCGAGGAAGGCCGCCTCGTCGGGTGCGGCCGGGTCGCCCGCCGCGGCGCCGTCCGCGGTGCGCCGATGGTGCGCGGTCATGCCCCGTCCCCCTTCCGGTCGTCGATCGTCGCGCCGAGTGTTGTTCTCACTCCGAGTCTTTCTCGAAGCGAGAACAACATAGCAAGCGGGGTCGGCGACGTCCAGCGGCTTCCGTGCGCGGCCGCCGTACACCCTGCTCGCGATGGAGCCGGCGGTGAGCCGACACGGCAGCCGCGCGGATGCGCCGGTGGGCACCAAGTGCCGGAGATCCAGCCCGAATTGACGGACTGTCAAAGGCACTTCGGGCGCGGTTCGGCGGTGGTGTCGCCGTCCGGTGAGCGGCCGTGCGCACGGGAAACGGAGGGGAGTTCCGGCCCGTTTCGTGTGGTCTTCGCACGGAGCAGCCATACGCTCCGGAAGGATGTATGAACAGTGCGTGAACGAGGGTTAGTTGGCTCCGGCGGGGCGGCATGCTGCTCCCGTGCCTCCCTGGACGGACCAGCTTCGCTTCGCTTTCCAGCCCGTGGTGAATCTCGCGACCGGCTCGGTCGCCGCGCTGGAAACACTCGCCCGCCCCGAGGACAGCGACGTCGACGTGCTGAGCTGTGCGCGCCGCTGTCCCGATCTGGACGCGGAACTGGCGGCGCTCGCCGTACGGTCCGCGGCGCAGCAGGAGACCCTGCTGCCGCTGCACGTCAACGTGTTCGCGGAGACGGTGGCGGAGCGGCCGGGGCTGACGTCGCTCGGCAAGGCGGTGCACGACGCGGGCCGGCGGCCCTGGGAGATCACCCTCGACCTCGTCGGGCCGTTCACCCGGGTCCGGCAGCGGCCGCTGCTGGACGCAGTGGCGGAGCTGCGTGACGAGGGCTACCGGATCTGCGCGGACGGCGTGGGCGACGGTGATCTGCCGCTGCGGCTGCTGGGCGCTCTCGCGCCGGACATCGTCAAGCTCGACGCGTCGCTGTGCGCGCGGCTGGACAGCGACCCCGGCCGGCAGGCCGCGGTGGCCGCGATGCGGCAGCTGTGCGAGCGGGTGGGCGGGCTGCTGGCCATCGAGGGGGTGGAGACCGAGCGGCAGTACGCGGCGGTGCGGGAAGCCGGGGTGCAGCTGGCCCAGGGGCACCTGTTCGCGCCGCCGTCGCGTCGGGCCGCCGCCGACGTGTATCTGCCGGCCGCGCATCCGCCGCCGGCACGCGGCCGCGGGGCGCCCTACCGCCCGCCGTCCGGGCCGCCGGTCGCCCAGTTCCTGCAACCCGCCGCGCTGCTGCCGATGTCGGCGTCGGCGGGCGCGGTACGCAGCCATCTGACCGGCTTCCCTGAGGTGTCCGGGGTGCTGCTGGTGGACAGCGACGGGGTGCCGGTGCGGGCGATCGACCGGGACCGGTTCCTGCTCTCGCTGTCGGGGCGGTACGGGCACGCGCTGTACGCGGACCGGCCGGCGCTGCGGCTGGCGGACCGGCCGCGGACGGTGGGCGCGGACGCCACCGCCTGGCAGGTGCTGGACGTGATCGCCGACGGGGACCGGGACCGTACCGGGGACGATGTGGCGGTGGTGGACGAGCGCGGCCGGTGCATGGGCGTGGTGCATCTCGCGGACATCCTGCGGGGGCTGGCCGAGAGCCGGGTGGAGGAGGCGGCCCGGCTCAACCCGCTGACCAGGCTGCCCGGTTCGGACGCGGTCAACGCCGAGGTCGACCGGCGGATCGCCGAGGGCCGGGAGTTCGCGCTGAGTTGGCTGGACGTGGACGGGTTCAAGCAGGTCAACGACGGTGCCGGGTTCGCGGCGGGCGATGAGCTGATCCGCTCCGTGGGCCGTACCCTCGCGGAGGTCGCGGAGGACGAACCGGCCGCCCGGGTGGGGCACATCGGCGGCGACGACTTCCTGGTGCTGGCCGATCCGGACGGCCTGGAGCCGTTCGCCGGGGCGCTGCTGGACGTGAGCTGGTCGGCGGGCGAGATGCCGGTGACGCTGTCGCTGGCGACGGTGGTGTGCCCGGCCGGCAGCGTCATCGGCCACGGTGCGGCGGCGGCCGCGCTGGCGCCGCTGAAGAAGGCCGCGAAGGCGCTGCCGGGGGCGAGTTGGGTGCTGGGGCGGCCGGGTACGGAGCGTACGGAGGTCCGGCGCGGGGCGGCGGAGCGGGTGCCGGGACCGGCGGCGGCACCGGCCGGGTGCCCCGGGCCGGGCGCCCCGGACGGAGCCGGCGAACCGGCCGGGCAGGAGGGCGCACGGACATGCCGGTGACCCCGTAGGGCTGCCGTGTGGTGCCCCAACCTCGGTGACTGCAGGCCACCTTGACGCTCCCTCAGCCGCGGTGAACACTTCCGGGTGCCGGTCGCCGGATGCCACGTCGGCACCGCCGTACTCAGGCGTGGCACGCACCCTGCACGGAGGACCGGGGACCTCCCCGGACGAGGGCCGAGGAGCCGCCATGTATGCCAATGGGGACATCGTCGTCGGTGAGGTGATCGGTACCGCGCTGCTGGTCCTGTTCGGGGCCGGGGTGTGCGCCGCCGTCACCCTCCACCACTCGAAGGCGCGGGGCGCGGGCTGGGTGGTGATCGCGTTCGGCTGGGGCATGGGCGTCCTGGCCGGGGCGTACGCCTCGGCGCCGCTGTCCGGCGGGCACCTGAATCCGGCGGTGACGCTCGGCTCGGCGGTGGCCGGCGGCACGCCCTGGTCGAAGGTGCCGCTGTACGTCCTGGGGCAGTTGGCCGGGGCGCTGATCGGAGCCGTGCTGGCCTGGGCGCTGTACTACGCGCAGTTCGCCGCCAACGACGGGCGGTCCGGTCACGCCCCGCAGCCGACGCTGGGGGTCTTCGCCACCGCCCCGGAGATCCGCCGGCCGGTCGCCAATCTGGTGACCGAGATCATCGCCACCACCGGGCTGGTGCTGCCGCTGCTGTTCTTCGGCCAGAACCAGGGGATCGGTATCGGCCAGGTTCCGGGGGCGCGGGTGGGGGTCTACGGTTCCGGGATCAACGTGCTGCTGGTCGCACTGCTGGTGGTCGGCATCGGGCTTTCGCTCGGCGGGCCGACCGGCTACGCCATCAACCCGGCCCGCGACCTCGGCCCGCGGATCGCGCACGCCCTGCTGCCGATCCCCAACAAGGGTTCCTCCGACTGGAGTTACGCATGGATCCCGGTGGCCGGGCCGCTGATCGGCGCGGTGCTGTCGGGGCTGGTGTACACGGCGGTGTTCTGACCGCCACCGGCACATCCCGTACGCAGTTCGGTCCAGGACGTCAGGAGACGTGACGGTATGACGGAGCACACCCCGAAGAGCGGGACGTACGTCGCCGCGATCGACCAGGGCACCACGTCGAGCCGCTGCATCATCTTCGACCACGCCGGGGCGATCGTCGCCGTCGACCGGCGTGAGCACCGCCAGATCTTTCCCCGGCCGGGCTGGGTGGAGCACGACGCCGCCGAGATCTGGTCGAAGGTGCAGGCGGTGGTGGCGGGCGCGCTGACCAAGGCGGGCCTGCGCGCTCACCAGCTCAGCGCGCTGGGCATCACCAACCAGCGGGAGACCACGGTGCTGTGGGACCGGGCCACCGGCAGACCGGTGCACCACGCCGTCGTCTGGCAGGACACCCGTACCGGCCCGCTCTGCGCGGAACTGGGCGGCGCGGACGGCCAGGACCGCTTCCGGGAGGCCACCGGACTGCCGCTGGCCAGCTACTTCTCCGGGCCGAAGGCGACCTGGCTGCTGGACGAGGTGCCGGGGCTGCGGGCCCGCGCCGAGCGGGGCGAGATCGCGTTCGGGACCATCGACTCCTGGCTGATCTGGAACCTGACCGGCGGCATCGACGGCGGGGTGCACGTCACGGACGTGACCAACGCCGGCCGCACGATGCTGATGAACCTCGCGACCCTCCAGTGGGACCCGGCGCTGCTGTCGGCGATGCGGGTGCCGGAGGCGATGCTCCCGGAGATCAGGCCGTCCGCCGAGGTCTACGGGACGGCCGTGGGGCAGTTGCAGGGGGTGCCGGTCGCGTCGGCGCTGGGCGACCAGCAGGCGGCGGTGTTCGGGCAGACCTGCTACGGCGTCGGCGAGGCCAAGAACACCTACGGCACCGGCTCGTTCCTGCTGCTGAACACCGGAGACCGCCCGGTCCCGTCCAAGAACGGGCTGCTGACGACGCTGGGCTACCAGCTCGGCGGCGAGGCGCCGGTCTACTGCCTGGAGGGCTCGATCGCCATCACGGGCGCGCTGGTGCAGTGGTTCCGCGACCAGCTCGGCATCATCGCCTCCGCGGACGAGATCGAGCCCCTGGCAGCGAGCGTCCCGGACAACGGCGGGGCCTATGTCGTACCGGCGTTCTCCGGGCTGTTCGCCCCGTACTGGCGGTCCGACGCGCGCGGTGTGATCACCGGTCTGACCGGCTTCGTCACCAAGGCCCATCTGGCGCGGGCCGTGCTGGAGGCGACGAGCTGGCAGACCCGTGAGGTGGTGGACGCGATGTTCCAGGACTCGGGGGTGCCGATCACCCGGCTCAAGGTCGACGGCGGGATGACCGCCAACAACCTGCTGATGCAGCATCAGGCCGATGTGCTGGGGGTGCCGGTGATCCGGCCGGTGATCTCGGAGACGACCTGCCTGGGCGCCGCCTACGCGGCCGGGCTCGCCACCGGCGTCTGGCAGGACCTCGACGAGCTGCGCTCGCACTGGCAGCGCGACCGGGAGTGGACGCCGCGGATGGCGGCCGAGGCCCGCGAGCGCGAGTTCGGCAACTGGCGCAGGGCGGTGGAGCGGAGCTTCGGCTGGCTGGCGGAGGACGGCGCGGCGCAGGACTAGGGCCTGTCCGACGGGTCAGGGTCACGGAGGCCCTGGGTCCGGCGCGCGCAGCGGCTCACAGACGTACGGCCCGCACCCCGGGCGGCGGGGTACGGGCCGTACTTCCGCGCCCTGTCAGGGAAGCGCGGGTCGGGGCGGCGCCTGCGGGCGGAGCGCCGGTCAGGGGAGGGCGGGCTCGCACTGCTGGCCGCCGCGCCGCATCGCGTGCTCGACGACGGCGACCAGTACGTCCCGGGCGGACTCCCGCTCCCGGGCGTCGCACAGCATCACCGGCACCCCGGTGTCGAGGTTCAGGGCGTCCCGGACGGTCTCGACGGGATAGCGGTCGGCGCCGTCGAAGCAGTTGACCGCGACGGTGAAGGGCAGTCCGCGGCGCTCGAAGTAGTCGATGGCGGAGAAGCTGTCCGCCAGCCGTCGGGTGTCGGCGAGGACGACCGCGCCGAGCGCGCCGCGGGCCAGTTCGTCCCACAGGAACCAGAAGCGGTCCTGTCCCGGGGTGCCGAAGAGGTAGAGGACCAGTTCGTCGTGGACGGTGATCCGCCCGAAGTCCATGGCGACGGTGGTGGTGGACTTGCCCTCCACCCCGTCCAGGTCGTCGACCGGGCGGCCGGCCTCGGTCAGCCGCTCTTCCGTACGCAGCGGTCTGATCTCGCTGACGGAGCCCACCAGGGTGGTCTTGCCGACTCCGAAGCCGCCCGCCACGAGGATCTTCAGCGTCACCGGCTCGGCCGGGGCGGACCGGCGACGCTCAGAACGCCCGAAGACCATGGGATTCTTCTCCTGGATTGCCGTGGATGCGGGGGAAATGCGCAGGAGCGCACACCTGTCCCGGGTGCGGAGCAGCCACCTGCGCGCCGCGGTCCGGCGGCTGCCAGTGAACGGTACAACGTGCTGCGCACGGCGCCCACTTGAGGGCGGGCCTCATGGCGGGGACGCGGCGGGCCAAGGCCGCCAACCGGCCCAAAAGGACCGGCCCGGCAGCGGACCCGCCCGCCCGTCAGCTCTCCGGGCCGAGCAGCACGGGCCGTTCGAGCAGCCCCAGCAGGCTCACGAAGCTGGCCTCGATGAACCGGCACAGCTCGTCGCGAGCGCCCTCCTCCCCGACCGGCCAGGTGACCACCGCCTCCTCGGCGAAGGCCATCCAGGCGCGGGACGCCGGTTCGGCCCGCGGGGCGCTCGGCGCCCCGAGCCGCCGCCGGGCGTCGTCCACCCGGCGGGCCAGCGTCTCGTGGGTCTCGCCGAGGATGTCGGTCACCGCGGGATGGCTGCCGGACGCGCCCCGGACGAGGGCGAGATAGACCTGGCGGTGCCCCAGGACGTGGTCCACGAAGCCCGCGATGAAGGCCCGCATCCAGGCGACCGGCTCCAGCGCGTCGTCCGGCGTGGTCGCGGCGGTGAAGCGGTCGCAGGCGGTCCGGACCACCGCGCGGTAGAAGTCGCGCTTGGAGTCGAAGTAGTGGAAGAGCAGCCCGCGGGAGATACCGGCCCGGCGGGCGACCTCGTCGGTGGACAGCTCGTCCAGGGAGCGCTCGGCGAGCAACTCCAGCCCGATGGCGACCAGTTGCGCCCGGCGCTGGTCGGGGGCGAGCCGGGTGACCCGCCGGTCGGCCATCTCAGCCCTGCCGGTGGGTACCGAGGTGGTCCAGGATCCTGGGGGTGACCAGGTCGGGCACCTCTTCCGGCAGCCAGTGGCTGGCGCCGTCCAGCACCTCGAAGCGGTACGGGCCGTCGACCCACTCCCCCGTCGCCTCGGCGGCGGTGCGCCCCAGGGCGATGTCCTCGCTGCCCCAGAGGAAGAGGGTGGGCACGGCGATCCGCCCGGCGGGGACCGAGATGACAGACTCGGGGGCGCGGTACCAGTTCAACGTCGCGGTCAGCGCGCCCGGTTCGGCGAGCCGGCGGACGTTCCCGTCGACCAATTCGGCGGGGACCTTGCCGCCGTACACGGCACGCAGCCGGGCGGCGCCGTCGGCCAGCAGCGCGGCCTCCGCGATGCCGGTCTCGCGGCGGAAGAAGCGGACGTAGTCGAGCCGGTGGTGCTGGTCGGGGTCCCCGGCGGCGGCGCGGTTGAGCGCTTCGGGATGCGGAGTGGCCAGGACGGTCAGGGACTTCAACCGCTCGGGGTGGGCGCCGGCCAGCGCCCAGGCGACGATACCGCCCCAGTCGTGCGAGACCAGGTGGAAGCGGTCGGCGCCCAGCGCGTCGGCGAACGCGAGGGCGTCGTCGACGAGTTCGGGGACGGCGTAGTCGGCGATCCGGGGCGGGCGGGCGTCCGGGGCGTAGCCGCGCTGGTCGACCGCGACCGCGCGGTATCCGGCCGTGCCCAGGGCGGGCAGTACGGCGCTCCAGGAGTCGGCGAACTCGGGCCAGCCGTGCAGCAGCAGGACCACCTCGCCGTCGGCCGGTCCGCAGGCCAGGGCGTCATGACTGTGCGGGCCGACGTCGATCTTCAGCCGCTCGAAAGCGTGCAGGTGCCCGGTGGGGGTGAATGTCGCGTCCGTGACCATGCCGGCGAGCTCCTTCGTCGCGCTGTTGACAGCTGCTCAACAACAACCGTACTGCGGCGTTGAGCAATGCTCAACAGGCTGTGCCGCACGGCCCCGGAAAGCGCCGTGGGGGGGGGGCGAGGA
>NZ_JBNHIN010000008.1:17880-25047 GCF_050054615.1 Streptomyces sp. YGL11-2
CCGGAGAGCCCGGGCGGGCGGCACGGTCGTGCGGATACGCAACGTGTCACAGCGCGCGCAGGCCGTCGATCACCTCGCGCAGCACCTGCTCGTCCGGCAGCTCGGCCGGCGGTACGGGGCGGCTGACGCGGACCAGCCCGGCGTCCAGCAGATCGCCGATCAGGACCCGGACCACGCCCACCGGCAGATCCAGCTCGGCCGCCAGCTCGGCGACCGAGAGCGGCGAGTGCCGGCAGCGCCCGACGATGTCGACCTGCTCCGGGGAGAGCGTCTGGTCCGCGATGGGCTCCTCGGCCCGGCTCTCGGCGATCACCTGCGCGATCAGGTCCAGCCGCCCCTCGGCTGCCGTACGGGTGCGCCCGCGCGTCATCGCGTACGGCCGGACGACGGGGCCTGCGTCGTCGTCGAACCAACGGGCCGCGCCCCGTCCCGGTACGGCTGGGCCGTCCTGGTCGGTCATGGCATCACCGTAGTCGTGCTCAGCCGGCCTGCCCGGACCGGGGCGCGGTGCCCAGGTGCGTGCCCACGCGCTTGACCAGCAGCGTCATCTCGTAGGCGATCAGCCCGACGTCGGAGTCGGCGTCGGCGAGCACCGCCAGGCAGCTGCCGTCGCCGGCCGCGCTGACGAACAGGAACGCGCCGTCCAGCTCGACCAGCGTCTGGCGGACCCGGCCGGCGTTGAAGTGCCGGCCGACGCCCTTGGCCAGGCTGTGGAAGCCGGAGGCGACGGCGGCCAGGTGCTCGCCGTCCTCGCGGGTGAGGTCCTTGGAGGCGCCGGTGGGCAGTCCGTCGCTGGAGAGGACCAGTGCCTTCCGGATGCTGCCGACCCGCTCGACCAGTTCGTCCAGCAGCCAGTTCAGCTCTCCGGATCCCTGCGCCGAGAACGCTGCGCTGGAAGATGCCTTCGGTGCGGTCATGGACCGTCCTCTCCCGATGTGGTTCGTGGTGGTGCTGTGCTGCCCCCGGTGGCGGCATCAGCGTCGCCGGTCTCCGGGGGTGTGGGGGTGTGGGGGGCCTCGCCGTTGTCCCGGCGACCGCGCTGCCAGCCGCGCTGGAGCGAGGCCATCCGGGCCCGGACCTCCTCGGCGTCGCGGTCGTCCGCGGGCGGCGGGGCCGGCCGGTCCGTCCCGGGGTCCCGGGTGGCGTCGGCCTTGAGCTGGGGGGCCAGGCTCGCCTGGCGGACCCGGCGGGGCAGGCCCTTGGAGGTGGTGGCGGCCGGAGCGGGCGTGCCGTCGGGAGCCTCGGAGCCGGGCGCGGGGGACGGCGGACCGCCCCCGGGGCGCTCCGGGCGGTCAGCGGGCTCCGGCCGCTCGGCCGCCGCCTCGGGCGTGCGCCGTGCCGGCCTGTCCACCGGCTCGCCCTTCGGCCTGCCCTCGGCCGTGCCGCGGTCCTCCGGGGCGTCGACCGTACGGCCGTGATCGGAGACCAGGACCGGGGGGCGCGGGCGGCGCGGCAGCGGGGCGAGCCCGCCGGGTGCCTGGTCGCCGGCCTGCTGGTGCTGCTCGTCGGAGTCGGACGGGGCGGCCTTGGGGACGGCGGCCGGTCCCCGGATGCCGCGGCGGTCCCGGCCGCGGCCCCGGTCCCGGCCGCGCAGGAGGGCGCCCTCCTCGCCGGCGGGGTCCGCCTCGTCGGCGCCGAGCGGTGGCTCCAGTTCGACCGGCCCGTCGACGGCCCCGCGCTTCGGGCGGCGCGGGAGCGGTACCGGGATCTGGGCGAGGGCGGCCAACGCGCCCGCCGCGTGGTCCGGTTCGGCGTCCCCGGCCGGTGCGCCCGCCACGGCCGGCGCGTCGTCGCGGGCGCCGTCCGCCGTCTCGGTCAGGATCGCGCCCGGGATGAGGACCACGGCGGTGGTGCCGCCGTACGGCGAGGGCTGGAGGGAGACCCGTACGCCCTGCCGCTGGGCGAGCCGGCTGACCACGAACAGGCCGAGCCGGTCGGTGTCGGACAGTTCGAACTCGGGCGTCTCGGCGAGCCGGAGGTTGGCGTCCAGCAGGAGGTCGGGCGCCATGCCCAGGCCGCGGTCGTGGATTTCCAGGGTGAAGCCCTTGGAGACCCGCTCGCCCAGCACCTGTACGGCGGTGTGCGGCGGCGAGAACACGGTGGCGTTCTCCAGGAGTTCGGCGATCAGGTGCGTCAGGTCGGAGACCGCGGCGCCGTCCACCGCGAGCCGCGGCAGCCGGCGCACCTCGATGCGCTCGTAGTCCTCGACCTCGGCGACCGCCGCGCGCACCACGTCCATCAGCTGGATCGGCTTGCGCCACTGCCGGGAGGGGGCGGCGCCGGAGAGGATGACCAGGCCCTCCGCGTGCCGCCGCATGCGGGTGGTCATGTGGTCGAGCCGGAACAGGTCCGCGAGTTCCTCGGTGTCCTCGGTGCGCCGCTCCATGGCGTCCAGGAGGGTCAGCTGACGGTGCAGCAGGACCTGGCTGCGGCGGGCGAGGTTGACGAACACCTCGGAGACGCCGCGGCGCATGTCCGCCTGCTTGACGGCGGCCTCGATGGCGGCCCGCTGAAGGGTGTTGAGCGCCTGGCCGACCTGGCCGGTCTCGTCCGGCCCGAACTCCAGCCGGGGCGCCTCGGTTTCCACGTCGACCTGCTCGCCGGCCGCCAGCCGGCGCATCACGCTCGGCAGCCGCACACCGGAGACCTCGTGCGCGGTCTTGCGCAGCCGGGTCAGGTCCCGCACGTGCCGGCGGCCGATCCGGAAGGAGACGACGATCGAGACCAGCAGCGCGAGGAAGCCGAGGACGCCGGTGGCGACGGCCTTGAGGACGATCCGGGTGGCGACCGGCGCGACCCGCCGCTGGTAGCGGTCGCCGGCCTCCTTGCCCATCCGCTGGAGGTCGCCGAGGACCTTCTCGGCCGCAGTGTTCCAGCGATCGGCGTTGACCACGTGCGGTGCGGCGGCCGGGTCGGCGGCGATCACCCGGTCCTCGTACGAGACCAGTTCGCGGGCGCCGGCCAAGTGCCAGTAGTCCTCGTACACGCCGCGGTCCGTGGCGGGCAGCAGGGGCAGGGTGGTGCTGTAGAGGATGCGGCGTTCGGCGACCCGGTCGGAGAGCGCGCGCTGGTCGTGCTTGGTCAGGCTGCCGGAGGTGAGCGCCGCGGACATCAGCGCGTCCTCGCGGGAGAACGCCTCGCGGGCGCGGGTGATGCCGACCAGCGCGCGGCCCTGCTTGTCCATCTCGACGTTCTCCAGGGCGTGGAGCGCGCCGAGCAGGTCGTAGCAGGGGTCGACCAGGGCGTCGTAGGACTCCATCGCCTCGTCGCGGGAGACCCGGTTGTCCTCGACCTGGACGCGCAGCGCGTCCAGGCCGTCCAGGCTCTTGAGGAGGCCGGCGACCCGGTCGGCGTTGTCGCCGGTCAGGTCCGTGCGCACGTCCTGGGTGTCCGCGTCGGCGCGGAGCCGGTCGACGGCGTCGTCGGTCGACCGGGTCTGGCCGCGGAGTTCGGTGAGCGCGTTGGCGCCGCGGCGGTCGGCGAGGTAGAGCAGGCTCTGGCGGCGTTCGCGCTGGAGGGCCTGGACGACGTCCTCGACGGGATAGCCCAGGTTCCTGACGACGTTGCCGACGTCGAGCAGTTGGTTGGCCTCGCGCCCGGTGACGTAGGTCGTGATGCCCCACATGGCCGTCAGGGACACCAGCGGCACGAGCAGCAGCGCCACGATCTTCCGGCGGATCGACTTCCCGCGAAAGCGCATGGCCTCCCCTACGTCAACCCCGGCGCACGGGGGTGGTGTTCCGTCAACAGCGGCGCGAGCCTACTACTGACGGGGGATCGATCCGAAGGCCCGGCCGGGCGGCGCGGGGCACGATCGGGGCGGGATCGTCACGAGTTGTCCTGCGATGCCCGGGCAACCCGCCCCGCGAGTGTGGCTATGGACACCCGGCGCGCGGCTGAAATACGCCTACCCCGGGTAACCCCGCACCACCCCTGTGCGTGACGATGGAGGGGGAACGCGGACTGGACAGTGGGGCGGTGTGTGTGGCATGTATCCGGTGAAATCCGGGCAGCCACCCAAGAGTCGGACTGCCGGGGAGAGTGCGGGGAGTGTGACGCGATGGACGACGGCAGGCGTCCCTTGTGGCAGGAGGAGCCGGCGACGCGGCGCCGGATGGCCGACCCGGTCCGTACGGCCGCGGTGCGCGCCGTCATCATCGTCGCCCTCACCCTGATCCAGGCCATGGTGGCCTTTCTGTGCACGCTCGCGGGTTCCTGGTTCGCCTTCCCCGCGGTACTCGGCACGGTCGCGAGCACGGTGGTCGCGACCTGGGCCGTCCTGGACGTCTGGGTGACCCGCCAGGTCTGGGTGCAGCGCCACGGTGTGGAGTCCCGGCCGAGCAGCACGGCCAGGGAACTGCGCCGCGAACGCCGCCGGTCCCGCCGCGACGGGCGCCGGGAGCCGCCGGAGGGGCCGCCGCACGCGGACCGCGCGGCGGCCTGACCGCGCCGCGCCCGGGCGGCCGCCGGGCTCCGGGGTGCCGCGCCGGCGCCCCACCCCGATCGTTGCGCCACCGCCTCTTCCCTTACGGCGGGCCGGACATGGACCATCCCGTCCAGGACGCCGACCTCGCGGGTGCGTACGGGGCGGCGGGCAGGCAGGTGGGCGTTCCGTGCGCGGGTCGAAGAGCGCGGCGTGCAGCGGGCATTCGGCGAAGCAGCCCTCCGTCCAGCCCCCGGAGAGCGAGGCGTCCTGGTGGCTGCAGGTGTCGTCGACGGCGTAGCGGCCGGCGTCGGCGTGGAAGACGGCGATCGCGGGCGCGGCCTCGTCGGTCTCGATCCGGACGGACTCGCCGACGGGCAGGCCCTCGATGCGGCAGACGGGAATGATCTGGCCCCCCCTCTCGCCGGTCACCGGTACCATGGTGTTGTGAATCACGCATCGCATCGCGCGATGCGCAACAGAATCCAAGCCGGGTCGGGCCGTCGAGGACTTCCCGGAGAGCGTCCCGAAGGCGTGCCCGTCGGGGGCAACGGGTAGTGAGGCAAAGAGCCATGGCGAACACGACCGACACGGCGGCCGAGCGGTCCGAGGACCGGCGCGGCGGAGCGGGATCCGTCCAGTCCGTGGACCGCGCGGTGAGCGTACTGGAGAGCCTGGCCCGGCTGGGCGAGGCCGGAGTGACCGAGATCGCCGAGGAGTTGGGGGTCCACAAGTCGACCGCCTTCCGGATCCTGGGCGTCCTGGAGAACCGCGGACTGGTGGGGCAGGAGAAGGAGCGGGGGAAGTACTTCCTGGGCGCCGGGGTGCTGCGGCTGGCCGGCGCCGCGGCGATCCGGCTGGACATCTCGCAGGAGGGCCAGCCGGTCTGCCGGGCGCTGGCCGACGAGACCGGCGAGACCGCCAACATCGCGGTGCTGGACGGCGATGCCGCGGTCAACATCATGCAGGCCAGGGGCTCCGCCGCGGTCACCGCCTTCAACTGGCTCGGCCGCCGTACCCCGTTGCACGCCACCGCCAGCGGCAAGGTCCTGCTGGCGCATCTGCCGCGGGAGCGCCGGGAGGCCCTGCTCGGCCGCAAGCTGCCGCGGTTCACCGAGAACACGCTGACCGCGGCGACCGGCGTGCGCGAGCAGCTGACGGCCGCCCGCGAGGACGGATTCGCCTGCACCGACGAGGAGTTCGAGAAGGGCCTGAACGCCGTCGCGGCGCCGGTGCGGGCGCACGACGGCGCGGTGATCGGCGCGATCGGCGTCTCCGGGCCCGCCTACCGGATGGCCCGCGAGCGGCTTCCGGAGCTCGCCGAGCGGTCCGCGAAGGCGGCGGCCGAACTCTCCCGCCGTATGGGGTACGGGGGGTGAGCCGGGGCGCGCCGGCCACCCCTTGACGGATCCCTGACGGCCTTCCAGCATGTCTCCTATGGCGCAACTTCGCGCGCCATGAGCAACACCCGGTGTCTGGCGGCGTTGTGCCGCCCGGCACCCCGTGCCCCACACACTGCACCGACTCCACCCCTCACAGGCATCCGTGCCAACTCCATGCGCACCCCGCCCCTGCCGCCACCGCAGGCGCTGTATGAGGAGTAGACATGCCGCACGAAGCCCGCGCCGTCGTCGCCGTCAAGCGAGGCGCACCCGTCGAGGTCCTGCCGATTCTCGTGCCCGATCCCGGTCCCGGAGAAGTCCTCGTATCCGTCCAGGCGTGCGGGGTGTGCCACACCGATCTGCACTACCGCGAGGGGGCGATCGGCGACGAGTTCCCGTACCTGCTGGGGCACGAGGCGGCGGGACTGGTCGAGGCCGTGGGGGACGGGGTCGCGGATCTGGCGCCGGGGGATTACGTGGTGCTGGCCTGGCGGGCGCCGTGCGGTCAGTGCCGGTCGTGCCGGCGGGGGCGCCCGTGGTACTGCTTCGCGTCGCGCAACGCCGCGCAGCCGATGACGCTGCGGGACGGCACACCGCTCAGCCCGGCGCTGGGTATCGGTGCGTTCGCGGAGAAGACGCTGGTCGCGGCCGGGCAGGCGGTGAAGGTGGATCCGTCCGCGCGTCCGGAGGCGGCCGGGCTGATCGGGTGCGGGGTGATGGCCGGGTACGGCGCGGCCGTGCACACGGGGGGCGTGGGCAGCGGGGACACGGTCGCCGTCATCGGCTGCGGCGGCGTCGGCAACGCCGCCATCGCCGGTGCCTCGCGGGCCGGTGCGCGACGGGTGATCGCCATCGACCTGGACGACGGCAAGCTGGACGCCGCCGAGCGGTTCGGGGCCACCGACACCGTCAACTCCCGTGGTACGGACCCGGTCGAGGCGGTACGGCAGCTGACGGGCGGTCACGGCGCGGATGTGGTCATCGACGCGGTGGGGCGCCCCGAGACGTACCGGCAGGGGTTCTACATGCGCGACCTGGCCGGGACGCTGGTCCAGGTCGGGGTGCCGGACCCGGACATGCGCATCGAGCTGCCGCTCATCGACCTCTTCTCGCGCGGCGGCGCGCTCAAGTCGTCCTGGTACGGCGACTGTCTGCCCAGCCGCGACTTCCCCGTCCTCATCGACCTCTTCCTGAGCGGCAAGCTCGACCTGGAGCGCTTCGTCAGCGAGACCATCACGCTCCACGACATCGAGGCGGCCTTCGGCAAGATGCAGCGCGGCGAGGTGCTGCGGTCGGTGGTGTCGCTCTAGGCGAGGACACCCGGGGCGCGTGCGAGGGGGCGGCGACGCCACCCCCTCGCAC
>NZ_JBNHIN010000008.1:25133-57064 GCF_050054615.1 Streptomyces sp. YGL11-2
GGCGGCGACGCCACCCCCTCGCACGCGCCCCGTCGTGTGTCGGCACAGGCGGCGACACCAGGGACACGCCCGCGCGTCGCCGAGCCTCCCTCCCTCAAGCCGCCCCCCTCCACTTCCCATGAAGGCATTTGCCTAAAGCTATTAGGCACATGCATAATCAGTTCTGCCTCATCATGGGAGGAAGGGCATGGCATACGCAGGACTGACCGCGGAACGCCTGACCCGGGCGGGCGCGGAACTGGCCGACGAGGTCGGCTTCGACCAGGTGACCGTCTCCGCGCTGGCCCGGCGGTTCGACGTCAAGGTCGCGAGCCTGTACTCGCACCTGAAGAACTCCCAGGACCTGAAGACCAGGATCGCCCTGCTCGCCCTGGAGGAACTCGCCGACCGGGCCGCGGACGCGCTGGCCGGCCGGGCCGGCAAGGACGCCCTGACCGCCTTCGCGAACGTCTACCGCGACTACGCCCGGGAGCATCCCGGCCGCTACGCCGCGGCACAGCTCCGGCTCGACCCGGAGGCCGCGGCGGCGAGCGCCGGCGGCCGGCACGCGCGGATGATGCGGGCGATCCTGCGCGGCTACGACCTGGCGGAGCCGGAGCAGACGCACGCCGTGCGGATGCTGGGCAGCGTCTTCCACGGCTACGTCAGCCTGGAGACGGCCGGCGGGTTCGACCACAGCGCACCCGACCCGCAGGAATCCTGGGCACGGGTCCTGGACACCCTCGACGCCCTGCTGCGGAACTGGCCCGCCCCCTGACCCCGCCGCGCCCCACCGGGCCGCAGCCCCCCGACGCACGTCCGACACCTTGATCAACAGGCTGAGACCATGACCACCACGCACGACTGGATCACCACGCCCCTCACCCCGGACCTCCTGCGCGGCGCCCTCGACCTGGAGCGCACCGCGCACGGCCTGCTGCCACACCGATTGCCCGCCCGGGCCCGCGCCCAGTGCGCCGACGGACAGCTCGCCATGGCCGAGTCCCAGCCCTCCGGCGTACGGCTGGTCTTCCGGACCCGGGCCACCGCCGTCGAACTGGACACCCTGCCCACCAAGCGGGTCTACGTGGGCGTGCCGCCCCGCCCGGACGGCGTCTACGACCTGCTCGTCGACGGCCGTCTCGCCGGCCGGTCCGGTGCGGCCGGCGGCAACACCCTGACCATCGACATGGCCACCGGGAAGGCCGAGCACCGGCCCGGCCCCGTGGGGACCGTCCGCTTCACCGGCCTGGCCGCCGGCGTCAAGGACGTCGAGATCTGGCTGCCGCACAACGAGACCACCGAGCTGGTCGCCCTGCGCACCGACGCCCCCGTCGAGCCCGCGGCGGACCGGGGCCGCAAGGTGTGGCTGCACCACGGCAGTTCGATCAGCCACGGCTCCGACGCCGCCGGCCCGACGAGCACCTGGCCCGCCCTCGCCGCCGCGCTCGGCGGTGTGGAACTGGTCAACCTGGGCCTGGGCGGCAGCGCCCTGCTCGACCCGTTCACCGCCCGCGCCATGCGGGACACGCCCGCGGACCTGATCAGCGTCAAGATCGGCATCAACCTGGTCAACGCCGACCTGATGCGGCTGCGCGCCTTCGCCCCGGCCGTGCACGGATTCCTCGACACCCTCCGCGACGGCCATCCCACCGCACCGCTGCTGGTCGTCTCGCCGATCCTGTGCCCGATCCACGAGGACACCCCCGGCCCCAGCGCCCCGGACCTCGGCGCCCTCAGCAGGGGACAGCTGCGGTTCCGGGCCACGGGCGATCCGGCGGAGCGCGCGAACGGGAAGCTGACCCTCGGCGTCATCCGGGACGAGCTGGCCCGCATCGTGGCACAGCGCTCGGCCGAGGACCCGCACCTGCACGTCCTGGACGGCCGCGACCTCTACGGCGAGGCCGACTCCGCCGAACTGCCGCTGCCCGACGGGCTCCACCCGGACGCCGCCACCCACCGCCGCATCGGCGAACGCTTCGCCGGACTGGCCTTCACCGCCGGCGGCCCCTTCGCGGACCGCGGCGCCTGACACCCCGGCCGCCGCGCCACCGGTGAGCGGCGCGGGACCCGGGCTTACGGGCCCGGCGCGGCGGTGGCGCGGTCGTCCNTGGCCTTCACCGCCGGCGGCCCCTTCGCGGACCGCGGCGCCTGACACCCCGGCCGCCGCGCCACCGGTGAGCGGCGCGGGACCCGGGCTTACGGGCCCGGCGCGGCGGTGGCGCGGTCGTCCGGCGACCGCGCCACCGCGCCCGGTCAGCCGCCCGCCGTCTCCCGGTCGTCCTCGGGCCGCCGGTACATCCGGGTCGCGGTGATCTGCCCGTGCACCGCCTCCCCGGCCGGGTCCTGTTGCGGCAGGCCCGGCCGCAGGTGCTCCTCGACGCTGATGTACTTCAGTCCCGCCCGCAGGTCCGCGTCATTGCGCAGCCGGATGACCAGCGGGAACTCGGCGAGTGCCGTGGTGTCGAACAGGCCGGTGGTGTAGAGGAGTTGGACGCCCAGCGCATCGGCGACGGCACGCTGGAGCTCCAGCAGATACGTGGCGTTGGCGCGGCCGATGGGGTTGTCCAGGAACAGCGTGCCGGCGTGCCGCTGCCGGTCGCGGCCCCGGTCGTTGCTGCGCAGCGCCGCCATCGTGCAGTACAGGGCGATGGCGGCGGTCAGCAGCTGGCCGCCGGAGAAGACATCGCCCATCTGCCCCACCGGCACCCGCTCGGCGCGCAGCACCGCATCCGGCTTGAGGATCTCCACGGCCACCCCGCGCGGCAGCAGCGCGGCCTGCACCCCGCGCAGCAGCAGCGACATGCCGTCCCGCCGCAGATCGCTGTTCTTGCGGACCGCCGCACGGGTCGCCTCGTCGATGACCTCGCCCAACCGCTCGGTGAGCGTGGCCTGATCGGGGTCCTCGAAGCGGATCCGCAGGAACTCCTGTCCGGACCACTCCCCCAGCCCCTCGGGCAGCCGGGACAGCCGCTGGGCGGAGCGCAGCGTCGTCAGCGACGACTCCACCAGGCCGCGCAGCCGGTCGACGATGGAGTCGCGGTTGCGCTCCAGCTGCGCCAACTCGTCGGTGAGCACCCGCAGCCGGGGCGCGAACGCCTCCGCCCACTTGGCGGCGTGGTCCGGCAGCGCCGCGGCGGGCAGTTCGCGGATCTGCTGCCGGGCGGGGGTGCGCACCTGCTCGTACCGGGTGGAGTTGGCGTGCCGGACGAGGACGTCGGCGGCCTCGCGGACCGCGGCCTCGGCGGCGGAGAGGTCGGCGGCGCAGCCGCGCAGCGAGCGGCGGGACTCGGCGGCGGCCTGCCGGGCCTCGGCCAGCCCGCCGGCGTACGGCTCGAACGACGCCTCCACCCCCTCCTCCGTGTCCTGCTGGTCGCGCAGCAGATCGCGCAGCAGGGCCGCGGTCTCGTCGAAGCCGCCGGCCGCGTCCTCGGCGGCCCGGTGGCCGCGCAGCAGCTCCTCGTGCCGGTCCCGGGCGGTCTCCAACGCCTCGGTGGCGGTGGCCAGTTCGCCGTTGGCCGAGCGCAGCAGCGCCTTGGCCCGGTCGGCGTCCGCCGGCACCAGCTCGTCGGGCAGCTCGGTGTGCGCCTCGCCGTCCGTGGGCGCCAGCCGCTCCGCCTCGCCGCGGAGCCGCCCCAGCTGCTCGCTGGCGGCCGAGGCGCGGGTCTCCAGCATCTGCACCAGCGACTCCGCGCGGGCCGCCGCGGCCTGGCGGGACGGGCCGTCGGCGGCGTCCGGGCTCTCCAGGAGCTGTTCGGCGCGGGTGCGGACCTTGTTGGTGAGACGGTTCAGCTCGGCCAGCGCCGCGGACTCGTCGCCCTCGGCGCGGGCCTGCTCGGCGCGCAGGTCGGCGCCGACGCCGACCTTCTCGTAGAGCTGGGAGGCGGCGCGGTACGCCTCGCGGAGCGCGGGCAGCGAGGCGGTGGGCTCGGCGGGGGCCTCGCCCAGGTCGTCCGGGACGCCGGCGATCTCGGACCGCTCGGCGCGCAGTGCGCGGGCGGTCCGGTGGGCGTCGTCGGCGGCGCGCTGGGCGGCTCGGCGGTCTTCGTCGGCAGCCCGGGCGCGGTCCACGCACTCCTCCGCACGGGCCTCGAACTCGGCCGCCTCGTCGGCCAGTTCGCGCAGCCGCGACTGCCAGCCGGCGCGCTCGCGCAGCCGGTGGGCGAGCCCGGCCAGCAGATCGGCGGCGCGCCGGGCGCGCTGCGCGGCCTCCTGCCGCTCGTCGCGCACACCGGTGGCCTCCGCGGCGGCCTCGTCGGCCTCGGCGCGGGCGGTACGGGCCTCGGCCAGCTCGGCGGCAGCCGCCTCCGCGGCCGTACGGGTCGCCTCCGCCGCCTCGGCCAGCTCGGCGAGCCGGCCCGCCGGGCAGCCCGCGCGCCAGGACCCGAGGCGGGCGGCCAGCGCCCGGTCCCCGGCGAGCCGCGCGGCCAGCGCCCGGATCTCCTCGTCGCGCCGGAGGGCGCGGGCGCGCAGCGTCTGGCGCTCCTCGTCGGCGGCGGACTCGTCGTGCATCGCCGGGTTCGGCGGCACGAGGAAGACGCCGGAGGCGCCCGGGTCGTCCTCGCCGGCGGGCGGGGTGGGCGCGAGCAGGGCCGCGGCGGTGCCGACGGCGACGGCGGAGCGGGGCAGCAGCGCGGCCTGGGCGAGCACCTCGCGGGCCCGGGCGTGGGTGTCCGGGTCGGTGATGATCACGCCGTCGACGAGCTCGGGGCGGGCGGCCAGCAGCCGCGCGTGGTCGGCCGGGTCGACGGACTGGGCGAGATAGCGCCAGCCGGGCAGCGCCGGGACGCCGTGCTCGCCCAGATACTCCACCGCCGCCAGCACATCGGGACCCGGCGGCAGCAGCCCGCCGTCGCCCAGCGCGCCCAGGATCCGGGCGTCGTCGGCGGCGGCCGTCCGCAGCTCGAACAGCTGGCGCTCGGCGGCGGCGACGCCCTCCTCCAGCAGCTCCCGCAACGCGTCGGCGCTGCGGTCCAGTTCCTCGGCGGACAGCGGGCCGGCGGCGGCGCGGCGCGGCGGCGCGGACTCCGCGCCGGGCGTGGCCGTACGGGGGCCGGGCAGGGCGACGGCCGCCGCCTCGGGGAGCCCGAGGAGTTCGGCGAGCCGTTGTTCGCCGCCGGGGGCTGCGGCGGCGCGGCGCGGCGGCGCAGACTCCGCGCCGGGAGTGGCCGTACAGGGGCAAGGCAGGGCGACGGCCGCCGCCTCGGGGAGCCCGAGGAGTTCGGCGAGCCGCTGTTCGCCGCCGAGGGCCTCGGCGGCGCGGCGCTCGGCGTCATGGGCGCGCCCGGCGGCCTGGGCGGCGTCCTCGGCGCGGGCCGCGGCCAGTTCGGCGGAGGAGTGCCGGGCGGCGGCCTCGCGGGCCCGGTCGGTGGCCTGCCGGGCGGCCTCACGGGCCGAGTCCCAGGCGGCCACGGCGGTCTTCTCGGCGTCCGAGGCGGCGAGCGCGGCACGGGCTGGATCGGCGTCCGGGGCGGAGTCGTCCAGCCAGCCGGCCCGGACGGCCTCCTCGGTCTCCTGGGCCACCTCGGCGAGCCGCTGCCGGAGGTGGTCGGCCTCGCTGCGGGCGCGCTGGGCGTGGGTGGCGGCCGTGGTGGCGTCGCGGTGCGCCGACTCGCCGGCCTCCTGGAGAGCGGCGGACCGCTCCTCCTCCTCGTTGGCCAGCCGCTCACCGGCCTCGGCGGCGCTGTGCAGCGCGCGGACCAGGTCGGCGGCGGCGGTGGCGCGGGCGGCGAGCGCCGGGGCGGCGTCCCGCTCGGCCTCGCGGATGGCGGCGGCGACCCGCGCGGAGCGGTCGGCGGCGGCGCGGTGCCGCAGCGCGATCTCGGCGGCCTGCCAGGCGCTGTGCAGCGTACGGGCGTCGTTGAGCTCGCGGCGCTGGGCGGCGGCGCCCTTCTCGGCGGCGGTCAGGGCCAGCGAGGCGTGCCGGTAGGCGAGTTCGGCGGAGACCAGGGAACGGCGCTCGCGGCTGCGCTCGGCGTCGGTGACGCGGTGCGCGGCGGCGGCGACCGCCTCGGCCAGCTCGGCGGCCCGGCCGCGCTCCTCGGTGCCGCGGGCGTGCAGCCGCTGGGCCAGCGCGCGGGTGCGGCGCTCCGCGCCGGCGTGCACCTCGCGGGCGCGTTCGCGGTGCCCGGCGGCCTCGGCGATGCGCGAGAGCAGGTCGAGCGAGCCGGCGGTGAAGTCCCGCTCGGCGGTGAGTTCGGCGCGCCGGCCGAGCTTGTGGGCGAAACCGTGGACGAGGTCGGCCAGGCCGTCGGTGTCCCGGGCGTCGGTGACGGCGCGCAGCAGCAGGTCGGTGAAGTCGGAGTCGTTCTTGACCGCGAAGAGGCCGGCCGCCTCGCCCTCGTCGGCGTTCATCTCCCGCTGGTAGCGGAAGAGTTCGGGGTCCAGGCCGAGGACGCCGAGGTGCTCGTTCCAGCGCTCGTGGATCTCCTCCCAGACGACGTCCAGGTTGGGGTAGTTCTTCCCGGCTTCGGTGAGGACGTCGCGGAAGCCCTTCATCGTGCGGCGGCGGCCCTGCGCGCCGGACGTGCCCTCGCCGTCCTCCTGGCGGGGCCGGACGAGGGTGGCCTCGGCGACGGGGAGCGAGTCCAGGCTCATCCCGGGACTGGGTCGGAAGCTGTACCACGCCTCGGCGAACTTCCGCGGGTCGTTGGAGACCTGCCGCCCCCGCCACTCGCTCACCTTGCCGACCACGACGGTCTCGCCGGTCAGTACGTGCTGCCACTCCAGCGCGACGTGCCCGCAGTCGTCGGCGAGCAGGAACTTCCGCAGCACACCGGAGCTGGCACCGCCGAGGGTGTTGCGGTGACCGGGCAGCATGACCGAGAAGATCAGCTTCAGCAGGACGGACTTACCGCCGCCGTTCTCCAGGAAGAGGACGCCCGCGGGCGCCGGGCGGCGCGGCGGGCCGACCGGCTCGTCCTCGAAGAAGTCCGCCTGCGCCGGCGCCGGTTGGGGCACCGGCGCGCCGACTCCGCGCAGGTCCAGGACGGTGTCGGCATAGCGCGCACCGGCGGGCCCGATGGAGTAGAGGCGGACCCGGGACAGCTCGTACATGGCGGACTCTCGTTGGTGTGGAGGGCGGGTGGGGCGGGCGGTGGGGGTGGTGGGTGGCGGTGGCCGGCGGTGTGTGGTTGTGGGGCGGGCGGTCGGGGGTGGGGCGTCGGGCGGGGGCCGGGGCCGGGATTTTCGTCCCCCGCCCCCTCCCCCTTCGGGGGGAGGGGGCGGGGGTGGGTTCGGGGGTGGGGGGAACCGCCGAGCGCCTCAGCCGAAGCACCGCACGCTCCCCCGCCCCTCCCCGCCCCCTCAGCCCGAGTGGAACGGCAGGCCCGCCTCCGCGACCAGGTCGAGGTCATCGGTCTCCTCGCCCGGCAGCAGGGAGGCGCTGCCGTCGGCGACGGGCACGATGCCCAGCTCCAGGAGCTCGGCCATGGCCGCACTGCCGGCCATGTCGCGGACCTGGAGCTGATAGCGGGCGGTGGTCCGGTACGCACCGCCGGCGTCGTCGCCGGTGCGCTGGAGGAAGCCGGAGTCGACGAGGAAGGTGACGGCCTTGGCGATGATGCCGGTCGTCGAACCGGCCAGCCGCCGGGCGTCCTTGGTGGCGCCGGTCGCGCTCCGCCGGGCGTAGACCCGCCAGGCGGACTCCAGGCCGGGGGCGTCGCTTGCCGGGTCGGTGTTCTCGCCGTCCTGCTCGGCGCGCTCCTCCAGGCGGCGGCACGCCTGCCGTACGAAGGCGTCGACGCCGTTGACCGTGATCCGGCCGATGTAGCCGTCGTCGGCCAGGTCCTCGGGGCGCGGGAAGGCGAGAGCGGCGACGGCCAGATGGGCCAGGCCGTGCAGGAAGCGGTCCCCGGAGTCGACCGAGGCGCGGCGGGCGTAGTCGCCCATCCGCACGGCGAAGACGGAGTCCTCGGCGGCGGTGACGGCCATCCCGGCGCGGGTGGAGACCTCCAGGACGACCAGCCCGAGGCCGGCGGCGACCGCGTCGGCGAGCCGGGCGAAGGGAGGGTCGTCCCGATAGCGGCGGAGCAGTTCGCCGTATTCCGCGTCGCGGGCGGGCGGCAGCTTGGGCTGGAGGCCGAAGGCGACCAGCCGGGCGGCGTCGGCCGCGTCGGCGGGGTTCAGCGGCGCGGTCCTCGCCGGGGCCGGGTCGGTGCCGTCGGCGGGCGTGCCCCGGCCCGGTTCGCCGGTGCCGGGCGCCGAATCGGGCTGCGGCACCTCGTCGGCGTCGTACTGGCTCACGGGACAGGCTCCTTGCGGGGGACGGTCGGGGGTATCTCGTACTGCGGTGGCCGGTGCGAAGGCGCCGCCCTCCGGGGCGCGGACGGGTGGCCGTACGGGGCGGCGGGGCGGCGGGCCGCCGGGGGTGGGCCGTCCGCTATCGGCGGGAGGCCGTGTGCCACGGGCATCAGGCCACCTCCGAGCGGTCGGCGGCCATCCCGGCCGCGTCCAGCAGGGCCGTGCCGACGATGAGGTCGGCGCCGCCGAATTCGGGGTCGGTCAGCTCCGTGCCGTCGTCGACGGCGAAGAGGAGCTGCTGTTCGCCCTGGCGGTAGGCCGTACCGACCGGCGGGCTGGCGGCGTGCACTGCCAGCAGGGCGACCAGATACGGGAGTTCGGGGTCGCTGCGGCGCGCCTCGGCGAGCAGCCCGGAGAGCCGGCGGGGGGCGTCGGCGGGGAGGTCCAGCAGCGCCATCGCGGCATCGAGCTGGGCCTCGCTGAAGCGGCTGTCGTCGGGGGTGGCCACCAGGTCGGGCTCGGGCATCTCGGCGCCGAGGTGCTCGCGCTCCATGGGCGGGGTCAGCAGCATCTCGACGAGGTCGCCGACCCGGACCGTGGAGGGGGTGCGCAGGCCCGTGCCGCGGGCGAAGAAGGCGTCGGTGACCCGGGTGGCGTGCTCCACGGAGAGCGGCAGCACCGGCGCGACGAGCTGGCCGTAGAGGTCGAGGCCGGCGCGGGCGGTGGGGGCGGCGAACGCCTGCCGGTCCTGCTCGGCGCGGAACAGCGGCCCGGCCTCCAGGAGCCGGGACTGGAGCTGGGTGTGGCGGCGGATGCAGTCCTTGACGATGTCGACGAGCTCGGCGGCGCGCCGCTTGTGCTCGCTGGTCTTCTCGTCGACGGCCTCGGCCTCGTCGCGGGCCTTGCGGATGTTGGTGAGGATGGCGTTCTCGTGGCGGTAGCGGTCCGCCACGTGGTCCAGTGCCTCGGTGATCATGTCGGGGACGGTCTGCAGCCAGTCGACGGCGCGGACGTTGCGCCGGGTGGCGTCCAGCGTCCTGCGCAGCGTCTCGGCGTACTGGACGGTGCGGTAGCGGGCCTGCTCGGCGGCCAGCTGGGCGTCGGCCAGGCGGCCCCGGCTGATGAGCACCTCCAGCTTGACCTCGGCGGCGATCTGGGCGCTGGTGACGTCGGTGTCGAGGGCGCCGACCAGGACGTTGACGGCCTCGTCCGTGGCGCGCAGATAGACCGTGCCGCCCGCGCCGGGGACCTCTTCGACGAGCTTGAAGTCGTAGTCGCGGCGGACGTACGCGCCGTCGGTGGTGAAAGTGCCGTACACGGCGCGGAAGCCGCGGTCCACACTGCCGACGTTGATCAGGTTCTCCAGCACCCAGCGGGCGACCCGCTCGTGCTCGGCCGCCGGGCGGTGCGGTGCCTGCGCGGCGACCCGCGGGAGCACCTTCGCCACTATCTCCTCGTGGTCGGCGCCGGTGTCGAAGTCCATGTTGAGGGTGACCAGGTCGATGACGGCGAGCGCCACCTCCGCCATCGCGTAGACCCCGTACTCGCCCGCGAGGTTGGCCTTGCGCACATCGAGGTCGTGCAGCGGCGCGGTGCACGCGAGGGCGCGCAGCCGGCGGGCCAGTCCTTCGTCGGCGGCCGGGCCCGGCGCGGGCCGGTTCGGGCCGTTGAGCTGGGGCGCAGCGGCCCCCGGGGCGGAAAAAGTCACGTCGCACAGAGTAGGCGCTGGCACTGACAACGGACGAAACGGCGCGGATCCGCTCATGGGTGGACCGCCGCCGGGTCCGTTGACGGACCTGCCGCCCGGCCGACTGGTCAGTCTACGGCGTCACCGGCGGCTCAGTGCGTGGCCCCCTCCGCGACGCGGATGTCGGTCCGCGTGCGGGCGGCGGTGGCGGCGATCTCCCGCAGGGCCCGGGCGACCGCGTCCACCGGGAGCGAGGGCTGGGCGCGGTCGGTGACCTGCTCGGGCGCGTACGGGACGTGCACGAATCCGCCGCGTACGCGGGGCAGTTCGGTGGCGATGAGGTGGGCGAGCCCGTAGAAGACGTGGTTGCAGACGAAGGTGCCGGCGGTGTTGGAGACCGAGGCGGGCAGTCCCGCGGCCCGGACCGCCGCCACGCACGCCTTGATCGGCAGGGTGGAGAAGTACGCGGCGGGCCCGCCGGGCACGATCGTCTCGTCGATCGGCTCGGCGCCCGAGGCGTCCGGGATGCGGGCGTCGTCGAGGTTGAGGGCGACCCGTTCGACGGTGATGTCCGGTCGGCCGCCCGCCTGTCCGACACACAGGACGATGTCCGGTTGTGTGGCGTCGAGGGCGGTGCGCAGGGCGGTCAGCGAGCCGCCGTAGACGCAGGGCAGCTCGGCGGTGGCGAGTTCGGCCCCGGCGAGCGGTGCGGCCGCGGCGGCGCGGACCGCCTGCCAGGAGGGGTTGGTGGATTCCCCGTCGAAGGGTTCGAATCCGGTGAGCAGTACGCGGGTCATACGGTCTTCCGTGGGTTGTCGGGCGGCCGGGGAGGGCCGGTGGGACGGCTCCGCCTCAGAAGGCGAACAGCGCCATGATCACCATGTTGCAGCCGAGCAGCACGCCCGCGGTGGGCAGCTGCGCCTTGATGGGCCCGTACTGGTCCTTCAGCTCCAGCAGGGCGGCCGGGACGATGTTGAAGTTGGCGGCCATCGGGGTCACGAGGGTGCCGCAGAAGCCGGCGAGCATGCCGAGGGCGAGGACGGCGGCCGGGTTGCCGTGGAAGTGCCCGATGAGGACCGGCCAGCCGACGGCCGCGGTCATCACGGGGAAGGCGGCGAAGGCGTTGCCCATGATGGTGGTGAAGGCGAACATCCCCACGCAGTAGACGACCACGGCGACGTAGAGGGAGTCCTTGGGCAGGACGGCGGCGGCGAGCTTGCCGACCTGGCCGCCGACGCCGGAGACCTGGAAGATGGTGCCCAGCGTGGCGAGCATCTGCGGCAGCAGCATCGCCCAGCCCATCGCCTCCAGCATGGAGCGGCCGGACTGTACGGGCACGGATATCCGCTTCTCACGCAGCATCGCCATGGCGACCACCAGCGCGACGACCGCGCCCAGCCCCAGGCCCAGGATGGTCTCGCTGCCCTCCTGGAGGACCGGCCGGCCCCCGAGGGAGAGGTGCTTGACGCCGACCGCGCAGGCCAGCGCGACGACCGGGATGGTCAGGGCCGGGACGAACAGCCTGTTGCCGAGGCGGGCGGCGCTGGCGGCACGCTCCTCGGGGGTGGTGGTGCGCGGGGTGCCGCGCCCGGTGAAGCCGAAGCCGGCCAGCACGGCCATGACGAGGACGGCGGCGCCCAGCGGTTCGGCGGGCGCCTGCTTGGTGACGACCCAGCTGCTGTAGACGAATCCGGCGCCGATCAGGCCCCAGAAGGCGCCGGTCCCGAAGCGCTTGGGGTTGCTGCGGTCGGTGACCATCTGGGCGGCCATCACCAGGAAGCTGAGGCCGACGAGCCAGTAGAACCACTCTGCCTTGATCACTGGCCGGCCTCCGCTGCGCTGGTGTGGTGGACATGTGCGGTGAGCAGTTCGCGCTCCAGTTGCCGGTCCAGGCGCAGCAGCCGCCAGCCGTGTACCACGAAGGCGCACAGCGCGGTGGGGATCGCCCACAGCGCGAGGTGCAGCGGTTCGAGGTGGGTGCCGTACGTGGTGTTGACGAAGCCGGTGATCAGCAGGATCGAGCCGACGGCGAGGAAGACGTCCTCGCCGAAGAAGAGGCCGACGTTGTCCGCGCTGGCCGCGAACGAGCGGATCTTCTCCCGTGTCCCGTCCGGGAGTTGGCCGTGGGCGCGCTCGGCGGCGCCCTCCGCCATCGGGACGGCCAGCGGGCGGACGGTCTGGGCGTGGCCGAAGACGTTGGTCAGCCCGACGGCCGCGCCGATCTGCCGAAGCCCCAGGTAGAGCGCGAGGAACCGCCCGGTGGTGAGCCGGCCGAACCGGGCGATCAGGGCGCGGGCCTGCTCCTGGAGGCCGTAGCGCTCCAGGAGGCCGATGACCGGGAGGGTGATCGCGAAGATGGTGACCGCCCGGCTGCCGGCGAAGCCCTCGCCGAACGCGGCCAGCACCTTGCCGGGGGTGAGGCCGCCGAGGAAGCCGGTGAGGATCCCGGCCACCGCGACGACCAGCAGGGGATTGCGTTTCGTGGCGAAGCCGAGCACGACCACGAGCACGCCGAGAAGCACGATCATGGATCCGCCTTCCGCGTACGGGATGCCCCACGGACCCGTGGGGAGCGAGAAAAGATTGCTGCGGAGGCTATGTGATTGTTGAACGATCCGACAAGGGGTCGGCGGCAGCGGACTTCCGGCGCCCCTCAGCTCTCGGCGATGCGCTGGGCGTACGCCCCCGACAGCTGGCCGCGCGAGTCCTCCAGATAGGCCAGCAGCAGCCGCTCGGCCGCCGCCGCGTCGCCCGCCAGCAGCGACTCCGCGATCTGCCGGTTGCGGACCAGATACGGTGCGTAGAAGCGCTGTGGATCGGCCATCACATGGAAGACCAGCCGGAGTTCGGCCAGTACACCGCGCATCAGCTCGTCGGTGCGCGGACTGCCTGCCAGGGCGACGACGGCCTGGTGGAAGCGGATGTTGGCGGTCGACAGGTCGTCCCACCGCCGGTCCGCGGCGGCCGTCTCGCCGGCCCGCACCGCCGCCTCGATCGCCGCGACGCCCTCGGCCGCCTCGGCACCGTAGGGCCCCTGCCCCAGACCGCGGACCGCCGCGCACTCCACGAGCATCCGCACCCGGAAGATGTCGTCCAGGTCCTCCACGGTCACCACGCGGACGAACACCCCGCGGTTGAGCCGGTGTTCCAGCAGCCGTTCGTGGGTGAGCAGCCGGAACGCCTCCCGCAGGGTGTTGCGGGAGACGCCGAGCGCGCCGCCGATGCTCTCCTCCGACAGCCGGGTGCCGGGCGGGAAGTAGCCCTCGGTGATCCGGTCCCGCAGGATGTCGGCGACCCGCTCGGCCGTGCTGGAGCGCCCGAGCAGCGCGCGGTCCCGCGCCAGGCCCGCGACCTCGGCGAGCCGCCGCTGATCGTTCTTCGTCACTCCGCCGGCCATACGCAGCGCACTCCGTCCCGTACGGACGGACCGCGGGGACCCGTCCAGGTGTCTTGTCAGCGGAAGTCAATCCCAGATGGCAGGACGAGACAACACACCTCTTGTCGGATCGTTCAACGATCGGTACGTTGGCTTGCGCCCCGCATCCGCACTCCCCGGAACGGACACCCATGATCGACCCGGCGGCACCTCCCGTCATCGACCTCAACGCCGACCTCGGGGAGGGCTTCGGCCGCTGGCAGCTCACCGACGACGACGCCCTGCTGTCCGTCGTCACCAGCGCCAACGTCGCCTGCGGCTTCCACGCCGGCGACCCTGCCACCATGCGCCGGGTCTGTGAGCTGGCCGCCGAGCGCGGGGTGGTCATCGGCGCCCAGGTCTCCTACCGCGACCTGGCCGGCTTCGGCCGCCGCGCGATGGACCTGCCGCCGGACGAGCTGGCCGCCGAAGTCGCCTACCAGATCGGTGCGTTGGAGGTCTTCGCACGCGCCGCCGGGGCCCGGGTCGGCTATGTCAAACCGCATGGCGCGCTCTACAACCGCTGCGTCCACGACGCGGAGCAGGCCGCCGCGGTCGTCGCCGGCATCCGTATGGCGGGCGGCGGTCTGCCGGTCCTGGGCCTGCCCGGCTCGCGGCTGCACCGGGCCGCCGAGACGGCCGAACTCCCGGTCGTCGGCGAGGCGTTCGCGGATCGCGCCTACACCTCCGAGGGCACCCTCGTGCCGCGCCGCGAGCCCGGCGCCGTCGTCCACGACCCCGACGAGGTCGTCAAGCGCGCCCTCGGCATGGCCCGCGACCGCACCGTCACCTCCCGCGACGGCACCCGGATCGCGATCGCCGCCCGTTCGCTGTGCCTGCACGGCGACACCCCGGGCGCCGCCGAACTCGCCCGCCGGGTACGGGCCGAGCTGACCGCGGCCGGCGTCCGCGTCCGGAGCTTCGGATGAGCCCGGACGGCGCCCGACCGCTCCCCCTCCGGCCGCTGCCGGTCGGCGCCCACGGACTGCTGATCGAACTGGACCGCGCGGCGGACGTCGAGGCGCTGCACGCCGAACTGCTGCGCCGCGCCGCCGACGGCACCCTGCCCGCCGTCCGCGAGATCGTGCCGGCCGCCCGCACGGTCTTCCTCGACGGCCTCGCCGACCCCCGCGGGCTGAGCGCCGACCTCGCCACCTGGCACATCCCGCCGCTCACCACCGGCGACCGCCCCACCGTCGAACTCCCCGTCCGCTACGACGGCCCGGACCTCGCCGACGTCGCCGCCCTCTGGGACGTCACCCCCGAGGACGTGGTCCAGCTGCACTCCGGCACCGAATTCCACGTCGCCTTCTGCGGATTCGCCCCCGGCTTCGGCTATCTGACCGGCCTTCCGGAAGCGCTGCACGTACCGCGCCGGGCCACCCCGCGCACCAAGGTCCCGGTCGGCTCGGTCGGACTGGCCGGCCCGTACACCGGGGTCTATCCGCGCTCCTCCCCCGGCGGCTGGCAGCTCATCGGCAGCACCGACGCCGCCCTGTGGGACCCGCGGCGCGAGCCGGCGGCGCTGCTCGCACCCGGCACCCGCGTCCGCTTCGTCCCGCAGCCGGCCCGGAGGCAGGTGCCCGGACCGGCCGCCCCCGGGGACGGCCGTACGCGCCAGGAGCCCGCCCGATGACCGACCGCGCCCTCTCGGTCGTCCGGGCCGGTGCGCTCACCACCGTCCAGGACCTCGGCCGGCCCGGTCACGCCCACCTCGGTGTGCCGCGCGCCGGGGCCCTGGACGAGCCCGCGCACCGCCTCGCCAACCGCCTGGTCGGCAACCCCGCGCCGGCCGCCACCCTGGAGACCACGGTCACCGGCTGCGCCGTCCGGCTCCGCGCCGCCACCACCGTCGCGGTCACCGGAGCCCCCTGCCCGGTGACGGTCGACGGCCGCCCCGCGCCCTGGGGCGCCCCGGTCCGCGTACCGGCCGGCGCCGTCCTGGACGCCGGGCCCGCGTCCCACGGGCTGCGCTCGTACCTGGCGTTCGCCGGCGGCATCGCCACCGAGCCGGTGCTCGGCAGCCGCGCCACCGACCTGCTCTCCGGCCTGGGCCCCGACCCGCTCGCCGACGGCGCGGTGCTTCCGCTGCACCCGCCGCACGGCCCGCCGGCCGCCGCCGACGCCGTGCCGCACCCCGGCCCGGTGGCCGAACTGGTGCTGCCGTTCCTGCCCGGCCCGCGCGACGACTGGTTCACCACGGCCGGGCTGCGCACCCTCGCCACCGGCCGCTTCCGGGTCTCGGCGGCGAGCAACCGCATCGGGCTGCGCACCGAAGGCACCCCCCTGGAGCGCGCCCGCGCCGGCGAACTCCCCAGCGAGGGAATGCCGTTGGGCGCCCTCCAGGTCCCGCCCGACGGCCTGCCGGTGCTCTTCCTGCACGACCACCCCACCACCGGCGGCTACCCGGTCGCGGGGGTCGTCCCGGAGCGCTTCCTGGCCCCGGCGGCGCAGGCGGTGCCGGGCACCGCGGTGCGCTTCGTCCGCATCGGGCGGCGCTCCGCGCCGATGGCGCACACCGGCTGACCCCCGGAGCGCGGCGGGCGCACCCGGCGCCCGGTCCCGGTCCGGCGGTGTCCACGGCCGGGCGCCGCTACGCCGCCCCGTACCCGCCGCCGCCCGGCGTGCGGATCACCAGCACGTCGTCGACCCCGACCTCGGCCGTGTCGCACCCCCGCAGCTCCTCCCGCGAACCGTCCGCCCGCACCAGGAAGTTGACGCCCAGCGCGCCCGGCCCGCCGCCCGCCATGCCGTACGGCGCGACCCGCCGGTGGTTGGAGAGCAGGGCCACCGTCATCGGCTCCAGGAACCGCAGCCGCCGCTCCACGCCGCGGCCCCCGCGCCAGCGGCCGGTTCCCCCGCTGCCGTCGCGGAGGGCGAAGCCGTCGACCCGGACGGGATAGCGCCACTCCAGGACTTCCGGGTCGGTCAGCCGGGAGTTGGTCATGTGGGTCTGCACCGCGTCCGCCCCGTCGAAGCCGTCGCCGGCGCCCGAGCCGCTGGCGACGGTCTCGTAGTACTGCACCCGCTCGTTGCCGAACGTGACGTTGTTCATCGTGCCCGAGCCCTCGGCCTGGATGCCCATCGCCGCGTAGAGCGCCCCGGTGACCGCCTGGGAGGTCTCCACGTTGCCCGCGACGGTGGCCGCCGGGAAGACCGGTGCCAGCATCGAGCCCTGCGGGATGCGGACCTCGACGGGCTTGAGGCAGCCGCTGTTGAGCGGGATGTCCTCGGCGACCAGGGTCCGCAGCACGTACAGCACCGCCGCCATCACCACCGAGCTGGGCGCGTTGGCGTTGCCGGGCTGCTGCGGTGACGTACCGGCGAAGTCCAGCACGGCGCTGCGGGCCGCCCGGTCGACGGTCAGCGCGACCCGGATCCGCGCCCCGCTGTCCGTCTCGTAGCGGTAGCTCCCGTCCGGCAGCCGGCCGAGGATCCGCCGCACCGACTCCTCGGCGTTGTCCTGGACGTGGCCCATGTACGCCCGTACGACGTCCAGCCCGAACTCCTCGGTCATCCGCCGCAGTTCCCGGATCCCCTTCTCGTTGGCGGCGATCTGGGCGCGGAGATCGGCGAGGTTGACGTCCGGCGCACGGGACGGGTACGGCCCGGAGGTGAGCAGGTCGCGGGTCTCCCGCTCGCGCAGCCGGCCGTCGCGCACCAGCAGCCAGTTGTCGAAGAGGACGCCCTCCTCCTGGATGGTGCTGCTGAACGCGGGCATCGAGCCCGGGGTGATACCGCCGATCTCGGCGTGGTGGCCGCGGGAGGCGACCAGGAACAGCAGTTCCCGTCCCGAGGGTCCCGGTGGACCGAAGACCGGGGTGACGACGGTGACGTCCGGCAGGTGCGTCCCTCCGTGGTACGGGTCGTTGATCGCGTACACGTCGCCCGGCCGCAGATCGCCGCCGCGTCGCCGCAGCACCTCTTTGATGGACTCCCCCATCGAGCCCAGGTGCACGGGAATGTGGGGGGCGTTGGCGATCAGGTTTCCTTCGGCGTCGAACAGCGCGCAGGAGAAGTCCAGCCGCTCCTTGATGTTGACGGAGTGCGCGGTGTTCTCCAGCCGTACGCCCATCTGCTCGGCGATCGCCATGAAGAGGCTGTTGAAGACCTCCAGCATCACCGGGTCGGCCCGGGTGCCGACGGCGGTCCGCCGGGGCCGCGGCCGGGCCCGGGTCAGCAGCAGATGCCCGCGCTCGCCCACGGCCGCCTGCCAGCCGGGGTCGAGCACCGTCGTGGCGTCCTCCTCGGCGATGATCGCCGGACCGGTGAGGACGTCGCCGGGCCGCAGCTCCGTACGGCGGTGGAGCTCCGTCTCCCGCCACCGCCCGCCGGCGTGCATCCGCACCGTCGCGGCGGGCCGCAACTCCCCTTCCCTGGCCCCGAGTCGTACGTCGTGTCCGCTCGCCCCGCCGGCCGCTCCGCGCGCCTCCACCGACACCGCCTCGGCCACCAGCGGCTTGTCCATGGTGAAGGCGTAGCGCTCGCGGTGCGTCCGGACGAACTCCGCGGCCATGGCGTCGGCCGAGGCCAGCGGAACACCGATGGTGGAGTCCGTCCCGGCGTAGCGGACCAGCACCCTGGCGCGGGTGGTGACGGACGCGTCCGGCACCCCGTCGTCGAGCAGCTCCCGCCGGGTCTGCACGGCCAGCGTCTCGCACACCGCGCGCACCCGGTCCATCGCGCCCGGCTCCAGGAACCGTTCCTCGACGGCCTGTTCGCGCATCGCGGTGGCGTCGGCGACGCCGATGCCGTACGCGGAGAGCACCCCGGCCAGCGGCGGGACCAGCACCGTGCCGACGCCGAGTGCGTCGGCGACCGCGCAGGCGTGCTGGCCGCCCGCGCCGCCGAAGCTGACGAGGGCGTAGCGGGTGATGTCCCGGCCGCGCTGGACGGAGATCTTCTTGACCGCGTTGGCCATGTTGAGCACCGCGATGTCGAGGAAGCCGGCGGCGACGTCCTCGGGGCCGCGGTCGTCGCCGGTCTCCGCGGCGATGCGCCGGGCCAGCTCGGCGAAGCGGGCGCGGACCACCGCGGCGTCCAGCGGCTGATCGCCGCCCGGCCCGAACACCGCCGGGAAGTGGGCGGGTTGGATGCGGCCGAGCATCACGTTGGCGTCCGTGACGGTGAGCGGGCCGCCGCGCCGGTAGCAGGCCGGTCCGGGGACCGCGCCGGCCGAGTCGGGGCCGACCCGGTAGCGGCGGCCGTCGAAGTGCAGTACGGAGCCGCCGCCGGCCGCGACGGTGTGGATGTTCATCATCGGGGCGCGCATCCGCACCCCGGCGACCTCGCTGCCGAAGATCCGCTCGAACTCGCCCGCGTAGTGCGAGACATCGGTGGAGGTGCCGCCCATGTCGAAGCCGATGACCCGGTCGAAGCCGGCCGCGTCCGGAGCACCGCCGCCGGCCTCCGCGGCGGTCCGCACCATGCCGACCACCCCGCCGGCCGGCCCGGACAGCACCGCGTCCTTGCCCCGGAAGTGCGCGGCCTCCCGCAGCCCGCCGTTCGACTGCATGAACATCAGCCGGATACCGGGGAGTTGGGCCGCGACCTCGTCGACGTACCGCCCCAGGATCGGCGAGAGGTACGCGTCGACGACCGTGGTGTCCCCGCGCGCCACCAGCTTCATCAGCGGGCTGACCTCGTGCGAGCAGCTGACCTGGGTGAAGCCGGCCTCCCTGGCCAGCTCGGCGACGGCCCGCTCGTGCGCGGCGTGCCGGTAGCCGTGCAGCAGCACCACGGCCGCGCTGCGCAGCCCGTCCGCCCGGGCCCCGACCAGCGCCCGGCGGACCCCCTCCCCGTCCAGCGGGCGGACGATCTCGCCGTGCGCGCCGACCCGCTCCGGCACCTCGATCACCCGGTCGTAGAGCGCCTCCGGGAGCACGATCCGGCGGTCGAAGATCCGCGGCCGGTTCTGGTACGCGATCCGCAGCGCGTCCCGGAACCCCTCGGTGGTGAGCAGCACCGTCGGCTCGCCGGTGCGCTCCAGCAGCGCGTTGGTGGCCACGGTGGTGCCCATCTTGACGACCGCGACCCGCTCGGCGGGCACCGGTTCGTCCGCGCCGAGCCCCAGCATCATCCGGATCCCGGCGACCCCGGCGTCCCGATAGCGCTCGGGGTGGTGCGAGAGCAGCTTGCCGGTGACCAGCCGCCCGTCCGGTCGCCGGCCGATGACGTCCGTGAACGTGCCACCGCGATCGATCCAGAACTCCCAGCGTCCGGTCATCCCGCCATTGTCGCAGCGCCCTTCGGGTCGGACAGGGCGGCGAGCGCGGTACCCGTGGCGCGGTCGGCCGCGGCGTCCAGCAACCGCCCGGATCCGGCCAGCCCGTAGCGGCACTCCTGGACGGCGAGCGCGAGCAGACCGGGCAGCAGGTCGGTGCAGCGGTCCACCACCCACCGGGTCCCGCGGGTCGCCATCCACACCGCGGAACCGGTACGGGTCGGCGGCGGACCGTCCAGGGCGAGCGAGGGCGGCGGCCCCGCGGCGAGCCCCCGCTCGGCGAGGGCGGCGTGGAAGCCGCGGGCCAGCAGCCGGTGGCCGCGCTCGCTGGGGTGCAGCCGGTCGACGCTCCAGGACGCCCGGTCGGCCACCCAGCTGTGGTCGGCGAGATGCAGATGGACGCCTCCGTAGCGTGCCGACACCGCGTGCACGACGGTGTTCACCGCCCGCATCCGGCGCGCCAGCGGCCGGGCCAGCGGCCCGGGCAGCCCGAGCATCCGCCCGGGATCGGGCAGGCAGGCGGTCAGCACCACGGCCCCGTCGGCGCTCAGCGCACGGTGCGCGTGATCCAGTGCGGCGGCCACCCGATCGATGGTGAACGCGGCGCGCAGGGTGTCGTTCGCCCCCACCACCAAGGACACCAGCCGCGGCGCCAGCGCCCGCGCCGCGGGCAGCTGCCGCTCAGCCACATCGCCCGCCAGCGCCCCGCTTCGCGCGAGGTTGACCAGTTCCAGGTCCCCGGGCCGCTCCCCCACCGCGTCGGCCAGCAGCGCGGCCCAGCCCCGCCAACCGCCCCCGGCCACCGGGTCGCCCAGCCCCTCGGTCAGCGAATCGCCCAGTGTGACGAACCGCGGCGCCGCCACCGTCACCACCCGCCCCGGGGCCCCACCGGCCGCGGAACCACCGGATCGGCGACCCGAACCGACGGGTCACCGCTCAGCCGCGGCGCGTCGTGCGCCGCCAGGAACGCCGCCACCGCCGGCCGCCACCCGTACCCCTCGGCGCGCCGCCGGGCGGCGTCCCTGCGTACCGCCTCGGGCCGCGCCAGCACCCGTTGCACCGCGTCCGCGAAGGACGGGCCGTCGTCCAGCGCCGTGTCGCCGCCACCGCCCACCAGCCCGGCCAGCGCCGAGGCGGCGCTCGCCACCACCGGCGTACCGCAGGCCAGCGCCTCCAGCGCCGCCAGCCCGAACGTCTCGGCCGGGCCGGGCGCCAGCACCACATCGGCGCTCGCCTGGAGCCCGGCCAGCCGCTCCCGGTCGGCGAGGTGCCCCAGGAACGCCACCGGGAGCCCCTCAGCCCGCGCCCGGGCCTCCAGCCGCCCCCGCAGCGGCCCCTCACCGGCCACCACCAGCGCCGCGTCCACGCCCCGCCGCCGCAGCTCCACCAGCGCCTCCAGCGCCCGTCCCGGCCGCTTCTCCTGCGACAGCCGGGAGCACATCAGCAGCAGGACCGCCGCCCGCCCCGCGTGGCGGCTGCGCAGCCCCTCGCTCCGGCAGTCCGGATGCCAGGCGGCGAGATCGACCCCGAGCGGCGCCCGCACCACGTTCCGCGCCCCGACCCGGGTGAACTCCGCGGCCGCCCACTCGGTGGTGCACACCACCCGGCTGTAGGCGTACGCGGTCCGCCGGTTGAGCCGGTCCGCGGCGGTGCGGGCCGCGGGGGTGGGCACCCCCCAGGTGCGCAGCACCCCGTCCACGCTCTCGTGCGAGACCATCACCGCGGGGACCCGCGCCCGCCGCGCCCACTGCCCCGTCCAGCGCAGCGTCGTCCGGTCGGAGACCTCCAGCCGGTCGGGGGCCAGCGCCTCCAGCAGCTGCCGCAGCCGCCGATGGTCGGTCAGCACCCGGTAGCCGCCGCTGCCCGGCACCACCGGGCCGGGGAGGGTGATCACCCTCCCCTGCGCGGTGTGCTCGTCCCGTATCCCCGCGCCGGGCGCCGCGCCGGGCGGGCCCGGCACGATGAGCACCGGCTCGTGGCCGGCGGCCCGGTAGCCCACGCCGAGCTCGCGCAGCGCGGTACGCAGGCCGCCGGAGGCCGGCGTGACGAAGTTGGCGATCCGTACGATCCGCAGGCCCCGCGCGGCGTCCCGGTCCCGGCGCCCGGTCATGCCGCGACCGCCGTCCGGTCGGCGAGCACGTCGTCGTAGTAGCCCAGCAGCTGGTCGCCGACCGCCTCCCAGGTGCGGTCCGCCACCGCCCGCCGGCCGGCCGCGCCGTACCGCACCCGCAGCTCGGCGCTGCCGCCCAGCAGCCGCACCGCGTCCCGTACCGCACCGCCGTCGCCCGGGGGCACCAGCAGGCCCGTACGACCGTGGTCGACCAGATCCAGCGGCCCGCCGGCGCCCGGCGCGACCACCGGCACACCGGACGCCATCGCCTCCTGCACCGTCTGGCAGAAGGTCTCGTACGGCCCGGTGTGCACGAACACGTCCAACGAGGCGTACAGCCGGGCCAGTTCGTCGCCCGTCCGGCGCCCCAGGAACCGCACCTCCGGCAGCTGCGCCCGCAGCCCGGCGGCGCTCGGGCCCTCGCCGATCACCACCGTCCGCACCCCGGGCAGCCGCGAGGTCTCGGCCAGCAGCCGGACGTCCTTCTCCGGCGCCAGCCGCCCCACGTACCCCACCAGCAGCTCCCGCCCGGCCAGCAGCGAACTGCGCAGTACCGCGTCCCGCCGGCCGGGGTCGAACCGCTCCGAGTCCACCCCGCGCGGCCACAGCCGCACCCGCGGCACACCGTGCTCGGTCAGATCCAGCAGCGCCGAGCTGGAGGGCGCGAGCGTGAGATCGGCGGCGGCGTGCACCGCCCGAATCCGCCGCCAGGCCGTCGGCCCGCCGCGCCCCAGATACGTACGGGCGTAACGCCCCATGTCGGTCTGGTACACCGCGACCGCCGGCACCCGCCGCCGTGCCGCCGCCGCCATCCCCCGCGCACCGAGGACGAACGGGCTGGCCAGATGCACCAGATCGGGCCGGTGCCCGGCCAGCGCCGCGGACAGCCGCCGCCCCGGCAGCGCGATCCGCACCTGCGGATACCCGGGCAACGGCATCGACGGCACCCGCACCACAGGACACGGGCTCTCGTACCCGTACGAACCGGCGGCCGGCGCGGAGCCACCGAGCGGCGCGATGACGAGCGGCTCATGCCCGCGCCGGACCAGATGCCGGGCGGTCTCCAGGGCGCAGTGGGCGACGCCGTTGACATCGGGCGGAAAGGATTCGGTGACGATGACGACACGCATACCGCTGTTGTCCACGCACCGTGCGTGGACCGGACCAAGGGGATCTTTCCAACCGGCGAACGTCCCATGAGCGTTCCCCTGCGGAGGCGGCGGCGCGGTCCGGCCGGCCGGACGCCGGCCGCCTCAGGACAGCGGCGGCCCGCAGCCCTCCCGCACCGCTCACACCGCCGACGCGTCCGGGCCGAAGCGGCTGCGGACGGCCGTCTGGACCTCGGCTTCCTCGGCCGGGTCGGCGGCCAGCCGGCGGAGTTGCTCGACGACCCGGTCGTCGCCGGTGGCGGCGTGCCGGGCGGCCAGTTCGCGGGTGCTCTCCTCGCAGTCCCACAGGCACTCGACGGCGAAGCCCGCCGCGAAGCCGGGGTCGGTGACGGCGAGCGCCCCGGCGGCCCGGCCGCGGAGGTGGGAGGAGGACGTCTCGCGGTAGACGTGGCGCAGCACCGGGGCCGCGCAGGCGACGCCGAGGCGGCCGGCGCCGTCGACCAGTTCCCAGAGACCGTGCGCGTCCGGCCCCTCCTCGCGCACCGTCCGGCGCAGCGCGGCCAGCACCAGCTCGGTGTCGCGCCGGGCGCCGCGCCGGGCCAGCATCGCGGCGGCGGACGCGCCCAGCCGATCCGTCCGCGCGGCCCAGACCCGGGCCCGCTCGACGGCGGCCACACTGCGCATCCGCTCGTACGAGGCGAGCGCCGCGGCGGTCAGCTGCCCGGAGGACAGCGGATCGGTCACCGCGGCCTCGATGAGGTCGAGGACCTCGGCGTCGCCGCGTTCGGCGAGGTGGTGAAGGACGGCGGCACGCGCCGTGTCCGGTCCGGTGCGCGCCGCGCGCAGCAGTTCGGGGCGGTCCTCCGGTCCGGCGACGGCACTCAGGCAGCGGGCGGCGGCGATGTGCCGGTGCTCCCCGTGGCGCGGGTCCAGCTCCTGCTGGGCCCAGTCCAGTACCTCGGTGACGCTCCAGCCGGGCCGCGGGCCGCGGGGCCGCAGCTGCCGCTGCCAGCGGTCGAAGGAGCCCTGCTCCCCGGCGGCGGCCAGCCGTGCGCCGTACCGCGGATCCTCGGCCCACAGCCGCCAGGGCCGGGGTTCGAAGGCGTCGCGGACGGCGGCGGCCAGCTCGGCCGCGCCCTGCTCGGTCTCGGGGAAGCGCGCCAGGACGGCGGGGGCCAGGGTCATCAGCCCGGCGTCGTCGTCGCGCAGCGCGAGTTCGTCCAGCGCCCAGCGCCAGTTGCTGCCGGCCGCGGCGTAGCTGCGCAGCAGCAGCCGGGCGGCGTCCCTGCCGTACGCGGCGAGGTGGCCGAGGACGGAGAGCGCGAGGCCGGTGCGCTCCTCGCCGGTGTCGGTGAGGTCGTCGGGGTGGAAGAGGTGGCGTTCGATCTCTTCGAGCCCGCCGTCGAGCTGCATGTAGAGGCGCGCGTAATAGAGCGAGCGGTTCTCGACCTGCCAGTCGCGGCGGGGGTCGCGCAGCACGCTGTCGTTGAGTGCCGCGAGCGCCTCGGCCCGCGGCGCCGCGAGGGCATGCAGGGTCCCGTCGCCGCGGCCTCGCTGGAGGAGGCCGAGCAGGGTGCCACTGGGCGCTATGTCTGGATCGAACATGAGGTCAGCATCCGGTGCGGGGGACAGGCTGGCAACGGGATTTCCGCTGACCGGCATTCTTGCCGGTGACCGCGGGCCTTATGCGTCGTTCCCACCGTGGATCGGCGGGGTAGACAGCTGTACGGCGGCCCGCAGCCTAGCGTGGAAGCCGGCATTCCGCAGATTCGGCAGAGGCTGCCGCCGGGAGGCCGTTGGCATATGACAGGTGCACCACCGTATCGGGTAATGCCAAATCCCTTACGGACGGTCGCAGCCTGTGCAAGAGTCGTTACCGGCCCATACGACCCGGCGCCGCCTGATCACGGAGTACGTCATGCCGCCCCCTCTCTTCGCGGATCACCCAGCCGATCGGACACCCGAGCGCGACGCGGTCGAGGCACTCATCTCGCAGGCCCGCAGCCTGCGCGGTGGTCTCGACGCGGTGCGCAGAGAGTCCTCGGTGGCAGCTGATCTCGCCGCCGACCCGCAGCTGCGCTGGCAGCGGGCGCTGTGCGATCTCGCCGTCCACCACCTGGACGACCTCGGCGGTCACCTCGACCAGCTCAGAGAGGGCCTGCCCGCCGAGATCGCGGAGGAGGAGCCGGAGCCGTGCGCCGAGCCGCCGGTGGCCCCGCCCGAGCCGGAGACCCATGAGCGCGGCGCGCTGCTGCGCCGGGTGGGCAGCGCCGAGTGGAACCTTCTCACCGACGAGGTGAGCTGGTCCGACGAGCTCTTCACGATGTTCGGCCGGGATCCGTCCGAGGGCCCGCTGACCCTTGACGAACTGCCGTCCCTGGTGCACGCCGACGACCAGGAGTCACTCGCCGTGATGGTCACGGACTGCCTGGTGGACGGCCGGCCGATCGACGGCGAATTCCGCATCGTGCGCGCCGACGCCGGCGTCCGCACGGTGCACATGGTGGGCGAGCCGGTGCTGGACGCCGACGGCAGTACGGCCTGCATGTGGGCCGTCCTCCGGGACGTCAGCGAGCTGCGCCGCAGCCAGATGGCGGTGCGCGAGACCCGTGACTCGCTGCAGCGCCAACGGCATATCGCGCAGACCGAGCACCGGCTTGCGGTCGAGCTGCAGGAAGCCGTGCTGCCGCCATGGCGCGGCTCCCTGCGGTTCCCGCAGGGCGGGCCCGTCACCCTCGACCTGGCCGGGCGCTACCTTCCGGCGGGGACGTCCGCACTGATCGGCGGGGACTGGTACGACGCGCTGCAACTCCCCGACGGCAAGACCCTGCTGAGCGTCGGCGACCTCACCGGGCACGGCGTCGCCGCGACGTCCGGCATGGCGATGGTGCTCGGCGCGCTGCGCGGGATGGCCGTCGCGGGCCACCGGCCCGGGCCGCTGATGGGCTTTCTCAACCAGCTGCTGGACACCTCCGCCCAGCCGGCGCTGGGCAGCGCGGTGTGCTGCCGGTTCGACCCCGAGGCGCGCACGCTGGAGTGGGCCCAAGCCGGGCACCCCGCGCCGCTGCTCTTCCGCGGCGGCACGGGGCGCGCGCTGGACCCGCCCGAGGGTGTCCTGCTGGGGGCCACCTCGGGTGCGACCTACGCCGAGCGCATCGAACGGCTGGAGCCCGGCGATCTGCTCGTCCTGCACACCGACGGGCTCGCCCCGCGCCGCACCCACGGTCCGCAGAGCGCCCATGAGGGCGCCGAACAACTGCTGGCCCTGGCACCGCGATTCAGCGCGGCCCGCAGCGCACAGGACAGCGTCCGTGTCGTGGTCGAGGAGTTCGGCAGCACCGAGCGTGAGGATGACGCGTGTGTGCTGATCGCCAGGGTCGGCGGCTGACGCGACACCGCGGCGGCCGAGGGCGGACCGGCTGTGGGGACGCCGGTCGCCCCGAGGGGGTCGGGGTCGGGGTCGGTGAGGAGTTCGGAGTGGGTTGACGGCTCGTCATATTCCCTCTGGCAACGATCCGTTGGGGTCCATCGAGGCCGGTCGGGAAGGGATGACGATCGGTCGAAGATGGTTGCTGATCGGGTGTTCTTGATCGGGTTGATCGGGTGTTCTTGATCGGGTGGTGACGGCGAACCCGGATCGCGGCACACGTCGAGGTCCACGCGGTCGCACGGTGTGCCGGAGCGGCCGAGAGGAGCAACGAGGTGGGGGCCCGGCACCATGTCCGTAGCGCGGGTGCTGCTCAGACCGAGAAGTTCGGTGCCGTCCCGATTCCCGGCCCCAGCGCCGCTCCCTTGGGCCGTGGCTTCGCCTTCGGCAGGACCTGCTGGATCTCCTCGCGCAGGTCCTGGATCTTGCCGAAGTTGGCGTACTGGCCGGTGAGCCGGAACATCTCGCGGAGCCGGTCCCAGGTGCGGTGCGAGGAGTTCTCGCCGATGGAGACCAGCGCCAACCGGGCGTAGCGGTCGGCCTGTTCGGGGTCGTCGCCGATGAAGCAGGCCGAGGCCATCGAGATGTAGTCGAAGATCTGCGACCGCTGACGGCCCTGCTCCCGCAGCTGGAGGGCCTTCCTGGCGTGGCTCTGGGCGATCTTGGCGGCCGACGGGTCGTGCTCGGCGAGCGTACGGAACGCCAGCGCCTGCATGCCGTGGAGGTCCGCCTCGTCGAACATCTGCATCCAGCACGGCGGCGGCACGTCGCCCTTGTCCGAGACGAACAGCTCCTCCGCCTCGCCGAGCGTGCGGCGCATCGCCTGGCCGTGCCCCTTCGACGCCTGAGCCCACGCCTCGATGGTGTGCAGCATGGCGCGGGTCCGCGGGAGGGTCTCGCCACCGGATCCGGACTGGGCCAGCTTCATCAGGTCGAGGGCGTCGTCCGGACGGCCCAGGTGGACCATCTGGCGCGCGGCCCGGGAGAGCGCCTCGCCGGCCCGCGGGCGGTCGCCGCCCTCGCGGGCCGCATGGGCGGCGATGATGAAGTACTTCTGGGCGGTGGGTTCCAGGCCGACGTCGTGGGACATCCAGCCGGCCAGTACGGCGAGGTTGGCCGCGACCCCCCAGAGCCTGCGCTGGAGGTGGTCGGGGTGGCGGTAGGCGAGCATTCCGCCGACCTCGTTGAGCTGGCCCACCACGGCCTTGCGCTGCAGCCCGCCGCCGCGGGCCGCGTCCCAGGCGCGGAAGACTTCGACCGAGCGCTCCAGCGCGTCGATCTCCTGCGACCCCACGGGGGCCGCCTCGTAGCGGTCGAGGCCGATCTGGTCGAGTTCGTGCAGGGAGGAGTGGGCGAGCGGATCGTCGTGGCGCAGGGCGGTAGAGGCCGGGTCGGTGTGCAGCCAGTCGTGCATGGCGCCGGTGAGTGCGGAGCCCGCGGCGAGCGCAGCGCCCGCACCCACCAAGCCGCGTCGATTGAGCATGAGGTCCATTCCCGTGAATTCCGTGAGGACCGCGGCGGTCCGTTCGGGAGCCCACGGCAGACCGTCCATGGCCTGCCGCTTCCCCGAGCGACCGGTTCTGGCGAACCCGAGGTCCTCGATGGTTACGACACGGCCGAGGCGCTCGGTGAAGAGGGAAGCCAGGACCTTGGGCACCGGATCCCGGGGGGTCTCCCCCATGTCGATCCAGCGCCGTACCCGCGAGGTGTCGGTTGCCAGCTGCGGATGGCCCATGGCCGCCGCCTGCCGGTTGACCAGCCTCGCCAGCTCTCCTTTGGACCAGCCGGCCAGGCCGAAAAGATCCGCGAGACGGGTGTTCGGCTCCCTGTTCACGTCAAGCCCCCAGGTTCCTCGACTGAGTTGACAGTAACGGGCCGGTGACATGCGGTGCGACCATTCGCCAGGGTTCGCCAGGGTGCGCCAGATGGTCTGCCACCCATAGCCGCGTGTTCGGTAGGTGTGCAGCCCCCGGCCCGGTGGCGGGACCGCATTCCCCAGGGTGCGCGCCCTTCACAGGGACCCTGGATCGGCCTTCTGCACGGGGCCCGTTCACGGGTTCCCCCACCGGGCCGGGAGCGCACGCAACTCGTCGGCGCACGAAGGGATCTGTCTCACCCATGTATGCAGCATCGTCCGCCGTGACCGCCCCCACTCGGACGTACCGCCCGCATCCTGCCGGCAGCGGGCCGTATCTCGATCCCTCCCCTTCCGCGGGGGCGGTGACCGGTCTCCCCGGCGGCCGGAACCGGCGGGCACAGGGGATGGGCACCCAACCGCTCAGCGGGAGACTCGACTTGTCCGGCCCCCAGGGCGCCCAGCTGCGCGCCGCCGTAGCCTCGGTGCACCGCATCTGTCCGGAGTTCAATCCGGTCCAGGTGCTGCGCCGCAGCGGAAAGTCCGTGCTCCTGGTGGGCACGACCGGTCGGACGAGCGCGGTCGCCAAGTGTTTACTGGACCATTCGCCCGCGTGGGTCGAGAGCTTCCGGCAGGAAATAAGCGCGTACCGGGCGTTCGTCCGGCACCGTCCCCCGGTCCGGGTGCCGCGTCTGGTGGCGGCCGATCCCGACAACTGCACGCTGGTGGTGGAGCGCATGCCGGGCCGGGTGGCGGCCCTGACCCGGCACCCCTCCGAGGCGCCGCCGCGGGCCGATGTGCGGGCCGCGCTCGGGGCGATCTGCCGGGTCAACGCCTGGCGCCCGCCCGCCGGGCTGTTCGACGCCCCCCTGGACTACGCGGGCCGGATCGGGCGCTACCACGACCTGGGGCTGCTCACCGACCGCGATCTGGGTGATCTCCAGAAGCTGCTGCACGGCCTCTCGCACACCCAGGGCCAGTTCTGCCACGGCGACGCACTGCTGAACAACGTCCTGCTGTCCCCGGCGGGCCCGGTGCTGCTCGACTGGGACAACGCGGGCTGGTACCTGCCGGGCTACGACCTCGCCACCCTGTGGTCGGTGCTCGGCGACGCGCCGGTGGCCCGCCGGCACATCAGCCAGCTCGCCCAGTCCGCGGGCACCGCCTCGCGGGACGCGTTCCTGGTCAATCTGATGCTGGTGCTGACCCGCGAGATCCGTCGCTACGAGACCGCGGTCCAGCGCACCATGCGCGAGCCCACGCCGACCGGGACACCGGGTCCGGGACAGCCCGGGGTGCCCGCGGCGGGCGAGGAGCAGCGGCTGCTCCTGCGCCGACTGCACGACGACTGCCAGATGGCACGCCGTGCGGTACGGGCGGCGGTCGGCACTCGCTGACCGCCGGGGGGTGCCGGCGAGGCGGCACCCCCGAAGGGGAATGGTGAGCGGCGCAGCCCCTCGGGGGCGCGCCGCTCACCCCTGTATTGGTCCATTCCACTGACGCTCCGCAGGCCCGGGGCCCGCTCCGGGAAAGCTCCTCCGGTGATGCCCTGACAGGCGACATCCTGACCGGATCAGGTAGTTGACGGAACGTCGGCAAGCCTCTGGCTCTCAGCCGACCGAGGGCTTTAGTCTCGGTTTCTCCCGCACGGCCGAAGGACCCGGCCGACGGCGCAGGCCGGACCGGGTCCTGGCACACCGTCACACCGCCCCGGCTCGGGCCGGCTTGAGGAGGCTGTTTTGCGAGGATCCGCCCCGGAAGACGACACCAGAATCCACCGTCCCGCCCTGCGCAGGTCCGCCACCGCCGTCGCCGCCGCGGTACTGCTGCTGCCGCTGATCTCGGCGGCCCCGTCCGCGCAGGCCCGGCAGCCCCGTTCGGACACCCTCCAGCATGCCTTCGGCAAGGCCGCCGCGCGCTTCCATGTGCCACGCAGTGTGCTGATGGGCGTCTCGTACCTGGAGTCCCGCTGGGACGGCCACGGCGGCGCGCCCAGTGTCTCCGGGGGCTACGGCCCGATGCACCTGACCGACGCCCGTGCGGCCGTGGCGCGCCAGCCGGAGTTCAGCGCGGACGGCGAGGACGCCCGCGGCGACACCGCCCGGACCCGCCGTACGGTACCGGCCACGCAGCAGCGCCGGGCGGTGCTGCCCGCCCAACTCCCGGCCAGGCTACGGACGTTGCCGCAGGCCGCGCGGCTGACCGGGCTGCCGGCGGCGACGCTGCGCTCCGACTCCGCGGCGAACGTGCTGGGCGGCGCCGCGCTGCTGGCCGCGGCGCAGCGCGGGCTGGGGCTGCCGGCCAGCAGCGACCCGGCGAAGTGGTACGCGGCGGTGGCGCGCTACGGCGGCGAGGACAGCGCGCGCGGCGGCGCCGCCTTCGCGAACGACGTGTACGCGGTGATGCGCCGGGGACAGTCGCGGACCACCGACGCCGGGCAGCGGGTCACCCTGGCCGCCGCGCCGGCGCTCACCCCCGACCCCACCCAGGCGAAACGTATCGGCGTGTCCGCCGGCTCCGCGCGGCGAGCCTCCGGCCACGGCTCCGCCGGTGAGCTGGAGTGCCCCTGGTCCGTCGCCTGCGAGTCCTGGCCGGCCCCGTACGAGGTGTACGACAAGACCAACTACGGCAACCACGACCTGGCAAACCGCCCCAAGGACCAGCGGGTCGACACCATCGTCATCCATGACACCGAGGGTTCCTGGGAGACCAGCCTGCGGCTGATCAAGGATCCCAAGTACGTCTCCTGGCACTACACCGTCCGCTCCTCGGACGGGCTGATCGCGCAGCACGTGCCGACCAAGGACGTCGCCTGGCACGCGGGCAACTGGTTCGTGAACTCGCACTCGATCGGCATCGAGCACGAGGGCTTCCTCGCCGCGCCGGACGCCTGGTACACCGAGGCGATGTACCTGACGTCGGCCCGCCTGGTGACGTACCTGGCCCACAAGTACGGCATCCCGCTGGACCGGCAGCACATCCTGGGCCATGACAACGTCCCGGGCACCACGACGTCCACGATCCCCGGGATGCACACCGACCCGGGGCCGTACTGGGACTGGGCGCACTACTTCACCCTGCTGGGCCGGCCGTTCCTCCCCACCGCGGGCCCGCGCGGCGGCCTGGTGACCATCCTGCCCCTCTACCAGCTCAACCGGCCGGTCTACACGGGCTGCGAGAAGGCCGGGCAGCAGTGCCCGGTCCACGGCTCCACGGCCGTCCGGCTGCACACCGCGCCGAGCGACGGCGCCCCGCTGATCCGGGACATCGGACTGCATCCGGACGGCTCCGCCACGACCACCGGGGTCAATGACACGGGGGCGCGGGCGACGACGGGCCAGCGGTTCGCGGTGGCCGGCCGGTCCGGCGACTGGACGGCGATCTGGTACCTCGGGCAGAAGGCGTGGTTCCGCAATCCGCTCGGCATGCCGACGGCCGTGGACGCCAAGGGCCTGGTCGCCACCCCGAAGGCCGGCCGGGCGGAGATCCCGGTCTACGGACGGGCGTACCCGGAGACCGCCGCCTACCCGTCGAAGGTGCCGGTGCAGGCGGTCTCCCCGCTGCCGTACAAGCTCCTCGCCGGTCAGGCGTACGCGGTCGGCGGGCGGGTGCGGAGCGACTACTTCTACTCGCCGACCTACGACCTCGCCCAGCATGCGGTCGTCCGCGGCCGGGACGTGTACTACGAGATCCAGCTCGGCCACCGGGTGGGGTATGTGCGGGCCGCCGATGTCGACGTCAGGTCCTCGGAGGCACCGGCGTCGGGGTCCTAGACGATCGGGTTGCGCACCTGAAGAGCGCGTCGGGGGGGGGGGGGGGGGGGGGGGGGGGGGGGGGGGGGGGGGGGGGGGGGGGGGGGGGGGGGGGGGGGGGGGGGGGGGGGGG
>NZ_JBNHIN010000008.1:57133-190117 GCF_050054615.1 Streptomyces sp. YGL11-2
CGCTGCCCGCGGTATGTCCGCTCCGGGTCAGCCCTGTTGGAAGAGCTCCGCGGGCAGCGGCTTGAGCAGCGCGTAGAGGTCGTCGGTGATCGGGCGGTCCCAGCTGGCGATGGTGACCAGCACGCCGTCACTGCGGTCGAACTGCGCGCAGGAGATGCGGCTCTCGGAGCACTTGATGCGTTTGACGATGAGGAGGTTGTCCTCGTGCATCACGGGGGTGTCCTCGCTCTCGACGACCGTCACCGGCTCGTCGTTGCCGAGCGCCGCGAGCAGCTGGGCCACCTCGAAGGGCACCTGGCCCTCCTCCAGCTCGCGGGCCGGTGAGCCCTCCGGCAGATTGCCGATGATCATCGCGGGGCCGCGCCCGCCGAACAGGTCGTAGCGGAGGAAGACGCCCTGGCAGCTCCCGTCGGGCGCGGGCAGCAGCCCGGCCCCGAGATTGCCGGGCCAGTCCCCGGGGTCCATGGCGAGTACGTCGAAGTCTGGACCGGCGGGCGTGGCGCTACGGCGGCGGAGGAAGGACATGCCGCCATCGTACGTGGCCCGGCCCCGGTAGCCGCGCGGACGTCGGCCGTGACGCGTCGACGGGCGCGGCACCGTCAGCCGGTCGGATTCCCGGGCGTGCCGCCGTGTTGCTCCCGGTGCCGTTGGTGGTGCCGGGCGACCCGGGCGCGGTTGCCGCAGGAGGGCGTGCACCACTCCTGGCGGGGGTGGTCCTTGACGAAGTAGCGCACACAGCGCGGGGCCGGGCAGGCGCACAGCCGTTCGCGGTCCGGACCGTGGAGGAAGGCGATGGCGGCGCGGGCGAGCGCGGCGGTGAGCCGGTCGGCGGCCGGCGGGGAGCCAGCCGGGAGGTCACGCAGTGCGGGCTGTGCGCCCGGCTCCCAGCTGAGCCGGGGTGCGGTCGGGACCCGGGCCGCGGCGGCGCCCACCCCGCCGACCGCCGAGGCGGTACGCGACGAGGTCGAGGCCGGTCACGCGCGGCTCCGCGCCCTGCTCCCGGCCCTCACCGACACCGCCGCCCGCGAGCCCGCCGCACTGCCCGGCCCGCGCCCACGTCCTCTCCCACATCGAGGGCATCGGCCGCGCCATGGCCCGCCAGGCCCGCCACGCGGCGAGCTGATCGCCGTGTACGACGGCGGATTCCCGGCCCGGACCGCCGCCATCGAGGAGGGTTCCCGGCGCGACGCGGCGGCCCTCCGCCAGGCCGTGACGGACACCCTCGCCGAGGCGTCCGCGGCCTGGGCCGCGGTCGGCCCCGCGGACTGGTCACGGCCGGTCGGGTACCGCGACGACGACCTGCGCGGCGCACTGCTGTGCTGGTGGCGGGAGTTGACGATCCATACGGCCGATGCGCTGCTCGGCGACGGCCCCGCTCACTGGCGCCCGGCCCTGTGCCACCACCTCCTGGACCACCTGGCCCCCCGCGCTCCGAAGGACATCCGCCTCGCCCTCGAAGCGACCGACGACGCGGCGCCACCTCCGCCGTACGGACCGGCGGACGCGCCCACGGCGACCGTGCGCGGCACCCTCACCGACCTCGCCGCCTGGCTGGCCGGCCGGGCCCCGCGCGGCCCCCTCCACTGCACCCGCGCGGGAACCGGCTCCCCCCTTCCCGCACTGCGCGACTGGCCCTGAGGCCGGTCCGGCGGCGCCTCAACCACCGCCGGAAGAGGACGAGTTCCACCCCGAGCGGCTCCGCGCGCCCCTCGCCGCCGTCGAACGGCCGGTCCACGCACCGGTCTTGGTGCCGGTCCCGGTACCGGTCGATGGGGGCGAGGGCGTGGCGGGGCTCGTTCGCGCGCCCCACCCGTTTCGCCCTCGCCGACCCCTCCAGCCCTTCTCCATACACTTGACATAATACAGGTGGCCGATAACCCTGGGGGCCTATGGAGGAAGGGAGTTGCATGTCCGAGCAGCCGACAGTACGTACCGCGGAAGGCGTGTTACGAGGGCGTCGCCGGCGGGGGCACGCGGTGTTCCGCGGCATCCCCTACGCCGCACCGCCGGTGGGAGCGCTGCGGTTCGCCGCACCCGCGCCGGTGCCGCGCTGGGACGGGACGCGGGAGGCCGCGGAGTTCGGGCCGGCGGCACCGCAGTCCGGGCCGGTTCGGGCGAGTACGGAAGAGCGCACGGACTGGCTGACGCTCAACGTCTGCACGCCGGACCCGGGTGCGGCGGGGCTGCCGGTGCTGGTGTGGATCCACGGGGGCGCCTATATCGCGGGGACGTCGAGCGACCCGATGTACGACCCCGCGGCGCTGGCCGCGGCGGGACTCGTCGTGGTGAGCGTCAACTACCGGTTGGGCGCCGAGGGTTTCGCCTTCCTCGACGGCGCCCCGGCCAACCGCGGGTTCCTCGACCAGATCGCGGCGCTGCACTGGGTACGGCGGAACATCGCCGCGTTCGGCGGGGACCCCGACCAGGTCACCGTGGCCGGGCAGTCCGCCGGGGCGGGATCCGTCGCCGCCCTGCTGACGATGGAGCCGGTGCGCGGCCTGTTCCGACGCGCCATCGCCCACTCCGTGCCGGGCGGCCACTGCACACCGGCACTGGCGGAGCAGGTCACCGCCGCGCTGGCGGGCCGGCTCGGCACGGCGCCCACCGCCCGGGCCCTCTCCGGCGTCTCCCCCCGGCGCCTGGCCGCGGAACTGACATCGCTCGGCACCGAACTCCCCCGGTATCTGGAGAGTTGGGGACCGATCTCCCGCACCGGTGTGGCCGTCCATCCCGTCGTCGACGGCGAGCTCCTCGCCGTATCGCCCTGGCAGCCGCCGGCCGGTGGCCGAGCCGACGGGATCGAACTCCTCGTGGGCCATACCCGCGACGAGTTCCGGCTGTTCAGCGTGATGAGCGGACGGGCGAAGGGGTTCACCGAGGAGGAGGCCACCACCGCCCTGGAGCTCTTCGCCCCGGCGCCGGACGGTCCGGCCGCCTACCGCGCCGCCCACCCGCAGGCCACCCCCGCGGAACTGCTGGAGACGGTCTACTCGGACGCCGTCTTCCGCATGCCGTCACTGCACCTGGCCCAGGCGAACGCCGCGGCCGGCGGCACCTCGTTCCTCTTCGAGCTGCGGCTGCCGTCCCCGGCCGTCGGAGGCGCCCTGGGGGCCTGCCACGGCCTCGACGTCCCCCTGGCCTTCGGCACGCTGGACAGCCCCACCGGCAGGGATCTCGTCGGCGACCCGCCCGCCCCCGGGGCCCTCGCGGTGTCGCGGGAACTGCACCAGGCGTGGGTGCGTTTCGCCACCACCGGCGACGCCGGCTGGTCCGCCTACACCGCGGACCGGCACCTCACCCGGCTCCTGGACGCCGAACCCACGACCGCGCCCTACCCCGAAGAAGCCTCCCGCCGCATCTGGGACGGCCACGCGCTCGCACCCTTCGCTCCGGCGTAGCAGTGGGCGCGGTGGGAGGGACTTGCCCGATGAGGTGCCCGAAGCGCGACGCGGCAGCGCCGCCGTCCCGCGCTCGTCCGTTGCGCCAGGTCAGGTCAGGTCGAACTCGCCCTCGCGGGCGCCGAGGACGAAGCCGCGCCATTCGGCGGGGGTGAAGATGAGGGCCGGTACGTCCGGACTGCGGCCGTTGCGCATGGCGATATAGCCCTCGATGAACGCGACCTGGACATCGCCGCCCACCCCTTGGCTGCTCGACTGCCATTCAGCGCGCGTCAGGTCGAGTTCGGGCCTGGGCCCGCCCGTGAGCCGCTGGTCGGTGATGCTGTCGGCCACGTAACCGCTCCTCCCGGTCGTCGTCCGGGCCAGCGTAACGACTGCGCCCGGGGACCGACAGGGGACGTCGGGCGGCGGTCCGCGGGCGCGGTCGGACGTCAGCGGGCGGGCGGTTCGGCGCCCACCAGCCACATGGCGAAGAACTGGGAACCGCCTCCGTAGGCATGTCCCAACGCCCTTCGGGCGCCGTCCACTTGGTGCTCACCGGCCTGGCCGCGCACCTGGAGGGCGGCCTCGGCGAAGCGGATCATGCCGGAGGCGCCGATGGGGTTGGTGGACAGGACGCCGCCGGAGGGGTTGACGGGGAGGTCGCCGTCGAGTTCGGTGACGCCGGCCTCGGTGAGCTTCCAGCCCTCGCCCTCCCGGGCGAAACCGAGGTTCTCCAGCCACATCGGCTCGTACCAGGAGAACGGGACGTACATCTCGACGGCGTCGATCTGGCGGCGCGGGTCGGTGATGCCGGCCTGGCGGTAGACGTCGGCGGCGCAGTCCTTGCCGGCCTGCGGGGAGACGAAGTCCTTGCCGGCGAAGAGGGTGGGTTCGCTGCGCATCGCCCCGCCGTGCACCCAGGCCGGCGGGTGCGGGGTGCGGGCGGCGCCGGTGCGGTCGGTGAGGATCATCGCGCAGGCGCCGTCGGAGGACGGGCAGGTCTCGGAGTAGCGGATCGGGTCCCAGAGCATCGGCGAGGACTGGACCTTCTCCAGGGTGAGGTCGTGCTCGTGGAGGTGGGCGTAGGGGTTCTTGAGGGCGTTGCGGCGGTCCTTGTACGCGACGAGGGAGCCGACGGTGTCGGGGGCGCCGGTGCGCCGCATGTACGCGCGGACGTGCGGGGCGAAGAATCCGCCGGCGCCGGCCAGCAGCGGCTGCTGGAAGGGGACGGGGAGGGACAGGCCCCACATGGCGTTGGACTCGGACTGCTTCTCGAAGGCGAGGGTGAGGACCGTGCGGTGCACCCGGGCGGCGACGAGGTTGGCCGCGACCAGGGCGGTGGAGCCGCCGACGGAGCCGGCGGTGTGCACCCGCAGCATCGGCTTGCCGACGGCGCCGAGCGCGTCGGCGAGGTAGAGCTCCGGCATCATCACCCCCTCGAAGAAGTCGGGGGCCTTGCCGATGACCACGGCGTCGATGTCCGCCCAGTGCAACGCGGCGTCATCCAGGGCGCGGCGGGCGGCCTCGCGCACCAGGCCGGCGAGGGAGACGTCGCGGCGGGCGGCGACGTGCCTGGTCTGGCCGATGCCGACGACGGCCACGGGCTCCTTGCTCACTGCCCCTCCTCGGGTTGTCCGCCGGTGTCCGGTCGCGGGTCCCCTTCGAGGACGGCGACCAGGTTCTGCTGGAGGCACGGGCCCGACGTGGCGTGTGCCAGGGCGCGGTCCGACTCGCCGCGCCGGATACGGGCGGCGGCCTCGCCGATCCGGATCAGGCCGGCGGCCATGACGGGGTTGGCGGCGAGCGCGCCGCCGGACGGGTTGATGCGGACGTGCGCGCCCCGCGGCCCGTCGAGGCTCAGCGCGCGGCGCAGGACGACCTCCTGAGAGGCGAACGGGGCGTGCAACTCGGCCGTGTCCACGGGGCGTTCGAAGGCGCCGGCGCGCTCCGCGGCGAGCCGGGTGGACGGGGAGTCGGTCAGGTCGCGGACACCCAGGCTGTGGGCCTCGATGCGGTGGTCCAGGCCGCGGATCCAGGCGGGGCGGTCGGTGAGCCGGCGGGCGGTGTCCCCGGCGGCGAGGACGACGGCCGCGGCGCCGTCGACGACGGGCGGGCAGTCGCCGGTGCGCAGCGGCGCGACCACGTACTCGCCCGGTGGCCGCGCCGGCTCGCCGCGGCGCCGGGCGGCCGTACGGGCCGGCTCGCGCTCGTCGGTCAGTCCGGCGTCGATCAGCGCCCTGGCCTGGAGCGCGGCGAGCGCGACGGAGTCGGGCCACAGCGGGGCGACGTAGTACGGGTCGAGCTGGCGGGTGAGGACCTCGCGGACGTCGCCGGGTGAGGACTTGCCGTACGCGTAGACCAGTGCGGTGTCGGCCTCGCCGGTGAGGATCTTCACCCACGCCTCGTAGAGCGCCCAGGCGCCGTCCATCTCGACATGGGATTCGGAGATCGGCGGCCAGGCGCCGACGCCGTCCAGGGCCATGGTGAAGGAGAAGGCCCGGCCGGCGAGGTAGTCGGAGGATCCGGAGCAGGTGAAGTCGATGTCCCGGGCGCGGAGTCCGGTCTGCGCCAGGACGTCGTGGAGTACCGGCAGCAGCATCTCGACCTCGGAGGTCGCCGCGCTGTCGCGGACGTGCCCGCTCTGTGCGAAGGCGACGACGGCGACGTCCCGCGCCGCGTCCCGGACCGGTTCCCGCGCCGCCGCGCGCGCTGGCTCGGGCATCAGATCAGCTCCTTGTAGCTGTCGTAGTCGGCGTCGGGCTCGCCGGTGGGCCGGTAGTGGTCGGGGTAGCGGGCGCCGTCGGTCCAGACCGGTTCGACGCGCAGCCCCATGCGGACCTGGTCGTACGGGATCCCGCCGATCCGGGCGTGCAGGGCCAGGTCGGCGCCGTCCAGGGCGATGTGGGCGTAGACGTAGGGGACCTCGATGTCGAGGTTGCGGGCCTTGATGTTGACGATGCAGTAGGTGGTGACGGTGCCGCCGGGGCCGACCTCGACCTGGGTACCGGTCGCGACGCCGCAGGTGGGGCAGGCGCCGCGGGGCGGGACGTAGACCTTGCGGCAGGAGGGGCAGCGTTCGCCGATGGTCCGGTGGTCGGCGAGGGCCTGGAGGTAGCGGGACTGGGCGCGGCCGGGCGAGTAGGTGTAGTCGAGCCGGGCCGGGGTGGTGATCCCGGTCAGCGGGTCGTCGAACTCCCCGCTGTGCGGGATGGGTTGATGGACCGTCCGGTCGCCTTCCGCCGGTTCGAAGCAGGCGATGTCGGTGATCGCGCCGGTGCGCTCCGCGGCCCAGCGGATGCGGACCCGCATGCCGGTGCGTACCGCCTCGGGGCCGGGGGCGTCCAGGGCGTGCAGCAGGGCGGTGTCGGCGCCGTCGAGCCGGACCAGGACCCAGGCGAAGGGCGCGGCGAGGGGCTGGCCGCGGCGCGGGGACGGGTTCCACGCCCAGGTGGTGACCGTGCCGCTGGTGCCGACCTCGACCAGGTCGCGGATCTCGTCGGCGGTGACCGGATCGTATTCGACCGGCGGTACGACCACCCGCCCGTCGGTCGCCCGGACCCCGAGCACGCACCGCTCGCGCAGCCCTGTCAGGAAGGCGCTCTGGACGGGGCCCAGCGAGCGGGTGAACGGGAATTCCACGACGAGCGGCGCCGTGAGGACCTCTGACATGCGGACTCCTCGGTCTTGGGGGGTCAGGCGCGCCGGAAGACGGGTGGGCGCTTCTCCGCGAAGGCGCGGGAGCCCTCCTTGGCGTCGGCGGTGTCGAACACGGGCCAGCCGCGGGCGAGTTCGGCGGCGAGCCCGTCGGCCTCGGTCATCCCGGCGGTCTCGTACACGGACGCCTTGACGGCCTCGACGGCGAGCGGGCCGCAGGCGTTGATCCGCTCGGCGATCTCCAGCGCCTTCGGCAACGCGCCGCCGTCGGGCACGACATGGCCGATCAGCCCGATGCGGGCGGCCTCGGGTGCCGGGTACGGCCGCCCGGTGAGCAGCATCTCCAGGGCGTGGGTCCGCGGGATCTGGCGGGCGAGGCGGACGGTGGAGCCGCCGATCGGGAACAGTCCGCGCCGGACCTCGAAGAGCCCGAACGTGGCGCTCTCGCCGGCGACGCGGATGTCGGTGCCCTGGAGGATCTCGGTACCGCCGGCGACGCAGTGGCCCTCGACGGCCGCGATGACCGGCTTGCGCGGACGGTGGTGCCGGAGCATCGCCTTCCAGTGCAGATCGGGGTCGGCGCGCAGCCGGTCGCGGTACCGCTCACCGGCCATTCCGCCGCCGGCGAGCGCCTTGAGGTCCATACCGGCGCAGAAGGCACCGCCGGCGCCGGTCAGCACGATCGACCGGATCCCGTCGTCCTCGTCGGCGGCCAGCCAGCCGTCGTACAGGCCCACCAGCATCGGCAGCGAGAGCGCGTTTTGGGCCTCCGGCCGGTTGAGGGTGAGCACCAGTGTCGCGCCGACGCGCTCCACGGTGAGGTGTTCGGTGCCCTCGGCCCGCTGCGGTCGCGGTGTGGTCGAGGGTCGTTCGGTCCCGCCCATTGCGTCCTCCCGTCTCACGACGAGAACAGGTTGCAGTAGCGGCACGGCGAGTTCAAGGCTTTTCTGACGCGCAGTCAGTTTTCTTGGCCGCGGCCCTTCCCTGCTCCTCCCCGCGGCGCTCTAATGACCGCCGGGCCGCCGTCCGCCGCCGTCCGCACGATCTGGAGGAGACGTGGAGTACAACCTTGCCGACCTCTTCGAATCGATCGTCGACACGGTCCCGGACCGCGAGGCGCTGGTGTACCTCGACCATCCCGGCACCGGCGCGGAGCGGCGGCTGACCTATGCGCAGCTCGACCGCGCCGCCAACCGCCTCGCCCACCACCTCGGCGACCGGGGCATCGGCCCCGGCGACCACGTCGGGCTGCACCTCTACAACGGCGTCGAGTACCTCCAGGCCGTCTACGCCTGCCTGAAGATCCGCGCCGTGCCGGTGAACGTCAACTACCGCTACGTCGAAGAGGAGTTGGTCTATCTCTACCGAGACGCCGACCTGGTGGCGCTGGTCTTCGACGCGGAGTTCACCGAACGGGTCGCCGCCGCCCTGCCGCAGACCACGAAGCTGCGGCACCTCGTCCGGGTCGGCACCCCGCCCCCCGGCGTCCCCGAGCCACGGCTCGCCCCCGTCCCGCTCGCGGACGCCGAGGCGGCCGGCTCGCCGGAGCGCGGCTTCGGCCCCCGCTCCGCCGACGACCGGATCGTCATCTACACCGGCGGCACCACCGGCATGCCCAAGGGCGTGGTGTGGCGCCACGAGGACATCTTCTTCTCCGGGATGGGCGGCGGCGCACCGACCGGAGAGCCGGTCGGGCGCCCCGCCGAACTGGCCGAACGGGTCGCGGCCGGCGGCGACGGCCTCGTCTTCTTCCCGACGCCGCCGCTGATGCACGGCACCTCCACCCTCACCGCGTTCATCGCCTTCCACTTCGGCCAGAAGGTCGTCCTCCACCGCAAGTACGTGCCCGAAGAGGTCCTGCGCACCGTCGAGCGGGAGCGGGTCACCAGCGTCTCGCTGGTCGGTGACGCGATGCTGCGCCCCCTCGTCGACGCGCTCGGCGGGCCCCTCAAGGGGACGGACTGCTCCTCCCTCCTCAGCGTCAGCAGCTCCGGCGCGATCCTCTCCGAGACGGTGCGCGCGCAGTTCCGCGCACTCGTCCCGGACGCGATGCTGCTGAACAACTTCGGCTCCTCCGAGTCCGGCTTCAACGGCACCGCGACGGACGACTCGGGGCCGCGGAACGGATTCCGGCTGAACGTCAACTCCCGTACGGCCGTGGTCGATCCGGTCAGCCGCGAGCCGGTGGCGGTCGGCGAGCCGGGCCGTATCGCGCTGCGCGGCCACGTACCGCTCGGCTACCACAACGACCCCGCCAAGACCGCCGAGACGTTCTTCGAGGCGCACGGCGACCGGTGGGTGCTGCTCGGCGACATGGCGACCGTCGACGCGCAGGGCGTCGTCACCGTCCTGGGCCGCGGCTCGCAGTGCATCAACTCCGGTGGCGAGAAGGTCTATCCGGAGGAGGTCGAGCAGGCCCTGAAGTCCCATCCGGATGTCTACGACGCGCTGGTGGCGGGCGTTCCGGACGAGCGCTGGGGACATCGCGTCGCCGCCGTCGTCCAACTCCGCGACGGGGCGGACGTGCTGGACGCCGCGGGGATCCAGGCCCACTGCCGGGCCCGGCTCGCCGGCTACAAGATCCCGCGCGACGTCGTCTTCACCGACCGCATCCAGCGCTCGCCCAGCGGCAAGGCGGACTACCGCTGGGCGAAGGCCGTGGTGTCGGGCGAGCGGGGGGTGTGAGAGCCGGGGCCGCGACTCAGCCTCCGCAGACCGACCGCAGCGACCGGGCCAGCCCCACCGCGTGCAGGACGTCCAGGTGGTGCCGATGGCCGACCCGCACCGCGGACACCGCGAGCCACGGCACACACCCGGAGCCCGAACGCGCCTGCGGGGACACGGCGATGGCCCGCACCAGCTCGCCGTTGAGGCGGTTGATCTCCTTGCGGACCCGGGCGAGATCCGGCCGGCCGGTCGGCGCCTGCGACGGATCCGCGGCCCACCGGCGGTGCAGCCCCCGCTGCACGACCTTGTTCGCCTCGATCTGGTCCCGGAAGATCCGCACCGTCGCCTCAGGGTCGGCGCCCAGCCGCCGGGCCTGCTGCGACACGGCGTCCAGCACCTCACGCTCGCGCACCGGGTCGTCGATCGGGCTGCCGGTGCCCCACTTCGCCGCGGCCACCGCATCGGCGGTGGCCAGCCGCTCCTCGGAGAGCGCGGCCAGGGACCGCAGCCGGTCGTAGGGGGCGGGCGCCGTGCGGGCGGCCGGAGCGCCGGCGGTCGCGGCCGGGGCGCCGCCGCGGGGCGCCGCGACGGCCCCGCCGGCCCCGGCGAACAGCGCCGCCGCGGTGGCACCGGCGAGCAACGTACGGCGCAGGGAGGAGGTCAGCTGCACGGTCGGCCTTTCTCGTAACTGCGGGAGGCGTGCGGGCAGATGGAGCCTACGGCCCGGTGGGGGTGCGGACGCCACCGGGCCGGCCGACCACCTCCCCTGCCCCACCGTCAGCCCGCGCCGCGGACCCCGCCGGGCACGACGCCACCGCGGCCGGGAACTCCCCCGGCCGCTCCTCGTGGACGGGCTGGCCCGCGCCCTCGAGGGCGGATCGGACGGACACCGCTGCCCCCCGCGCCCGGTATGCCGGCCGGACGTCACCGACCTGCGCCTTCCGTACGCCGCCCAGGGCCGGGACACTGGCCCGAGGCTGCTCGCGGCACGCCCCTTGACGTGGTCGCCGCGCGCTGATTACTTGGATCCGCATGCGGCTACCGAATGATCGGTAGGTACACGAGGCGGTGAGACTCCATGCCACAAGCGGCTGCGGGCAGCGGGACGTCCGGACAGGTCAGGGGGTTCGACGATGCCGAGCGGCTCTCCCCGGACGCCCTGCGCGCACGGCAACTCACCCGGCTGCAGGCCACGTTGCGGCACGCGTACGAGCGCGTCCCCTTCTACCGGGAGTCCTTCGACCGGGCGGGCGTGCGGCCCGAGGACTGCCGCTCGCTGGGTGATCTCGCGCGCTTCCCGTTCACGGTCAAGGACGATCTGCGGGCGCAGTATCCGTTCGGGATGTTCGCCGTCCCCAGGAGCGAGGTACGGCGCATCCACGCGTCGAGCGGCACCACCGGGCGCCCGACGGTCGTCGGCTATACCGAGCGCGATCTGTCGCACTGGGCGGACGTGGTGGCCCGGTCCATCCACGCGGCCGGCGGGCGCCCCGGCCACACCGTCCATATCGCCTACGGATACGGGCTGTTCACCGGCGGGCTGGGCGCGCACTACGGCGCGGAGCGGCTCGGCTGCACGGTCGTGCCGGCGTCCGGCGGGATGACCAGCCGCCAGGTGCAGATCATCCAGGACTTCCGCCCGGAGATCATCATGGTGACGCCCACCTACATGCTGACCCTGCTGGACGAGTTCGAGCGGCAGGGCGTCGACCCCCGCAAGACCTCGCTCCAGGTGGGCATCTTCGGCGCCGAGCCCTGGACGGAGGAGATGCGCCGGGAGATCGAGGAGCGGTTCGCGATCGACGCCGTGGACATCTACGGCCTGTCGGAGGTCATGGGGCCCGGCGTCGCCCAGGAGTGCGTGGAGACCAAGGACGGCCTCCACATCTGGGAGGACCACTTCTACCCGGAGGTCGTCGACCCGATCACCGGCGAGGTGCTGCCGGACGGCGAACACGGCGAACTGGTCTTCACCTCCCTCACCAAAGAGGCCATGCCGGTCGTCCGCTACCGCACCCGGGACCTGACCCGGCTACTGCCCGGCACCGCCCGCCCGGCCTTCCGCCGCATGACGAGGATCACCGGGCGCAGCGACGACATGATCATCCTGCGCGGGGTCAACCTCTTCCCCGCGCAGGTCGAGGAGATCGTGCTGCGCACCCCCGGCGTCGCCCCGCACTTCCAGCTCCGGCTGACCCGCGAGGGCCGGATGGACCGGCTGACCGTACGGGCCGAGGCCCGGCCGGACGCGACTCCCGAGGACCGTACGGCGGCCGCCGGGCGGATCGCCCGGGGCGTGAAGGACGGCATCGGGGTCTCGGTCGCGGTCGAGATCCTCGACCCGGAGACGCTGGAGCGGTCGGTCGGGAAGTTCAAGCGCATCGTGGACGCCCGCCGGGACGGGTGACGTCAGGTCGTCGACGGGTCCCCCTTGATCAGCGCGAAGGGGGCGCCCGCCGGATCCATCAGCATCGCCAGGCGGCCGACACCAGGGGTGTCCATCGGGGCGATGAGCAGCGTGGCGCCGTGCTGGACGGCGGTGTTGAAGGTGGCGTCGCAGTCGGCCACGCCGAAGTACGGGTGCCACTCGGACGTCGAACCGGCGTCCACATGGACCTGCTGGAGCTGCATGATGCCGCCGTGCGCGGTGTCGTCGCCCTGCCCGGCGCCGGGTGCGGAGGCGAGGGTGTAGACCATGTCGCCGCCCATCGGCGCGTCCGTGTAACTCCAGGAGAAGACGGAACCGTAGAAGTCCTTGGCCGCGGCGGCGTCGGTGGTGTACAGCTCCGTCCAGCAGAGGGCGTTCGGCTCCATGACCACGTCCAGGCCCTTGACCTCGCCCGGCTGCCAGACGGCGAAGTCGGCGCCCGTCGGGTCGGTGAGCATGGCCAGCCGGCCGGCGGTGAAGACGTCCATCGGCGCGACCCGGACCCGGCCGCCGGCCTGCTCCACCGCCTTGCAGGTGGCGTTCGCGTCCGCGGTGTGGAAGTACGGCGTCCAGGCCGAACCCGCGCCCTCCTCCGTCAGCGGGCCGACCGCGCCGACCGTCCTGCCGTCGCGCTGGAAGAAGCCGTAGCCGCCGCCGTCCGGGCCGGCCGACTGGAAGGTCCAGCCGAACACCGCGGAGTAGAAGGCCGCGGCGGCGTCGACGTCGGGTGCGCCGAGGTCGAGCCAGTTCGGCGAGCCCGGGACGAAGTGGGTCGTCAACATCAGAGGTGCTCCCATCACGCGGTGGTCAGTGCCGGTTCCCAGCATGGCAGGGGGCACTGACAGCCGCCCTCCGCGCGCCGCTCAGGGAGTGCCGAACCGCTCCCGCAGCTCGCGCTTGAGCACCTTGCCGCTGGCGTTCCGCGGCAGCGCGTCCACGAACACCACCCGCTTGGGGGCCTTGAACGGAGCCAGCCGGGCGCGGGCCGCGGCGATCAGCTCCGCCTCCCCCACCGCGGCGTCGCCGCCGTCCGCTCCGCAGCCGTCCGCGCCGCCGGTGCGCCGGACCACGACCGCGGTCACCGCCTCGATCCAGCGCTCGTCCGGCAGCCCGATGACCGCGACCTCGGCGACCTGCGGATGCTCGTAGAGCACGTCCTCCACCTGGCGCGAGGCGACCAGGACGCCACCGGAGTTGATCACGTCCTTGACCCGGTCGACCACGGTGAAGTAGCCCTCGGCGTCGCGGACGGCCAGGTCCCCGGAGTGGAACCAGCCGCCCCGGAACGCCTCGGCGGTCTCCGCCGGCTTGTCCCAGTAGCCGGTGCACAGCTGCGGCGAGCGGTAGACGACCTCGCCCCGGGTGCCGTCCGGCACCTCCCGGCCGTCCTCGTCGACCACCCGCGCCTCGACGAACAGCACCGGGCGCCCGCAGGAGTCCATCCGGCCCTCGTGCTCGTCGGGGCCCAGGACGGTGGCCAGCGGCCCGATCTCGCTCTGCCCGAAGCAGTTGTAGAACGCGAGTCCGGGAAGCCGGGCGCGCAGCCGCTCCAGGACGGGCACCGGCATGATCGACGCCCCGTAGTACGCCTTGCGGAGCCCGCTCAGCTCCCGGACGGCGAAGCCGGGGTGGCCGGCGAGTGCGATCCAGACCGTCGGCGGGGCGAACAGGCTGTCCGCCAGGCCGGATTCCACCAGGTCGAAGATCCGGTCCGGGTCGGGCCCGTCGAGGATGGTGTTCTCCGCACCGACCGCCAGATAGGGCAGCAGGAACACATGCATCTGCGCGGAGTGGTACAGGGGCAGCGAGTGCACCGGCCGGTCGCTCTCCTTGAGGTCGAGGGCGACGATCGCGCTGGTGTACTCGTGCACCAGCGCGCGGTGGGTCATCATCGCGCCCTTGGGGAGGGCGGTGGTTCCCGAGGTGTAGAGCAACTGGACGAGGGCGTCGCCGGACCCGTCGGCGGTCGGGTCACCGGGATCCTCGGCGGGCTCCTCGTCCGGTGCGCCGCACGCCCCGGCGATCCGCTCCAGCAGCCCGTCGGGCGCGCCGTACAGCGGCAACGCGCGCACCGATTCAGGCAGTTGGTGCGCCAGCGCCGGGTCGGTGAGCACCAGCGTGCTGCCCGACTGGGTCAGGAGGTAGTCCAGGTCCTCGCCGGTGAGGGCGTGGTTGACCGGTACGTGTACCAGTCCGGCGCGGGCGCAGGCCAGGAAGCCGATCAGATACGCGTCGGAGTTGTGCCCGTAGGAGGCCACCCGGTCACCGGCCCGCGGCCCCGCCGCCAGCAGCACCCGGGCCGCGGCGCTGACCGCGGCGTCCAGTTCGCGATAGGTCCAGCTCCGCGCTCCGTAGCGCACCGCCGTGCGCTCCGGCACCCGCCGGGCGCTGCGCCGCAGGACTCCGTCGACCGTGTTGCTCCGCGCTTGCGTCATGCGGCGATCCTGGGGCGCGGCCGGGGGCGGGTCAAGGCACCGGGCGGCGGCGTCGCGCGGTCCGTGCAGCCCGGTTGGGCACGAGGGGTTCCGGATGACCGACCGCTTGGTTCGCTCAACCTTCCTCGCTCTCCCGTCCGTTGGGAGAAGTCATGCGCCCGGCACGGCTACACGGCGCGCTCCCGGCCCGCCCAGTACGGGTCACGGAGCCGCCGCTTGTAGAGCTTTCCGTTGGGGTCGCGGGGCATGGCCTCGGTGAAGTCGACCGAGCGCGGGCGCTTGTAGCCGGCGAGTCGGCGCGCGCAGTGGGCGAGGATCTCGGCGGCGAGCGCGGGCCCGGCCGGGTACCCCTCGGCGGGCTCGACGACCGCCTTGACCTCCTCGCCCCAGTCGTCGTGCGGGATGCCGAAGGCGGCGGCGTCGGCGACGGCGGGGTGGGCGAGGAGCGCCGCTTCGATCTCGGCGGGGTAGATGTTGACCCCGCCGGAGATGATCATGTCGATCTTGCGGTCGCGGAGGAAGAGGTAGCCGTCCTCGTCGAGGAGGCCCAGGTCGCCGACGGTGAAGAAGTCGCCGATGCGGTTCTTCCGGGTCTTGCCCTCGTCCTTGTGGTACGAGAATCCGCCGGTGCTCATCTTCATGTAGACGGTGCCGAGTTGGCCGGCCGGCAGTCGGTTGCCGGCGTCGTCGAAGACGGCGAGTTCGCTGATGGGCCAGGCGCGGCCGACCGTACCGGGCTTCTTCAGCCACTCCTCGGCGGTGGCGAAGGCGCCGCCGCCCTCACTGGCCGCGTAGTACTCCTCGACGCAGCCGCCCCACCACTCGATCATGGCGCGCTTGACGTGGTCGGGGCAGGGCGCGGCGCCGTGCACGGCATGCCGCATCGAGGACACGTCGTACGCCGACCGCACCGCCTCCGGCAGGGCGAGGAGCCGGTGGAACTGGGTCGGGACCATATGGGTGTGGGTGCAGCGGTGCCGGTCGATGGCGCGCAGCATCTCCTCGGGCGTCCACTTGTCCATCAGGACGACGCGGTGGCCGATGTGCAGGGAGGCGCCGGCGAATTGGAGTACGGCCGTGTGGTAGAGCGGTGAGCAGACCAGATGGACGTTGTCGTCGAACGGCCGGATGCCGAAGATGGCGAGGAAGCCGCCCAGGTAGGTCTCCTCGGGGGGCTTGCCGGGCAGCGGGCGGCGGATGCCGCGGGGGCGTCCGGTGGTGCCCGAGGTGTAGTTCATCACCCAGCCGAGGGTCCGTGCGGCGGGCGCGGACTCCGGTTGCCCGCCGAGGAGTTCGGCGTACGGGCGGAAGCCGGCGACGGTTCCGACGGCGTACCGCCGCCCGGCCGGCAGCCCGGCCTCGTCGGCGGCCTGCCGGGCCGCCGCCCCGAACCGCTCGTGGGCGATCAGCACCTTGGCGCCGGAGTCGGCGACGATCCAGGCGATCTCGGGGCCGACCAGGTGGTGGTTGACGGGCACGAGGTAGAAGCCGGCCTGGGAGGCGGCGAGATAGGCGGTGAAGAACTCGACGCCGTTGGGGAGGACGGCGGCGAACGCGTCACCGCGCCCCAGCCCGGCCGCGCGCAGCCCGTGGACGAGCTGGTTGGCGGCGGCGTGCAGCCGGCCGGCGGTCCACTCCTCGCCGTCCGGGGCGATCAGGACGGTCCGGCCGGGGTCGGCGGTGGCCTGGGCCCAGAAGCCGTTGGGGGTGTCGGGCATGGGCGGGTCCTCCTCGGGCGGTGGCGGATCGGCGGGACTACGGGTCAGGCGCGGCCGGCGATGCGGTTGATGCGGTCGATGGCCCGCTCGAAGCCGCGGGTGAGGTCGTCGAAGACGGCCTGGACGCTGCGTTCGCTGGTCATCCGGCCGACGATCTGGCCGACCGGTGTGCCGAGCAGCGGCTCGACCTCGTGCCGCTGGATACGGGAGTTGGCCTCGGCGACCAGCAGCCCCTGGAGCGGCATCGGGAGGGTGCCGGGGCCGTCCGGGCCGTCCCAGGCGTCGGTCCACGCGGTGCGCAGCTGGCGGGCGGGCTTGCCGGTCAGGGCGCGGGAGCGGACGGTGTCGCCGGGTCCGGCGGCGAGCAGTTTCGCGGTCAGCCGCCGGGAGTGCAGATCCGCCTCCTCGGTGGTGAGCCAGATCGAGCCGAGCCACACGCCCTGGGCGCCGAGGGCGAGTCCGGCGGCGATCTGCTCGCCGGTGCCGATGCCGCCGGCGGCCAGCACCGGCAACGGGTGGACGGCGGCGACGACTTCGGGGGTGAGCACCATGGTGGCGATCTCGCCGGTGTGGCCGCCGGCCTCGTAGCCCTGGGCGACGACGACGTCGATCCCGGCGGCCTTGTGGTGCAGCGCGTGCCGGGGACTGCCGGCCAGCGCGGCGACCCGTACGCCGTGGTCGTGGGCGCGCCGGACGACGTCCGGGGGCGGTGGGCCGAGGGCGTTGGCCAGCAGCTTGATCGGGTAGTCGAAGGCGACGTCGAGCTGGGTGCGGGCGACCTGTTCCATCCAGCCGGTGATCCGCCAGCCCGACGCCTCCCCCGGCGCGAGTGGCGGCACGTCGTACTTCGCCAGGATCCCGTCGACGAACCGTCGGTGCCCGGGCGGAATCATCGCCTCCACCTCCACCTCGGTGACGCCCGCCACCTTCGTGGCGGGCATCACGACATCGAGGCCGTAGGGCAGTCCGTCGCTGTGCTCCTGCATCCAGTCCAGGTCGCGGGCCAGTTCACCGGGCGCGGTGTAGCGGACCGCGCCGAGCACCCCGAACCCGCCGGCCCGGGTGATCGCCGCGGCGACCGCGGGAAAGGGTGTGAACCCGAAGACGGCGTGCTCGACTCCCAGCGCGTTGCTCAGCTCCGTCTGCATGGGCGAAGGATGCCGCAGCGGGCCGTACGAGGGAAGAGATTTTCTGATGCCGCGTCAGAAACCGCCAACGGCCCCGGTGCCGGCGGACGGAGCCGCCCTCACCCCTCCTCCAGCACCGCCATCGCCGCGTTGTGCCCCGGGATCCCGCTCACGCCCCCGCCGCGGATCGCGCCCGCGCCGCAGAGCAGGACGTTGGCGTGCCCGGTCGCCACCCCCCAGCGCGCCGGTGCGCTCACCGCGCCGCCCTCCTCGTCGGTGTAAGGGAAGGCCAGTTCGCGGTGGAAGATGTTGCCGCCGGGCAGGCCCAGTTCCCGGTCCAGGTCGAGCGGGCTGCGGGCCTCGATGCAGGGCCGGCCCTCGGCGTCCCGGGCCAGGCAGTCGGCGAGCGGTTCGGCGAGGTGCGCGTCCAGCTGGGCGAGGGTGGCGGCGAGGAGGCGGTCGCGGGTGACCGGCTTGCCGGCGGTGTCGGCGGTGAAGAGCCGGGCGGGGGTGTGCAGGCCGAACAGGGTGAGGGTCTGGTAGCCCTGACGGACCAGGTCCGCGCCCAGGATGGAGGGGTCGGTCAGGGAGTGGCAGTAGATCTCAGAGGGCGGCGCGGCGGGCAGCTCGCCGGCCGCGGCCTGCCGGTGGGCGGTCTCCAACTGGCCGTATCCCTCGGCGATGTGGAAGGTGCCGGAGAAGGCTTCGCGCGGGTCGACGCCGGCGTCCCGGAGCCGGGGCAGCCGGGTGAGCAGCATGTTCACCTTGAGCTGGGCGCCTTCGGCGGGCGGCGGCTCCGACTCGCCCAGCAGCCGGGCCAGTTCCCGGGGGGCCGCGTTGACCAGGACGCGACGGGCCCCGATGGTGCCCTGGTCGCAGGTGACCTCCGCGGTGCGGCCGTCGGTGGCGATGGCGGTCACCGGGCAGCTGGTGACGATCTCGGCGCCGGCCCGGCGGGCGGCGTCGGCCAGCGCGTCGGTGAGGGCGCCCATCCCGCCGATCGGGACGTCCCAGTCGCCGGTGCCGCCGCCGATGACGTGGTAGAGGAAGCAGCGGTTCTGGCGGAGTGACGGGTCGTGGGCGGTGGTGAAGGTGCCGATGAGGGCGTCGGTGAGGACCACCCCGCGGATCAGGTCGTCGTCGAACGTCTCCTCGATCAACTCGCCCAGGGGGCGTGCGAAGAGGGCGTGCCAGGTGGCGTCGTCGTCGATGCGGGCACGCAGCGCGGCGCGGGTGGGCAGCGGTTCGGTGAGGGTGGGGAAGACCCGGCCGGCGAGCCGGTGGGTGGTGTCGTAGAAGCGCTGCCAGGCGTCGAACTCCCGGTCGGATCCGGTGAGTTCGGCGAACGACGCGCGGGTGCGGTCCGGCCCGCCGCCGACCAGCAGACCGGTGGGCCGGCCGCCGCGCACAGTGGGGGTGTACGACGAGACGGTGCGCTTGCGGACGGCGAAGCGCAGCCCGAGGTCCCGCACGATCTTCGGCGGGAGCAGGCTGACGAGGTAGGAGTAGCGGGACAGCCGGGCGTCGACCCCGGCGAAGGCCCGTGTCGACACGGCGGCCCCACCGGTGTGGTCCAGCCGTTCCAGCACCAGCACGCTGCGCCCGGCGCGCGCGAGATAGGCGGCGGCCACCAGTCCGTTGTGGCCGCCGCCGACGATGACCGCGTCATACGAAGTCCGTTCCGGCATGCCCCTTGGTAGCACGCGGTGATCTCGCTCGCCAGGCCCGCGCGGCTGAATGCCTCACATCGGCCGGTGCGTCTTCTTGACCGAATCCGTACGGGCTCCTAGCGTCCGGCCGTGCGCCGCCCCGGAACCGCCCCGACGGCCGATCGACCAGGCCGTCCCACCCACCACGTGAGGTGACCCGTGTCCCATCCGTCGGTATCCCGCATCGGCCGCACCCTCGCCGGACTCACCGCCGTCGCCGCCTGCTCGGCGGGACTGATCTCGGCCACCGCCCCCGCCTCCGCCGCCCGCGCACCCGGGCCCCAGCGCGACGGCCAGTACCCGAACCTGGCCCCGACGCCCCCCATGGGCTGGAACAACTGGTCGTACTACATGTGCAACGTCAACGAGCAGGTGGTCCTGGACAACGCGCGGGCCCTCGTGCGCAGCGGGCTGGTGCACAAGGGCTACCGCACCGTCACCGTCGACGACTGCTGGATGGCCAGGCAGCGCGGCCCCAAGGGCGAACTGGTTCCGGACAGGGCGAAGTTCCCGCACGGTATGGCCTACCTCGGCCAGCAACTCCACAAGCTGGGCCTGAAGTTCGGCATCTACGAGGACGTCGGCACGCTGACCTGCGGCAAGTACCCGGGCAGCCTGGGGCACTTCCCCCAGGACGCCAAGCTGTTCGCGAGCTGGGGGGTCGACTACCTCAAGGCCGACGGCTGCAACGTGCCGGTCGCCAAGGGGCAGAGCAAGGAGCAGGTGTACCACGACCTGTACCGCCAGCAGAGCCGGGCGCTGCGAGCCACCGGACGGCCCATCACCTTCTCCATCTCCGCGCCCGCCTACTTCCAGTACAACGGGGACAAGGTCTGGCACCAGGTCATCGGCTGGTCGGCGCAGTTGGGGAACCTGTGGCGGGGCGGGGCGGACATCGCGGTGCAGCAGAGCACCCCGGCCAAGAAGTGGGCCTCCATCGCCTTCAACTTCCGCTACAACGCCAACCTGGCCGAACTCCAGCGGCCCGGACGCTGGAACGACCCCGACTTCCTGCTGGTCGGTGACGCGGGGCTGTCGCGGGCCGAGATGCAGAGCCAGATGTCGCTGTGGGCGATCATGGCCGCGCCGCTGATCTCCAGTACGGACCTCGGCAAGCTCTCCCCCCAGGCGCGGTCGATCCTGGGCAACCGCGGGATCATCGCCGTCGACCAGGACCCGCTGGGCATCCAGGGGCATATCGTGCAGCAGGACGGCGACGGCGTGGTGCTGTCCAAGCCGCTGAAGAACGGTGACCAGGCGGTCGCACTGTTCAACTCGGGCAAGTCGGCCCGCACGCTGTCCATCGCGGCCGGCGCCACGGGGCTGCCGGAGGCCGGCGCGTACCGGGTGCGGGATCTGGTCACCGGCCGCACCACGCTCACCCGCCGGGACCTGATCGCCCGGAACGTCCCGCCGCACGGCACGGTGCTCTACCGGGTCACCCCGCACTGACGACCCGTCAACCGCCCACTACTGCCGGCGTCGCGCGCGCTCCTGGCGCAGCGCCGCGACCCGGCGGTAGAGGGCCCCGGCCTCGTCCGTGCGCCCCAGTTGCTCCAGGCACTGGGCCTGGTCGCCGCGGCTGGCGAGCGCGTCGAGGTGAGCCGGGCCGAGGACCCGTTCGCGGTCGTCGGCGACCTGGCGGTACACCTCCAGCGCATCGCCCCAGCGCCCGAGCCGGCCGAGCGCCACGGCGGTCTCCCGGCGGCTGGTGAGGGTGTCGGGGTGGTCGGCGCCGAGCACCCGGGCGCGCGCCGCGGTCACCTGGCGGGCCTCGGCCAGCGCCTCCTCCCAGCGGTTCTGGCGGCCGTAGTTGACGCCGAGTCCGTGCCGGGCGCGCAGCGTCTCCGGGTCGTCGGCGCCCTGGGCGCGGGTGCGGGCCGCGACCAGCTCGCGGTAGTGCGTCAGGGCCTCCGCGCTGCGGCCCAGCCGGCCCAGGCAGATGCCGACCTCGTAGCGGGCGGCGAGGGTGTCCGGGTGGTCCGGGCCCAGCGACTCGGCGCGCGCCGCGGCCACCTCCCGGTACGTCCGCAACGCCTCCGGCCAGGCACCCAACTGCCCTGTGACGCTGGCGAGGTGGAAACGGCTCGCCAGGGTGTCCGGGTGGTGGGCGCCGAGCACCCGGGCACGGGCTGCGGCCACCTCGTGGGCGGTGCTCCGGCTGTCCTCCAGCCGGCCCAGCCGGCCCAGGCCGACCGCGAGGTGGTGCCGGCAGTCGAGCGTGTCGGGGTGGTCGGGGCCCAGGGTGCGCTCCCGGCCGGCCAGCACCTCGGTGAAGAGCCGGTGCGCCTCGAAGTGCCGTCCGATTTCGGCCAGTTGCCGGGCGCTCTCCAGACGGTCGGCGAGCGCCGCGAGGGTGGCGTGGTGGCCTTCGACCGGTACCGGCTGGAAGAGCCCGACGGCCGGGGACGACTCGCCGCGCTGCGGGTCGCCGCCGACGGTCCAGGCGTCGGTGAGGACCGCGGCGGCCCGGTCGGGTGCCGGGCGGCGGCGTCCCCGGGCGCCGGCGGCCGGGGAGCCGACGGTGATCCCCTGCGTCCAGGAGGGCAGCCGCGGGGTGGGCACCGTGACGTCCCCGGGCACGCTGCCCGGGCCCCGGACGGTGCGCGGATGGCGGGCGTCGGCGAGCCGCTTGCCCAGCTCGTCGGCGTCCGCGGGGCGGTCGTCCGGCGCCTTGGCGAGCAGGTCCAGCACGATCCGCTCATACGCCTCGGGCAGGTCGGGGCGTACCGCGCGCGGCGGTTCGGGGGCCGTGTCGCGGTGTCCGACGAGCACCGCCCAGGCGTCGCCCTGGGCGAACGGCGGGGCGCCGGTGGCGATCTCGTAGAGCACGCAGCCGAGGGAGTACAGGTCGCTGCGGTGGTCGACGGTGCCGGCGCCGATCTGCTCGGGCGACATGTAGTGCGGGCTGCCCATGGCGACGCCGGTGCCGGTGAGCCGGGCGGTGAAGCCGATGTCGTGGCCGAGGCGGGCGATGCCGAAGTCGCAGATCTTGACCGTGCCGTCGGTGGTGCGGACGATGTTCGCCGGTTTCAGATCGCGGTGGACAATGGCTTGTTCGTGGGTGTACGCGAGCGCCGAGGTGACCTGTTCGGCGATCTCGATGACGTCCGCGACGGGCAGCGGCTGGCGCCGGTTGTCGTCGAGCAGCTGGCTGAGATTGCGGCCGTTCAGCAGCTCCATGACGATGAAGAGGATGCCGCCGTCCTCGCCGAAGTCGTGGACGACGGTGATGCCGCGGTGCTGGAGCGCGGCGGCGACCCGGGCCTCCCGGCGGAAGCGCTCGCGCAGCACCCGCAGGAACCCCGGCTCCTGCCGCTGGCCCATGGGCTTGAGGCACTTGACCGCGACCTGGCGGCCCAGCGACTCGTCACGAGCCCGCCACACCTCCCCCATGCCTCCGCGCCCGATGATGTCGAGCAACCGGTAACGCCCCTGGATCAGTCTGTTCTCCGCCATCCTGAATCGCCGCCCCCGCCCCCCGCGTTCAGCCGCGTGGATCCCCCTGCGTGCCCTGCCCGTCCAGTATGGCGGCGAAATCGCGGAGCTTGTAGGGCCCTGGCCGGGTACCGGGGCCAAGCCGCGCCACCGCGCGCAGAATGTGCTTCGGCGGCAGCTGCCAGCGGAGGGTGGGCGGAACGGTGCGCAGCAGCCGGCCGGTGGCGCGCAGCCTGCGGGTGACCGCGGCGGGCGGCGGTGCCGGCCGGCCGTACAGCCGGTGGGCGTAAGCGGGCAACGCCCCGTACGCCAGGTCCGCCACCGGGCGCCAGAGCAGCGCGCGGAGGGGGACGAGCGGGGCCGGGGTCGGTGGGCGGCGCAGGAATCCGTCGATCAGTCGGGCTTCCGGGGTGAGCGCGAGCTCGGGCCGTACGCGTGCGAAGTAGGCGGCCAGCGCGGCCCGGTCGGCGGGGACCTGTGCCGGGTCGAGGCCGACGAGCCGGGCGCCGGCGCGCTGTTCGCGCAGATAGCGGTCGGCCTGGGCGTCGCCGACCGGGTAGCCGGAGCGGCGGAGCACCTGGAGGTAGGAGTCCACCTCCGCGCAGTGCACCCAGAGCAGCAGCGCGGGGTCGTCGACGCGGTAGCGCTCGCCGGTGGCCGGGTCGGTGGCGGTCAGCCGGCGGTGGATCCCGCGGACCGCGGCGCCGGCCCGCTCGGCGTCGCCGGTCGTCCCGTAGGTGACCGTCCCGACGAAGTTCGCGGTCCGCATCAGCCGGCCCCAGGCGTCGCGCCGGCCCCGCCCGGTCATGCGGAAGGCGGCCGAGTTCTGGGTGACGCCGCGCACCGCGCGCGGGTGGAGCGCCTGGAGGTACAGCGCGCGGACGCCCGCGATCCACATCATCGGGTCGCCGTGCAACTGCCAGGTCACCGAACGCGGACCGAAGAGCCCTTCGTCAGCCGCCATCACCGCACCTCCCGTTGCCGTCTCAGCGCCGTACGCGAGGCATACCGAGGCCGATCCACGAGATGATCTCGCGCTGGATCTCGTTGTTTCCGCCACCGAAGGTGAAGATGACGGCGGAGCGGTAGCCACGCTCCAGTTCGCCGTGCAGCACCGCGCCGGCCGAGCCCTCCCGGAGCGGACCGGCCGCACCCACCACCTCCATCAGCCAGGCGTACGCGTCCCGCCGGGCCTCGGAGCCGTAGACCTTGACCGCCGAGGCGTCCTGCGGGGTCAGCGTGCCCTGCTGGAGCGCGTCGACCATCCGCCAGTTCAGCAGCTTCATGGCGTCCAGCCGGGTGTGCGTACGGGCCAGCCGGCCGCGGACCCAGGCCAGGTCGATGACCCGGCGGCCGTCGGCGAGCTTGGTCCCGGCCGCCCAGCGCTGGACGTCGTGCAGCGCGCGGATGGCCATGGTGCCGTGGGCGGCGAGGGTGACCCGCTCGTGGTTGAGCTGGTTGGTGATGATCCGCCAGCCCTGGTTCTCCCGGCCGACCCGGCGGGCGGCGGGGACGGTGATGTTCTCGTAGTAGCTGGCGGTGGTGTCGTGCGAGGCGAGGGTGTTGATCACGGTGCAGGAGTAGCCGGGATCGCCGGTGGGGACCAGGAGCATGGTGATGCCCTTGTGCGGCGGGACGCCGTCCGTCACGGGCGCGGTGCGGACGGCCAGCCAGACCCAGTCCGCGGTGTCGCCGTTGGTCGTCCAGATCTTCTGGCCGTTGACGACGTAGCGGCCGGTCTCCTCGTCGCCTTCGCGCACCGCGCGGGTCTTGAGGGAGGCCAGGTCGGTGCCGGCGTCCGGTTCGCTGTAGCCGATCGCGAAGTCGATCTCGCCGGAGAGGATCCTGGGCAGGAAGTACGCCTTCTGCTCGTCGGTGCCGAACTGCATGATCGTCGGGCCGACGGTGTTCAGCGCCATCAGGGGCAGCGGCACCCCCGCCTGCGCCGCCTCGTCGAAGAAGACGAACTGCTCCATGGGCGTCATCCCGCGCCCGCCGAACTCCTTGGGCCAGCCGACCCCGAGCCAGCCGTCCGCGCCCAGCCGGCGCACCGTCTCGCGGTAGAAGCGCTTCCGGGCGGCCGGCTCGGCGTACCGGGCGTAGGCGTTGTCCGGCACCAGCTCGCCGAAGTAGGTCCGCAGCTCGGCGCGCAACTGCTGCTGCTCCGGGGTGTATTCGAGGTGCACGGCCCCTCCCGTTCGTCCTGACGGTCCGTCGGATTCCAGGTCGAGGGGCACAGTAGAACTTGTTCCAGTGATACGGAAGGGCGGCGGCCGGGTGTCCGGACGGCCGGGGCACACAACGGCCCGGCGCGACACCTCCGCGGTACCGCGCCGGGCCTCCTCGGTGTCGCTGCTCAGCCGGCGCGGCGCGCCCCGTCGCTGTCCCGGCCCGTGGTGCGCTGGACGTCCTTGCAGTACCGGACGTAGCCGTTGTTGGTCACGTACTTGCCCGACACCCAGCCGTGCCCGTGAACCCGGAACCAGACATCGTTGCCGCGGATGCCCTGCGCGCGGACCTTGCACTCCAGGACGAGCCCCTCACGATTGCGGAGGAAGCCCTTCGTGGGGGCGTCGGTGCTCGGAGCCATGCGCTCGGAGATGCCACGCGCGGCGGTGACGGTGCCGTACGGCCCACCGAGATCGCTCGGCGACTGCGGCTGCGGCTGGGACTGCGACTGCGGCTTGGGCTGCGGGGTCGCCTGCGCCGGAGCCGCCGCGAGCAGCGTCGCCCCCAGGGCGACAACCATGGTCAGTGCGCCCGCACCGGCTGCGAGCTTCTGGCCTCGGACCACAAAGACGTCGGTCGTGGACATAGGGGGTCTCCTGTTCTTGACGCGCGATCCTTTGACGCGCAATGCCACCGATTGGCGCGTTGGGGACATTACGCGCAAATCAGTTGTGCAGTGTGGTGAAACGACGACCGGGGAGCCAATCGTGTGACGCCGCCGACGCCCGGTGGACGAGGAAAATCACCCGTCCGTCGGCGCGCCGCCCCGGGAGCGGTCAGCCCTCCGTGCCCACCTGGTGGATGCCGAAGACGGCGCCCTGCGGATCGCGGACCATCGCGATCCGGGGCCCGTCCGGGACGTCCGACGGAGCCAGCAGCAGCATGCCCCCGGACTCGGCGGCGCGCGCCGCGGTCGCGTCCACGCTCGCCACCGCGAAGTACGGGAGCCAGTGCGGCCGGACGTCCTCCCGGTCGCGCGCCTCAAGGGTGCTCATCCCGCCGAAGTCGGCACCGCCGACGCCCCACTGCGGATAGCTGCCATGGGCGCTGACGGTCCATCCGAAGACCCGCGGGTAGAACGACTTGGCGGCCTCGGCGTCGCCGGTGGCGAGTTCGACCCAGCCGAGCGAGCCGGGCGCGTTGAGCAGCCCGGCGCCGGCGAACTCCCGGGCCTGCCAGAGCGAGAAGACCGCCCCCGCCGGATCGGCCAGTACGGCGAACCGGCCCAGGTCGAAGACGTCCATCGGGCCCATCAGCACCCTGCCGCCGGCCTCGGTGACGGCGGCGGCCAGCGCATCGGCGTCCCGGGTCGCGAACGAGACGGTCCAGGCGGTCGGCTGCCCCGGCGCGTACAGCGGGGTGACCGCGGCGACCGGGGCGTCGCCCGCCGAGAAGGTCGTGTAGCCGCCGGCCTCGGGGCGCGGATCGGTCTCGGCGCGCCAGCCGAAGACCTGGCGGTAGTACACCTTGGCGGCGTCCACGTCCGAGGTACCCAGTTCCACCCAGCAGGGCGCTCCGGGCGTGGGCTCAGTGATCTTCACGGTCGGTTCCGTCCCTCCGCGCACCGCGGGCCGGGCCGCGGTCCTTGCGGGTACGCCGCCCGCCGCCTCCGTACGCTGCCGATCGTCCGACGGGCGGCACGGGGCCGCAACCCGGGTGCCGGGCCCGGTCAGCGGCGGTGCAGCGGGCGGATGAAGCGGTGGCGGGGAGGGCGGTGGGCGGGCTCCGGGGCGAGGGCGTCCTCCAGGGCGCGGGCGGCGCTCGCGGCAGCCGCGGCCGAGCGGGCGAACAGGGCCGCCTCGTACGCGCGCACCCCCTGGTCCGGATCGGACTGCCAGGTGTGCGCCTCGGCGAGGTGCCGGGCCAGTTCGCAGCCGTCGAGCAGCGCGAGGTCGGCGCCCGACGCGGCGAGCGGCGTCATCAGGTGCGCGGCGTCGCCCAGCAGGGTCAGGCCCGGGGTGTGCGGCCAGGTGTGCGGCACCGGCAGCGCGAGCAGGGGCCGGTGGGTGAAGCCGCTGTCGCTGTCGCGGAGCAGCGCCAGCAGCCGCGGGTCCCATCCGGCGAACCGGCCGAGCAGCGCGGCGCGGACGGCGGCGGTGTCCGCCAGGTCCAGCCCGGCCGCGCGCGCCCAGTCCTCGGAGCCGCGGAAGGCGGCCTGGACCCGGATGCGGTCGCGGCCGTCGCGCCGGGCGATCAGGCCCTCGGTCCCGGAGAACGCCATCACCCGGCCGTGGCCGACCAGCCGGGCGATCTCCGGATGGCGGGCGTCGACGTCCTCGAAGCCGGTCTCGACGAAGGTCACGCCGGAGTAGTGCGGGGTGGCGTCGGAGAGCATCGGCCGCACCCGGGACCAGGCGCCGTCGGCCCCGACGACCAGGTCGAAGGTCTCCCCGCGGCCGTCGTCGAACTCGGCCTCGTGGCGGCCGGCGCCGCGCGGGTGCAGCGTACGGAGGTACCGCCCCCAGTGGACGGTTCCCGGAGCGAGGGAGTCCAGCAGCAGCCGGCGCAGCTCCGGCCGGCCGATCCCGGGCAGCGCCGGGGCCCCGGCGGTCCCGGCCGCGCCGGGCTCCGCGGCGGGCCGGGCGAGCGCCGCGCTGGTGCGGTCCAGCAGCCGGGTCTCCTGCCCTTCGGGCCGGGCGAGCGCCCGGAACTCCCGCTCCAGCCCGGCCGCGCGCAGGGCCGCCTGCCCGGACTCCGGCCGCAGCGCCAGGGTGCCGTGCCACGGGCGCGCGGCCGCGCGCGCCTCCTGCTCGAAGACCTCCGCCGGTACGCCGTGGCGCTGGAGCACCCGGGCGCAGACCAGCCCGCCGGGGCCGGCGCCGATGATCGCGATGCGGAGTGTGGTGGCGGGCATGGCGCGGTGCTCCTCGGTGCGGATCGTCCTCCGTACCAGAGGAGCACAGCCGCCCGGAAAGTGCGATCGCGGCCGCCGGCCGGCCGCCGCACGGTCGGTCCGGTCAGTCCGGGACGGCACGCAGGATGACCAACGAGCCTTCCAGGAAGGGCTGTTGGCGCAGCGCGCCGTAGCGGCATCCCAGCTGCCGGCATCCAGGTCGCGGCGCGGCTCGGCGGCGAACCGGGCCCGGATCGCCTCGTCGGTGAAGCTCCAGGCGGAGCACGCCTGCCGGGCGCCGGGGTCGAGGAGCCGCTCGGGGCGGCCGTAGTACGCCTCGTTGAAGCCGTCGGAGCAGTCGAGCGGATCGGGACCCGTTCGACGGTGGCCCGGCCGCCGACCGCGGCCGTCAGGTCGGCGATCGCCGGGTGGCGGCGGGCCTCGGTGTCCAGGACCTCGGGGGCGTACGCGTACCGCCAGAAGTCGCGGACCAGCGCGGGGTCGCAGGTCAGCACCACGACCGGGCCGCGGGCCACCCGGCGCAGCTCCCTCCGCCCGGCCGCCGGGTCGCTCCACTGGTGGACGCTGAACGTCGACATCGCCGCGTCGAAGGAGTCGCCGGGCAACGGGAGTTGCTCGGCGGCCGCGTCAACTGCCGGGGAGAGGTGGGCGGGCCGCTGGGCGCGCATCGACGCGGAGGGTTCGACGGCCGTCACGTCGAGCGGGGTCGCCTCGTGGGAACCGGCCCCCGCGCCGACGTTCACGACCGTGCGGGCGGTCCCGAGGGCCGCGCGGATCCGGGCGGCGATCCGCGGGTCGGGCTGCCGGTAGGCGGCGTAACCGCCCCCGGCACTGCCGTAGTCGACGTCTCCGGCGCTGCCGCCGAAGGTGCGTGCGGCCATGCGGCGGACCCAGCAGCGCCGGACGCCGCCGTACGGGGTGTGCGGCCCGCAGGGGCGGCGGGAGGACGGGCGGCGCACCAGGGAAGGGCGAGCGCAGACGGGCAGGCGGGGGGCCGGTCATGAGCAGGGGAACGACGGGTGAGACGGGCCGGGGCCGGCGCCCCGGGAGCCGCATCCGGTACCGCACGATCCGGAGCCGCTCGGCCTCGGGCCGGAGCCGGAAACCGTACCCGGGAGCGCGCCGGACGGGCCGGCGGCCGCCCCGGAGGAGCCGCCCGGAGCCGCACCGGGTGAGCAACCGGCCCCCGAGCCGCCCGACCGATCGGCCGGTGGCCGCGGGCCGCGTCCCCCGATCCCCCGCTCCGAGTTGCAGGTGCCGTGGCGCCGACGCAAGGTGGGACCACTCCGGTTCGGGCGCCGCATCCGCGCGCCCATCAGCCGCCCCGGGCACGCCGGGCCGATGTCGGGAGAAGAGACGGCATGCTGCTGCCGGACAAGTCCGTGCTCACCTCGCTGCTGCGGCGGTATCGCCTGTGGGAGCGGATGGTGCTTGCGGATCCGCACGATCCGGTGGCTCGGCGGCGGCTGGAGGACATCGCCTACACCCTGTGCGTGCTGATGGGCCGGCGCACCGTCCAGGAGGCGATCATCGAGGCGGAGCGCTACCTCGCGGCCGGCCGGACCGTCCCCCGGACGGTGGAGCGGGGGAAGGGGTAGCGGATCGCCGGCGACCGGCTCGTGCGGGCGCCACAGGGCGAGACCGCCGAGGAAGGTGCGGAAGGCGCGGAGGCCGAATAGGCCGAAGAGGTCGCAGAGGGCGAGGAGGTCGAGGAGATGCCAGGGGACGATGCGGGACCGGCGAGCGCCGCGGTGGCTGTGGCGCCGGCGGTCGCGGACCCTCTCGGTGCGGCGGAGCTCGCGGCGCTGGACGCACACTGGCGGGCCGCCAACTACCTCTCCGCCGGGCAGATCTACCTGATGGCCAACCCGCTGCTGGAGGAGCCGCTGCGCCCCGAGCACATCAAGCCGCGGCTGCTGGGGCACTGGGGCACCTCACCGGGGCTGAACCTGGTGCACACGCATCTCAACCGGGTGATCGCGGCCCGGGGCCTGGACGCGCTGTGCGTGTGGGGGCCGGGGCACGGCGGTCCGGCCGTCCTGGCCAACTCCTGGCTGGACGGCACGTACTCCGAGACCTATCCCGACGTGAGCCGGGACCGGGCGGGGATGGAGCTGCTGTTCCGGCAGTTCTCGTTCCCGGGCGGGGTGCCCAGCCACGTCGCGCCGGAGACTCCCGGCTCCATCCATGAGGGCGGTGAGCTGGGCTACTCCCTCACCCATGCCTACGGCGCGGCGTTCGACCACCCGCGGTTGCTGGTCGCCTGCGTGATCGGCGACGGGGAGGCGGAGACCGGGCCGCTCGCCGCGTCCTGGCACTCCACGAAGTTCCTCGACCCGGTGCACGACGGCGCCGTGCTGCCGATCCTGCATCTCAACGGCTACAAGATCGCCAATCCCACGGTGCTCGCCCGCATCCCGGAGGCCGAACTGGACGCGCTGCTGCGCGGCTACGGCCACGATCCGGTCCATGTCACGGGCGACGACCCGGCCGCGGTACACCAGGCGATGGCCGCCGCCATGGACCGCTCGCTGGACCGGATCGCGGCGATCCAGCGCCGGGCGCGCGAGGAGGGCGCGACCGACCGTCCCCGCTGGCCCGTGATCGTGCTGCGGACGCCCAAGGGCTGGACCGGGCCGCATGAGGTCGACGGGCAGCCGGTGGAGGGCACTTGGCGCGCCCATCAGGTGCCGCTCGCCGGCGTACGGGACCACGCGGACCACCGGCACCAACTGGAGCGGTGGCTGCGCTCGTACCGGCCGGAGGAGCTGTTCGACGAGGCGGGCCGGCCGCGTCCTGTGGTGCTGGCATGCGTGCCCGAGGGGCGGCACCGGCTGGGCGCCTCGCCGTACGCCAACGGCGGGCTGCTGCTGCGCGCGCTGCCGCTGCCGCCGCTGGAGCGGCACGCGGTGGACGTCGCCAAACCCGGGACCGCGCTGCACGAGCCGACCCGGGTGCTCGGCGGGCTGCTCGCCGATGTCATGGCGGCGACCGCCGCGCGCCGCGACTTCCGGCTCGTCGGCCCGGACGAGACCGCGTCCAACCGACTGGACGCGGTATACGCCGCCACCGGCAAGGCGTGGCAGGCGGCGACGCGGGACACCGACGAGCATCTGGCGCGCGACGGCCGGGTGATGGAGGTGCTGTCCGAGCATCTGTGCCAGGGCTGGCTGGAGGGCTATCTGCTCACCGGGCGGCACGGCCTCTTCTCCAGCTACGAGGCGTTCGCCCATATCGTCGACTCGATGGTCAACCAGCACATCAAGTGGCTGCGGACCGCGCGCCGGCTGCCCTGGCGGCGCCCCGTCGCCTCCCTCAACTACCTGCTGACCTCGCACGTCTGGCGGCAGGACCACAACGGCTTCTCGCACCAGGACCCCGGTTTCGTCGACCACGTCCTCGACAAGAGCCCCGAGGTCGTCCGGGTCTACCTCCCGCCGGACGCCAACACCCTGCTCTCGGTGGCCGATCACGTGCTGCGCAGCCGCGACTACGTCAATGTCATCATCGCCGGCAAGCAGCCGAGCTTCGACTGGCTCACCCTCGACGAGGCCCGCGCCCACTGCGCCCGCGGCGCCGGGGCCTGGCACTGGGCGGGCACGGAGGACGGCAGCCGCGGCCCGGACGTGGTGCTGGCCTGCGCCGGCGACGTCCCCACCCAGGAGACGCTGGCCGCCGCCGATCTGCTGCGCCGCCATCTGCCCGACCTGGCCGTGCGGGTGGTCAATGTCGTCGACATGGCCCGGCTGCTGCCGGCGGACGCCCACCCGCACGGGATGCCGGACTCCGAGTACGACGCGCTCTTCACCCGCGACAAGCCGGTCATCTTCGCGTACCACGGCTACCCCTGGCTGATCCACCGGCTCGGCTACCGCCGCGCCGGACACCCGAATCTGCACGTCCGCGGCTACAAGGAGGAGGGCACCACGACCACGCCCTTCGACATGGTCGTCCGCAACGACCTCGACCGCTTCCGGCTGGTGATGGACGTGGTGGACCGGGTGCCGGGCCTGGGGGTCCGCGCGGTGGCGCTGCGGCAGGCGATGGCGGACATCCGGGCCCGCCACCACGACTGGATCCGCGAGCACGGCACCGATCTGCCCGAGGTCGCGGAGTGGACCTGGGCGGGCAGCGCACCCGGGTAGGAGTTTCGTGCGGACAGGTCGGCGACGCGGCCGTCAGGCGGCGGTGTGCGCCCGTACGTCGTCGGCCACCGCGGGGTCGAGCGCCGCCCGCACCAGCCCCGAGGCGAAGGCGGCGATCCGGTCCGGGCCGACCAGCCGGGCCAGCCGCCCGGGGTCGCCGGGCAGTCCCAGTTCCGCCGCGCCCTGGAGGGCCTTGGCGTCGAGATACGGGGCGAACTCGGGCCATACGCACTGCACTTCGCGCACGAAGATGCCGGACCCCGCGGGCCCGATGCCGGGCAGCTCCTGGAGTGCGCCGCGCAGCGCCGCGGTGTCGCCGCCGGCCGCGTCCCGCATCCGCCGCAGATCGCCGCCGTACCTGCCGAGCAGCAGCACCGCGCCCTCGCCGAGGCGGGTGGCGGTGCTCTCGTCGTAGCGGCGGTAGCCGCCCTCGCCGAGTGCGTCGACCCGCTGCCGCCACGGCGCCTCGGCCATCCGGCGCGGGGTGCGCAGCCCGGCGGCGAACAGGGCGCGGGCGGCGGCCACCGCCACGGAGGCGCGGATCCGCGCGCTGAGCAGATCGGCGACGACGAGCGCCTGGTAGAGCGGCTGCGGGGTGTTGCGCAGCGGGACGCCGGCCTCGGCGGCGTAGGTCCGGCCGTGGCGGTCGAGCAGTGCGCGGACGATGTCCTGCTGGGACGGGCGCCGGCTCATGGCGTCACTCCTGGGGAAACGGGGCGGGCGGGTGGTAGGCGGACGTCCGGGCGGCGCGCGGGGGGCCGTGCCGGGACCGGAAGGAGTCCCTGCGGGCGGGGTACCCGGTCGGTGCGGCAGTACGCTCCGGCGTCCGGGTGGCGGCCGGGCGCGGGGAGCTCGCGGGCGGGCGCGGGCAGAGATGCGGGGTCCGGGGGCTGTGGAACCGTTGAAGGGACGGCCTGGTTCCTCGGGGGTCGCCGGGCTCCGCACGTGAGGGAGCGACCCATGGCTACTCGGAACGCCATGATCACGGGCTGGACGGCGTTCGCCGCGGTCCTGATGATCTTCGGAGGCGCGATGGCCTTCCTTCAGGGCATCGCCGCCCTGCACAAGGACAAGGTCTTCGTCGCCACCCGGAACTACGTCTTCTCCTTCGACCTCACCGGCTGGGGTGTGGTCCACCTCGTCCTCGGCATCGTCATCCTGCTCGCGGGCTGTGCGCTGCTCGCGACGGGCGCGATGTGGGCGCGGGTGGTCGGCGTGGTGCTGGCCGGCCTCGGAGCGGTGGCCAACTTCCTGTGGATTCCGCACTACCCGTTCTGGGCGATGGTGCTGGTCGCCATCGACGTCTTCATCATCTGGGCGCTGTGCGCGGGCGATCGCCACGCGCCAGCCTGAGGGCCCCCGGGCCCGGCCCGAGGGCGCGGGCCGGGAGGTGGTGGCCGGCCGGCCCGCCTAGCATGGAACGGCAGCGATCCGCACCGCACCGGTATCGATGAAGGCGGCTCCCATGCGCCCCACGGCGAAGTTCTCCATCAGCTTCGGCCTGGTCACGATCCCGGTGGCCGCGTACAACGCCACCGACACCTCCGCCTCGGTCAGCTTCGTACGGATCCACAGGGCGGACGGCGGCCGGGTGCGCAACCAGCCGGTCTGCTCCCGGGAAGGCGTCGAGATCTCCCCCGACGAGATCGGGCGGGGCTACCGGACGGACGACGACACCGTCGTGCCGCTCACCGACGACGATCTCGGCGCCCTTCCGCTGCCGACCGCGAAGACCCTGACCATCCTGGCCTTCGTCGCCGGCGGCGACATCGACCCGCTCCAGCTGGGCAAGGGCTACTACCTGGGCGTCGACGGCCCGGCCGCGGCCAAGCCCTACGTCCTGCTGCGGGACGCCATGGAGCGGCACCAGCGCGTCGGGCTCGGCAAGATCGCGCTGCATGGCCGCGAGACGCTGGCGGTGATCCGGCCGGTGGAGGGCGTGCTGGTGATGCAGGTCCTGCTGTGGCCGCATCAGATCCGCCCGATGGACGGGGTGCTGCCCGAGCGGGAGGTGACGGTCGCCGCCAACGAGGTGCGGGCCGCCGAGACCCTGATGGACTCCTTCGGCGAACTGTCCGAGGAGGATGTGCACGATCACTACCGCGAGGCGCTGGAGGAGATCGTGGCGGCCAAGCTCGCCCATCGCGCACCGGAGTTCGCGGCCGGCGCGGCGCAGCCCGCGGGCCGCGTGACGGACCTGATGGCGGCCCTCCAGGACAGCGTCCGGGCGGCGAAGGAGGCCCGCGGGGAGGTGCCGGCCGGAGAGCAGGCGGCGGCCCGGCGTACGGGGACCGGGGGCACGGGGACCGGGGGCACGGGGACCGGGGGCGCTGCGAAGAAGACCGCGACGAAGAAGGGCACGGCGCAGCAGACCACCGCCGCGAAGAGGACCGCGGCGAAGAAGACCGCGGCGGGCGGAAAGGCCGCGGAGACGGCGGCCGCGGCGAAGCGGACCGCGGGCGCCGGGCGCGGACGGCGGGCGGGCTAGGGGCTGTCCGACGAGTCGTGGCTCCGACGGGTCGTGGCCGGGGCCCTCGCCGTACGGGCGCTCCGGAGCACTCCGCACCCCGGCCCCGTGCCGGGTTTCAGCGGCAGCCCGTGCCACCCACCGGCAGCGCGCCGTCCAGGAGGAAGCCGTCGACTTCCCGCAGGACGCAGGGGTTTCCGGAGGTGTACGCGGCGTGCCCCTCGCCGTGGTATGTCAGCACCGGGCTGGCGTTCCCCAGCGCGCGGGCCATGTTCGCGGCGCCCTCGTACGGCGTGGCCGGGTCGTCGGTGGTGGCGACGAGGAGCAGCGGCGGTGCGTGGGGGGCCGCGACCTGGCGGGAGGCGTCGTCGCCCGCGACGGGCCAGCCGTAGCAGTCCAGCAGGGTCGGCGCGATGTCCGGGCCGAACAGCGGGGACGCCTGGGTGAGTTCGCGCTCGGCGCGCGGGTAGTCGGCGGGGCCGTAGCGCTCGGAGGTGTCCCGGCAGCTGATCGCCCGCAGGGCCAGCTGCTCCTGGGAGGGCAGCCGGCCGCTCGCGTCGCCCCGGGCCCGCCCCGCCCCGCTGCTGCGGCTCCCGCTGCCGCTGCCGCTGCCGCTCAGGTTCAGGATCCCCGATCCGTCGCCGTTGCGCAGTTGGGTCAGTGCCTGGCGCAGCGCGGGCCAGGTCTCCCTGCTGTAGAGGGACCCCCGGAGGGCGTAGACATAGGTCGTCTGGTCGACCGTGGCGCCCTGCGACTGGAGCGGATGGTCGGTCAAGTTCCGGTACCACGTGGCGAGTTGGTCCTGCGCCGCCTTGGTGTCGGTGCCCAGCGGGCAGGCGGGGCCGTGTACGCAGTCGGCGGCGAAGGCGTCGACCGCCCGCTGGAATCCGCGGGCCTGGGCCACCGCGGTCTGCCAGGTGTTCTTGGTCGGGTCCTCGACGCTGTCCAGGGCCATCCGCCCGACGTTGCGGGGGAATTCGTGGGCGTAGACCGCGCCGAGCCGGGTGCCGTACGAGAAGCCCAGGTAGTTGAGCTTGGCGTCGCGGACGGCGGACCGCAGCACGTCCATGTCGCGGGCGACGTCCGGGGTGCCGACCCAGGGCAGCAGCGGGCCGGAGTACCGGCCGCACGCCTCGTTGAGGCGCTGCTCGCTCGCCCCGAGGCTCTCCGCGCCGGCGCCGGTCACCGGGGTGAAGGTGGTGCCGCAGGAGATGGGTTCGGTGCGGCCGGTGCCGCGGGGGTCGAAGCTGACCAGGTCGTAGCGCTGCCCGAGGTGGGCGAAGGCGTCGGCGTTGTCGACGAGGTAGTTGACGCCTGAATCACCGGGGCCGCCGGGGTTGATGACCAGCGACCCCAGCCGCTTCCCGGGGCCGGTCGCGGCGAGCCGGATCAGCTGGACACGGAGCGTGGCCTGCCCGGGGTGGGCGTAGTCGCGGGGGACTTCCAGCCGGGCGCACTGGAGGCGGTCCGCGTAGCCGGGCCGCGGCGTGCCCTGTCCGGACGAGCCGGACCGCAGCACGTCGGGCGGGCACCGCTCCCAGGCCGGCTGCTGCTGGTAGAAGCGCGCCAGGCCGGGGTTCGGAGCCGGGACCGGGACCGGCGTCCCGGCACCGTCCGCCGCCGGGGCCACGGCCCCCGTCAGGGCGCCGGCCAGCGCGAACGCCGCCAGCGCGGCGACGGCTCCGCGTACACGCCGCCCTGCCCCGGCTGCCCTGCGCGGCGCCGCGGTACGCCACGGTGCGCGGCCTCCCGGCATACACCGAGCGTAGGACCGCGGCACCGTAGGGGCATCCGGACGGGCCGCGGCCCCGCGACTGCCCACCGGAAGGGACCGGTTGAGCCAGGGAGCGCGCCGCCCCTCCCCGATCCGCCCGGCCCCGCCGGCGGCGGCTCAGACCGTGAGGATCAGCTTGCCGCGTGCGTGCCCCGCCTCGCTGACCTGCTGCGCGGCGGCGGCCTCGGCGAGCGGGAAGGTGCCGGCGACCGCCACCGCCAGCTTGCCCTCGACGGCGAGCCGGGCGTGCCGAGCCAGCCCCGCGACCATCTCGGCCGACGGGGTACCGCCCGCGGAGAAGGGGATGCCGTGCTCGGCGGCGTTCATGTCGGCGATGGTGACGATGCGGTCGGTGGTGCCGCCGCGCAGCGCGACCGAGAGCGGGAGCACGTCCTTGCCGGCCGCGTCGAAGACCGCGTCGACGCCCTGCGGGGCGGCCGCACGGACCCGCTCCGCCAAGCCGTCCCCGTAGGCCACGGGGACCGCGCCCAGGGTGCGCAGGAAATCGTGGTTGGCCGGGGAGGCGGTGCCGATCACGGTGGCACCGGCGGCCACCGCGAGCTGGACGGCGACCTGGCCGACCGCGCCCGCCGCGCCGTGCAGCAGCAGCGTCTCGCCGCCCTTCAGGCCGAGTTCGTCCAGGACGCGCTGGGCGGTCTCACCGGCGACCGGCAGGGTGGCGGCGGCCTCGAAGCTCAGCCCGGCGGGCTTGGGCGCGATCTCCGCGGCGATGGCGTACTCGGCGTAGGCGCCCGTCCGGGTCCAGCCGAACACCTCGTCGCCCACGGCCCATCCGGTGGCACCCGGGCCCAGCGCGTCCACGACACCGGCGAACTCCAGGCCCGGGACGGCGGGGAAGGTCGTCGGGAAGTACTGCTCGACCCAGCCATAACGCCGTTTGTGGTCGACCGGGTTGACGCCCGCGGCCACCACCCTGACCCGGACCTCGCCCGCCGCCGGCTCCGGCGTGCCGGCGTCTTCGTGGGACAGCACCTCCGCACCGCCGAACTCGCGGTACACAATCGCTCGCATATCGATCTCCCCGTCGCCCCTCATGAGGCGTGGCGTTGATGGTCGGACGGGATCAGCCTGACGTGCGGCGGGCGGTGCGGCGGCCGGTCATCGGAACAGTCGCACCTGGCCGAAAGGCCAGGTGGGACGGCGCAGTCCGGGACTACGCTGAGCCGCATGGAGTTGACCGGCCCGCTGCCCGCCCTGACCGCCGCCCACGAGGTGATCCGCGCACCCATGGGCGAGATCCTGCCCCGGCTGTCCGGGCTGCTGGCCGGACCGATCCCGCACCACGCGGCGGCCGAACTCTCCACGCACTGCGCCCATTCACCGTTCAAGGTGTACGGCGATCCGGAGATCACCGGCCGGCTCTCCACCGCCGACATGACCCCGCTGCTCGCCTCGGGCGTCCCCGGCCGGCCCTGGCTCGGCACCCTCCCGCTCGCCGGCGCCGAGCGCCCCGTCCTCGCCGTCACCAGCCACGCCACCCCCAGGGGCGCCGTACTGCTCCTCGTGCGGACAGTGCCGGACGACGCCCCGGTGCCACCTCTCGACGACACCGTCACCGCCGTCGTGCAGGCCCTCTGGGACATCGTGACCAGCCACTTCGACCGGTTGGCGGCCGAGGCGATGCCCGGCGCGCTGGCCCGCTCGCGGACCGCCGCCGGGACCCGTGCGCGGGTCATCGCCGAGCTGGGCGAGGCGCATTCGGCCGTCCTCACCGGGCTGCTGGGTGTGCTGCGGAGCCGCAGCCTGGACGACGCGGCGGCCCGCGCCACCGCGACCGACCTGGCCGCCTCGGCGCTGGTGGAGCTGCGCGCGGAGGCCGAACGGGACCGGGAGATCGCCGAGGAACCGGCCGGCCAGGCGTTCGCCCGGCTCGCCGACTCGCTGCGGCCACTGGTGCGTTACAGCCCGGTGCGGCTGGAGTTCGGCGCGCCCGACTCCGCAGGCAGCCTGGCCGCCGACGTCGCCCACACCGCCCGGGCCGTCGTCCGGACCGTGCTGCTGGAGGCGCTGGCGCAGGACGGGGTGAGCCGGGTCCACGTCGGCTGGCAGCTCATCGACGGCGAACTGCGCGCGACCGTACGGGACGACGGGCCCGGCACCCTCACCGCGCACGCCCTCACCCCCGGCCAGGTCAGGGAACGGCTGGACGTCCTGGACGGCCGGCTGGACATCGACGCGGTCCCCGGATGGGGCTCCACGGTCACCGCGACCATCCCGCTGGCCGCCTTCCAGGCTCCGGCGCCCGACCCGCTGACCAGCCTGGGCGAGCGGGAGTTGGAGGTGCTGGCGCATCTCGCACTGGGCCACCGCAACCGCGTGATAGCCGAGGAACTGCACATCAGCCAGTCCACCGTGAAGTTCCATGTCGCCAACATCCTGACCAAGCTGGGCGTCGGCTCGCGCGGGGAGGCGGCGGCGCTCTTCCACTCCGCGGCGTAGGGAATCCGTGGTGTGGGGAACGTCCGCCGGGTCCGGGCCAACCGGGCGGAAGGCCGCCGCCGCAACCGCCCAGGTGTCGACCTGGTCGTCGAGCGCCGCCACATCTCCGGCCTCGGGCCGGACGGCAGGGTCCCGTCCGCATGGTGGGCACCTTCACCGCCCGCCCCGCGAACCCCCGCCGAACGACAACCGGGATGCACCGCCCGCCAGTTGACGCACCCGCGCCGACGCGCACACACCGCCGAGGGACGATGCGACAAAGGGCATGCGTGTCACGATCATGCGGCGGTACCGTGACGTCCGCCGAGTCGATCTCCGGCACCAGCGGGCTACAACGACGTGGTTCCACGATGAAGAGAACCGTCCACGCAGCGCTGCTCGCCCCCACCACGGCCTGACCCGTGGGGCTCGCCGCCACCGTCACCGTTGGGAACCTCCATGCCCCCTGCCCGCTCGTCGCACCGCGGCCGGCTGACCGACGCACCCGTGCTGGCCGTCGCCGTCACCTGGGGCTCCAGCTATCTGGCGACCAAGAGCATCACCGGCCCGTCGACCGTCGTCGCCACGCTGCTGCTGCGTTTCCTGATGGCCACTGCCGTACTCGGGCTGCTCCGCCTCCGCGCCGTCCGGCGCCTCACCGCGGCCGAGGTGCGCGGCGGAGTCCTCATCGGGCTCATCCTCGCCTGCGTCTTCCTGCTGGAGACCTACGGCGTCGTGCACACCTCGGCGACCAACGCCGGCCTCATCATCAGCCTGACCATGGTCATGACCCCGTTGGCCGAGGCGGCGCTGCGCCGTACCCCGCCCACCGCGTCGTTCGTCATGGCCGCCGCCGGCTCGGTCCTGGGGGTGCTGCTCCTCACCCAGGGCGGCGGATTCACCACGCCCTCGGTCGGGGACCTGCTCATGCTCCTCGCGGCCCTCGCCCGGACCGCCAACGTGCTCACCACGCACCGGCTCCCGTCCCTCAAGAACGCCGATGACGGCGCTCTCACCTTCGTCCAGCTGTCCACCGCCGTCATCTGCTTCGCGGCGCTCTCCACCGGTGTGGGCACCTCGCCCCTGCGGGTGGCCGCCACCCTGGAGGCGGGGCAGTGGCTGGCCCTCCTCTACCTGGCGGTGCTGTGCACCCTGTTCGCCTTCTTCGTCCAGCTGTGGGCCGTGCGCCGCGCTGGCCCGTCCCGGGTCAGCCTGCTGCTGGGGACGGAACCGCTCTGGGCCGCCGTGATCGGTGTCGTCCTCGGCGGTGACCAGCCGGGGGCGCTCGGCTACGCAGGAGCGGCGCTGATCCTCTTCGGAACCGCCTGGGGAAGGAGGGCCGCCGAGACCCCCCGGCAGCCGGCCGAGGCAGCCGACGCGGCAGCACCCGTACGAGAAGGCGCCGTTGCTCAGTGACCGGCGTCCCGGCGGGGGCGTTCCAGGGTGAAGGTGTCCACGGGGGTGAGGTCTCCGTAGGGGCCGTCGAAGGTGTAGTAGGTGACGTGGATGCGGGTGCGGCCGGTGCGCCGGTCGCCCGGGTCGACGTCGAACGCGGCGAAGCCGTGGGTGTGGACGCGGTCCTGGACAGCGCGCCAGGGGGCGTCCTCGGTGACGAAGACGGCCTTGCGGTGGCGGCCCTCCGTCTCCTTGGCCAGGTCGACCACGACGCGCCCCTTGGGCTCCTGGAACAGGTCGTCCTGGGTGGTGGCGAAGTTGCCGCCGCCTCCGATGATCATGTGGACCGTGCCCTTGGCGGTGTCGGCGACATCGGTCCTGGTGGACACCGGCACCGGAGTGCGGGCCTCGTTCGGCAGCGCGCCGCGGACCGGCAGCGAGCGCTCGTAGTAGTGCTCGTGGCCGCAGAGCACCAGATCGACCCCGTACGCGTCGAAGAGCGGGCCCCACGCCGCGCGGATCCCGAGGTCGCTGCCGCTGCCGCCACGGCTGCTGGAGATCATCGGGTGGTGCATGAAGACGACGATCCAGTCGATGCCCGCGTTGCCGCGTGCGGCCTTCAACTCCCGCTCCAGCCAGCGGCGTTGCGCCCCGTCGGAGTAGCCGCGCAGATAGCTGTCGCCGGTGTCCTGGATCGCCACGTCGTCGTTGGCCAGGCTGATGAAGCGGACCGCGCCGACCGTGAAGGCGTACCACAGGCCCCGCGTCTCGGGGTCGGTGCCCGTCGGACCGGGCAGGGTGAAGTAGGTCTGGTAGCCGGTCAGCCCCAGGGGGCCGTTGCCCTTCTCGTTCTCGCCGTTGCCGACGCACGGCATCCACGGGCGCAGCCGCGTCGACCGGCTGTTGCCGATGAACCAGTCCGCCCAGGTCGCGACGCGGTTCTGGCCGAAGACGCCGGCCGCGGAGGCGTAGCACAGGTCGCCGTTGACCAGGTTGAACAGCGGTCCGACCCGTTCCACCGCGGCCACGATGTCGGCGGAGGCGGGACTGCCGGCCTGGCTGCTGGTGTAGAGCGGGAAGCGCCCCGAGGGCGACGGGGCGCCGCCCGCCGGCCAGGTGACGACCCGGCGCAGATTGGGCGCGCCCTGGTCGCCGAAGCTGGTGAACGTGAACGCGGTGCGCCCGCGCGGTGCCGTGGTGAACGCACCGGTCTCCGGCGCGGCGCCGTCGTGCCCGGCCGAGTAGAGGTAGGTGGTGTCCGGCCGCAGTCCGGTGAGGCGGGCGTGGTGGACGTACACCTCCTCACGGCTCAGTCCGTCGCGGTAGGTGCGGGTCTCGGCGTCGACCACGCTGCCGGTGCCTGCGTCGGGGGTGCCGAGGCGCACCTGCGGGCGGCGTACGGAGCGGGGGCTGATCCAGGAGACCGTCATCTCGGTGGCGGGGTCGGCCCCGAACTGGAGGTGCAGGCCGGTGACACCGGGTACGCCGAGGCGGCCCGGTGTGCGCGGCAGCAGGGGCAGCGGCGCGGCCCGCGCCGGGGCGGCGGCCTCGGCGCTCCCCGCGGCGCCGAGTGCGGTGGCAGCGGCGGCCGCCGTCGAACCGGTCAGGAGGGATCTGCGTGCGATCGGCATGTAACGCCCTTCTCATGGAAGGCGGTTGGTCAACGGAAGGCAGTTGGTCAACTGCACCTTAGGCGTCACCGACCGGGCCGCCGCCAGCGGATATCGCCCCGGCCCGGCGGGCGGCTCGGAGGAGCGTTCGCGCCGCGGGCCCGCCCGACTGGCTGATCGCCGGTCCGGGAAGTCGGCACCACGTCGGATCGGTCCCGCCACAGCCCGCGCCGGAACGCCTCCCCGGTTGGCCGGCTGCGCGTTGTCAGCCCACTCGCTCCCCTGCCAGTTGCTCCTCGATCAGATCCACGGCCCGGCGGGTGCCCCCCTCGGTGCGCACCTCGGCCCACAGCCATGCCGAGCGCGCGGCGACCTGTGGATCGCCGATGAGTTCCATCAGGGCCGTACGCAGTGCCGCCGCCGTGACGTCCGCGGCGTCGATCCGGCGGGCGACACCCAGTTCGACGAGCCGGTCGGCGTTGAGGCACTGCTCGACCCCGTGCGGTACCGCGATCATCGGCACACCGGCGTACAGGCCCTCACTGCTGCTGCCCATACCGGTGTGCGTCACCCATGCGTCCACCTGCCCGAGGATCGTCAACGGCGCCACCCACGGCCGCACTTCGAAGTTGGGAGGAATGCGTTCCCTCAGCTGGGCCGGCTCGCCGCCGCTGTCGATCTGCAGCACCACATGCCAGCCCGGAAGATCCGCGAAGGCCGCCATACACTGCCGGTAGACCTCCCGCTGCCTGGGGTACGCCGAGCCGCCCAACGACACCAGCAGCACCTTCTCCGCACCGGCCGGCCGCATCCAGCTGCCGTGCTCCTCGCCGGCGCCGAAGCACGGGCCGACGAACGTCACCGCCTCGGTGTCGACCCGGTCCGCATGTGGCTGCATGGCGCGCGGGATCAAGGCCAGCACTCGCCGCGGCCGAGCTGTGAACTCCTCGACGTTCGTGGTCACCGCACCGCACCGGGCCAGCCAGGCGGCGAACCGCGCCCGGTGGGCGGGACCTCCGGGCAGCCCGGAGAACGCCGCACCGATCTCCTCCTCGGCGCCCTTCCAGGCCACGTGCATCGGTGACAGCTGGACGAGGCCGCGGCGCTGCGCCTCGGCCAGCGCGCGGCCCGCGTACGCGCCGATGTCGTAAAGGTAGAGGTCGGCGGGGGCGCCGTCGTACACGGCGCGCAACTGCGGCAGTACGGCCATCGCCTCATCGAGGAAGAGGGAGGCGGCGGCGATCGGATCCTGCGGCCAGTCGCTGTCGGCGACCGGCAGCGTGGAGGTCAAGCGGACCAGCTCGGCACCGGTGTCGGTGACGAGCCCGGCGACGTGGTCGGCGTTGGCGTACGTCACGCGATGGCCGCGGGCCACCAGCTCACGGATGATCTCCAGGCTGGGCAGCACATGGCCGACCACAGGGGTGCCGATCATGGCGATATGGGCAGGGCGGGGCATATGGGACTTCCTTGCATAGAGGTCTACGGCAGGGAAACGCCGAGGGACCCAACTTGGCAACGCGGCGGTGCGCAACAGAGCAACGCGGCACGCGGCGCCCAGGACACTCCTGCGCCGACGTGGTCGCCGAACGCATCTGCGCATGATCCGTGACCTCGATCGCCACGGGGCCGACACTGAGGCCGAACGGCTCCGGGAGAGGGTGACGCAGGGCTCCGGTCGCAATTGACGGCTCACCAGAGAAGTCGGCATCGAGTCGGCGTCAGTCCCGCCGAGGGCCGTTCGACACCGCCATGGACCGCCAGGATCAAGAGCCGGGTACGGTCCGTATCCCGAGCGGCTGCGGCAGCAGTTCGAGCCGCCGATCTGCCTCCAGGTCGGCCAGGTACATGGGGCTGTAAGACGTTCTTGCAGTCCCTCTCTGCGGGCCCTTATGAGGCCGGTGGGCTGGCGGGGTGGTCACGGTTTGCCGGTTTGCCGTCATGGGGGTGGGTGAGCGAGGTGGTGTAGTCGGTGTCGTCGCCGGCTACGACGCGGCTGGGTTCTCCCTGTACCGAGACGGGGATGTCTCCGGCGATGCTGACGCGTTGCATCCGGCGGGGGTGCGGGTCGTAGTCCCGGACGGCGTAGTGCTCGGTGGAGCGGTTGTCCCAGAAGGCTACGTCTCCTTGGGCCCAGCGCCACCGTACGGCGCGTTCGGGGACGGGGATGTAGGTCCGGAGCAGTGTGAGCAGGGGCCGGGATTCTTCGGGTGTCCAGCCGACGAAGCGGCGGATGAACTTGCTGAGCAGCAGCAGTCGTTCGCCTGTTTCGGGGTGGACGCGGACGACCGGGTGTTCGGTGACGAAGGTGCGTGCTGTGAATGTCTCGCGCATCGCGTGGGCCTGGGGGCTGTCGTCGGAGCTCTGCGTCGGCGCGTTGTCGGGGGTGTTGGCATGGACGGCCCACAGGTTCTCTGCGAGGGTGCGCAGTTCCTTGGGCAGTGCGGTGTAGGCGGTGGCGGTGTTGGCCCATACGGTGTCGCCGCCGTAGGGCGGGAGGGATACCGCGCGGAGGATGGAGCCGAGCGGCGGACGTTGGATGAAGGTGACGTCGGCGTGCCAGAAGTCGGCGCGGAGTGGGGAGTTCTGGTAGTCGAGGTCGAGGATGGCGGGGGCGCCGTCGAGGGACGGCAGGGTGGGGTACGCGGTGGTGGGGGTGCCGAAGCGGCGGGCCAGGCGTTCTTGGGCCGGGCCGTCCAGGGCGTGTTGGTCTCGGAAGAAGATGACCTTGTGGGTGACGAGGGCGGTGCGGATGGCGGTGATGGTGTCCTGTGGCAGGTCCGAGGTGAGGTCGATGCCGCGGATCTCGGCGCCGATGTTGCCGGTGATCCTGACGATGTCCAGATCCTTGGCAGAGGGTGTGGTCATGGTGGGCTTGTCCCTCCGATGGAGTGCTGTCGGGTGGGGGTGGTCCGTGGGATGAGTCGTACGGGGAGCTCGGTGGGGTAGTGGAAGGGGCCGGCTCGGAAGTTGGCGGCCGGGTGAGCGGGGCCCGCAAGCACATAGCGTTGGGCCAGTGCGGTCAGGAGGAACTGCAGTTCTGTGAGGGCGAGTTGAGCGCCGACGCAGGCGTGCGGTCCGCCGCCGAAGGCGTGGTGCGGTTGTGGGGGGCGGTGGGGGTTCCAGGATGGCGATGCGCCGATGCGTGCGGGGTCGCGGTTGGCGGCGGCGAGCAGCAGCTGTACTCGGGCTCCCTTGGGGATCGCGGTGTCGCCCAGTGTGAGATCGCGGCGGGCGAAGCGGACCGTGCTGTGCAGTGGCGGGTGGAGCCGAAGGCTTTCGGTGACGACCGCTTCGGCGGGGATCGTGCCGCTGGCCACCTCGTCCCAGGTGTGCGGGTGGTGCTGCAGGCACCAGAGCAGGTTGCCGATGGCGGCCGCTGTCGTCTCCGTGCCGGCGGCCAGGAGCAGGAGGGCCGTGCGGATGGGTTCGGCCCGTCGGCCGACGGCGGAGTCGGGCGGGTCGCCGGCGCACAGGCGTTGCAGGAGTGAGCCGTGCGGCGCTCCGGTACGGACCGCGTGGCGGAGCCGGTCTGCGAGGATGTCCCGGGAGGCCAGTGCCGCTTGCATGCCGGTTCTCTGGTCGGCGATGTGGCCGATGACGGGCCTGAGTTGTTGCCAGATCCACGGCCATTGATGGTCCGGCAGACCCAGGACGCGGCAGATGACACGGGTCGGCAGGGGCTGGGCGAAAGTCTTGATCACGTCGACCGGCGTGCCGGTGGCGGCCCGCTCGATCAGGTCGTCGATCACGGGGATGACGGCCGTCTGGGTCCAGGTGGACATGTGGCGGGTGGTGAACCGTGAGACCCGTTGGCGGGCCGGTCGGTGTCCGGGGGCGTCCAGGTCGATCGCGGTGGGGCCGAACAGCTGGCGGGTCGCCCTGAAGGGGAAGCCGACGGCCAGCTCCGGGTGCCGCAGGCCGTGGTGGACATCGCTGTGCCGGGCCGCGTAGTACGTGTGCTCGGCCTGTCCGTAATGGAGTCCCGGACGCGCCAGCAGGGCCGCGTATCCCGGCCAGGGATCGGGGGATTCGAGCGGTGGGAGGGCTGCCTGCGCGCAGGGCCGCGGCGCGGTGGCGTGCGGGTCTGGGCCGGTCATGGTGGTCTCGTTTCCTCGGGCAGTGCGGCTGCCAGGACGGGGGCGGGGTCGGCGTGGACGAAGAAGTGATCGCCCGGCGTGATCCGCAGGCTCCAGCGGCCGGCGGTGTGGTGGTGCCACTGGGCGACCTCCGCTACCGGCACCAGGCGGTCCTCGGTGGCGGCGAACGCGGTGATCGGGCACGGGAGCGGGGCACGCCGGCGGGGGGCGTAGGTGTCGTAGATCTCCAAGTCCGTGCGGATGCGCGGTAGCCACAGCCTGGCCAGCCGTGGGTTGTCTGCCAGGGAGGGGGGCAGCCCTCCCAGGTGGTCCAGGGCTTTGAGCAGGTCGGGGCCGGGCAGGTGGTGCAGTGGTGGTGAGCTGCGGGGCAGGTGGGGTGCGGGGGCGGAGGCGACGATGAGGATGCGGGGGCCGGGGAGTCCCTGCTGGAGGAGCCAGTGCGCGGTCTCGAATGCCAGCAGGGCGCCCAGGCTGTGGCCGAAGAAGGCCCACGGCACGGTGTCCTTGCGGTCCGCCAGGGTGGGACCGAGCGCCTCCGCCACGGCCCGCGCGCTGCGCAGCGGCGGCTCGGTGACGCGGCTGTCTCTGCCGGGTGGCCGCACTGCGGCGATCCGCACGCCGGGGGGAGCCGCGGCAGCCCAGTTCAGGCAGCCGGCTGCTGAGCCGCCGGCGTGCGGGAAGCATAGGAGGTGCAGCCGCGGGAGAACCGTCTTGGGCCCCAGACAGATCCAGTCCGTGCTCGGTGTCATGGTGCACCTACCCGTCACTGCGTTCCCGACGTCGACGTCCGGTCGGCGCCCCGGACCGTTGTGTCGCGCGGTGTGGAGTCGGCCACGACGTCATGGATCCCGGCAAAGGTGTGGAAGGACTCCAGCTGGTAGTTCTCGACCACGATCTCCGTGCCGATGAGGTGTTCCAGGAAGACGATGAGTTCCACGACGGCGAGCGAATCCAGGATCCCCAGCTCGAACAGGTTGGAGTGGGGGGTGACGGCCGCCAAGTCAGCATCGGGGCGAAGGGTGGACAGGAACGCGCGCAAGCGCGCTTCGAGGTCTGGTCGACTCAGCATGGCTCTGTCTCTGTCTCTATCTCTGTCCCTGTCCCTGTCCGCGTCGGGGTGTCCCGGTCGTGTGCGGTACCGGGAAGCCACGAGGGCTCGGGGAGTGGGTGTTTCGTTGTCGAGTGCTTACACGGCCCACGGGGATTGGCCGCTGCCGGGTGTGCGGGAGTGTCTGGGGCGCCGCCTGGAGCCGCTGCGATCAGGCGCAGTGCCATTCCGTGCGCCGCGCGCCGGTCGAGCTTTCCCCCTACGGTTCGTGGCAGCGCGGGCACGACCAGCACGTAGGTGGGCTGCATGTACGGCGGCAGGCGCGTGCTGCACCAGGCGCGCAACTCCTCTTCCACGTGGTGGTGTTCCTCCCCGCCGGTGACCACGGCGACGAGGGCCGCCAAGCGGGTGCCCAGGTCGCCGTTCACGGTCACCACGAGGGCTTCGGTCACCGCGGGGTGTGCGGCCAGGTGCGACTCGACCTCCCCCAGCTCCACCCGATTGCCATGGATCTTGACTTGTAGGTCCTTGCGGCCGGCGAAGGTGAACAGCCCGTACCGCTCTCTGCGTAGCAAGTCGCCGGTGCGCAGGACGCGCTCGCCGCCTTCCGGATCTCCCGGCGGCGGGACCAGTGTGCGGCCGGTGGCGTCGGCGTCCAACCAGTAACCGGAGAACAACGCGTCGCTCCGCAGGAAGAGTTCGCCCGTCTCGCCCACGCCGACTTCGCGACCCGCGTCGTCGAGCACGAGCATCTCGGCTCCGGGATGGGCGGGGCCGATCGGCACCTGCCGCAGATCATCCGGGAGCGGGTCGGGGAGCTCCAGGAAAGAACAGGCAATGGACTCCGACTGCCCGAAGACGTTCACCAGTTGCACACCCGGCAACGCCTTCCACAACGCCCGCAACAGCTCGACAGGGTACGCCTCGCCGCCGATGACCAGCCCTCGCAGCGAGGTACACGCGGACAACTCCTGTGTGGCATGCCGCAACACCGGCGACCAGATCGAGGGAACCCCGCTCACATGGCTCACACCCATCCGCGCCAAGTGCTCCACGAAACGCCGGGGATGGCGCAGCAGCATCCGCGGAACCTGAACCAGCGTCCCGCCCGCACCCGTTGCCCAACCCAGGTCGAGCAGCGAAAAGTCGAAGTTCAGCGGGGCGAACGACGCGACGCGGTGCTGCGGCGAAGCCGGCAGCTGCCGGGCCATCCCCCGGAAGAAGGCCAGTGCGGCCCGGTGCGTCATCATGATGCCCTTGGGCCGCCCGGTGGTACCCGAGGTGAAGATCAAGTACGCGACGTCGTGCTCCGTCGGCGCGCCACGGACGCGCTCCGAAGAACCGGGGACACCGCCCGATACCGCCACGCCACCGGGCGACAACCGCATGCGCACCGGGATCTCGGCAGCCACCGGCTGACCCGCGGCCACGGCGTGAGCGGCTGGCCGAGCCGCCCCGGCGATCGCCGCCTTGCGAGCCAGGGGGACATCCGGAGCGACCGGCACGTAGATCGCACCAAGCAGCGAACACGCCACCAGGACCACCACCGCCTGGGGGATCGGGTCGCATTCGACCAGCACCCTGTCGCCGCGGCCGATCCCACGCTCCGCCAGTTCCGCGGCCAGGCACTCGGCACCGAGCGCCAGATCCTCGTACGTCAGGCACTCGTCCTCGCGCAGCACCGCCGCCTGGCCGGGCCTGGCCAGCCCGGCATGCAGGAAGTACTCGCCGATGGACCGCGGACAGCGGCTCATCGCGCCGTGGACCAGCGACATCGTGTCCTGCATCAAGCCCCCTTCGCTCATGCCCGATGCAACCGCAGTGAGGTCTGAGCCCGGGGGCCTGCGAACGCTGCGCAAGCCCACCGGCGTCATGAGCGGCTCCAGCGCCTGCCGGCCCGCGCCAGCGTGGCGCGCGCCTCCTCGCAGGCAACCGGCCGCACCGGCCCTAGGCACCCCATCGTCCGACGAGCTGCTCACCGGCCACGCCCACAGTCCGACAGAACCGGGAGCGGAAGAGAACGGTTACCGCCCAGTAGGTGCGTGAACGTGTTGAACGCGCTCCCGGGCTGCGGGCGCCTCTACGAGCTGCCGCGCCATCGACAGCGGACCGGACGGTTCGTCAGCGACGTGCGTGGGAGCGGTTGTCCGTCCCGCGATCCGGCTCTGTGGCACCGTCGAGGTGTGACTGAGCGCGCAAGCTGGCCCGTGAGTGGTCGAGTTGGCCTGGCGGGGCGTTGTGGCCGGCCCGCAATCAACGCCCCTGCGTAGCGGGAGGTTGTTCGGCGAACGAGGTGCGGTAGGCGCGCGGGCTGACTGACGGATCGTCCCGGAGACCCGATGGATTCATTGAGCCTCCCGGCCGACGTGAATTTTTTGACAGAATGCACTTGACCAGGGGTAGCGTCGAAGCCGATTGGCACGCAGCCGCACCGACTACGCGAAGAGCGTGTTGGCCACGGGCACCGGCAACCACTCGTGGATAATTCGAGCCGTGCAGACACATCTGGCGCTCTCCGTCATTGCAATTGTGGTCGCGTTGGCTTCTGCGGCGCTCAGCGTCTGGGGCGGATTGAGGTCCGTGAAACTGCAGGCGCGGATCAGGCAGCAGCAGGAGCGAATGGACCTGATGAAGCGATTCCGGAACCCACTGCTCTTGGCTGCATTCGATCTACAGAGCCGGATTTACAGTCTGCACAGGGATCAATTCATCTTCTTTCAGAACGGCACGGACGCCGAGAAGCGTTACGCCCGTCACAGCACACTCTTCGTCCTGGGTGAATACCTGGCCTGCATCGAACTCGTGCGTCGACACGTACAGTTCATCGAGGTGGGGACGACCAGCGAGAGTCGAACCACCCTCATGAAACATCTGACACAGATCAACGAGGTGCTGAGCGACTGGAGGAATCACGGCAAACTCTTCCGGGTGTTCCGTACGGAACAGCGGGCGATCGGCGAGATCATGCTCACTCCGACCACGGGGCCTGAGGCCGCCATCCCGATCGGATACGCAGAATTCTGCTCACGCCTGGCAAGGGATCCAAATTTCTCCGGATGGTTCGCGCAGTTGACCGATGATCTCGACCGGCTGGTTGAGAACCCGCAGGAGGGCACGCGTTTCCCTGCGCTGCAGCACCAGCTGATCGATTTGATCAACTTCCTTGACCCTGAATCCGAACGCTTTCCTGACTGGGACCGCAGCAAGATGCCCAAAGAGTCGGCGTGACCGGCGCCGTGGACAACTGAACATCCCAGCGCCCGACAACCTCAAAAGGTGCAGCCCGATCTGTCACCCCGCGGGCGCGGATGACGGCCTGCGTACCGCGATCACAGAGCTCAGCGTCGGCCGATGGACGACGATGCGGAACCTCCTGGCGGAGACCGGATCTCACTGGCCCGTGCGGCGTTACCGCACCCAGGTCCTCGGCATCCTGGCAGCCGGCGCCGACGTGGTGGAGGCATGGCTCACGGAGGAACCCGACCGCTACGACGCGCAGGTGATGCTCGCCCGAGTCGCAGCGGAGCGCGCAGTGCGCTCACACCGGCAACGACACGCGGCTGCCTGGGGATTGGAGTACCGGGCTCGGTGCGCGGCGTCATTCGCGCCGGCCGGGAGCCGTCCGATCCGGTGCCGTGGCTGTGTCGGCTCTCGCTGGCGCAGATCGATGTGCGGCAGGTGTGGGGAGAGCACCGTGAGCAGGCGGCCGAGCCCATGCTGCCGACGGATCCGTCGGCGCTGTTGCACCAGGTCGCACCACGTGATCCCGGCAAACCGAGAGGGGTACCACCGGATGGTGAAGACCGCCGTACTGCCCGGCGTCTCCCACTCACGGGCTCCCACAGTCCACACCGCCGGACCTCGCCAGTCACCTCACCGCGTTCCTGTCCGGCGACTGAGGCTCCCGGGCCTCACCCCGCCTTCTCGATCAGTGCGTGGCGGATGAGGAACTTGCCCGGTTCCCGGACCTGTTCGAAGGCCGCGTTGTTGAGCAGGACGCAACTGCCGGAGACCGAGGTGACCTTCACCGTCGTGGACTTCTTGTTGTCCAGGTTGGTGACCTTCAGGGTCGTCCCCGCCGGGAACTGGTCGCTGGACGCGGCCGGGGCACCGCCCTCGCCGGAGAGCGTAACGGTGGAGCCGTTGCAGACCTGCTGACCGGATGCGGCACCACCACCCGCGGCACCGCCTCCGCCGGCGGCGGACTGCGAGGGCTGTGCGCTCGCCTGGGCGCCGCCAGGCTGCTGCTGCCCCGTCTGGGAGCCCTGAGCCGACTCCCCAACGGTGCAACCGGCCGCCTTCTGCTGGACCTTGATCTGCGCGACGACCGCCTGCCGGTTGGCGATCCGGGCCGCCGACTGGGCGTCCGGACTCGCCTGCTGCCCGGCGATGAACCGCTCGTTGTTGCCGAGAGCGGTGGCGAGCCCCTGGCAGACGGTCGAGTCCCCGGCCGACAGCGTCTTCGCGTGCTGCGCGGGCTGGGCGGCGTTGGACGTGGTGGCGAGTGCGAAGGCCCCACCGCCCGCCACCGCCGCGGCACCGACGAGCAGCGCGATCGTCTTCTTCGGACCGAGAGTTCTCCTGTGCGACATGCGTGCCTCCTGAAGAGGTAGGGGAACGTACGTCGCAACGTACGAGATACCGAACGAGGCGACTCAGCGACTGCTGGAATCGTTGATCTCTCCGCAAACCCCGGCGGCAGCAGCATCAAGTGTGCTACCAGGGGTCCGTTAGGTCTCAGTGAATCTTGTGTGTTGTCGCTGGTGGGAGGGTGGTATCGGGCGGTGGCAGGTGGTGCAGATACCGGTCGAGCACCTCAGTAGGTCGTGGATGGCATCCAGGACCTGGTAGAGGGTGAGGCCAGGGCGGGGCCTTTGGGGGAGAGCCGTTGTTCGGCGAGGAAGGCGGGATCGCATGGGTCCGCGTGAGCCCTGCCGCCAGGTGGCCTCGGCGCATGCCTGGCGCCCCAGTCCGGCCGCGAGGTCGGCCAAGGAATGCGGGGCCTGGCGGTAGCGGGGCTGCGGCCGACATCCGATCGTCCCCTTGCGGGGCGGCGCGAGGGGCACGGCATCGAAGGGATGAACCGTGACATCGGAGCGGACGGCCAGTACGCCCGGCGGCCGGGGAGGCGGCGGAGCCAGTCGTCGGATGGGCCGACTCCCCAACGTGAGGCGCCATCGGCCCGTCGTAGGTGATCTCGCCGGTCTCCGGCACTTCCGAGGATGCCAACGGTCATGTCGCGACCGCCGTCCGGGCACAGGCCGCGCGGTGCCGAGCATGGCATGCGGCACTGGCAACGCAGCCTGATGAGGAGGATGCCGATGATGAAAGTCGCCGAGTGCACTTCTGCGCATGTTCCGTGACCTCGATCGCCACGGGGTCGATACTGAGGCCGAACGGCTCCGGGAGAGGGTGACGCAAGGCTCCGGTCGCAATTGACTGCTCGTCAGAGAGGTCGACATCGAGTCGGCGTCAGTCCCGCCGAGGGCCGCTCGACACCGCCATGGACCGCCACGATCAAGAGCCGGGCACAAGTCCGGGCATAAGTGCCGTGACCAGCGGAAACACTGCTCAGAGGCCAAGGCTGCCAGTCTCACCAGGAGGTACCCGTGAAGATGCTGATCAATGTCGCCGAGACCGTGGTGGCGGACGCCCTGCGCGGGATGGCCGTGGCCCACCCCGAGCTGGTGGTGGACGTGGAGCAGCGGGTGATCGTCCGTCGGGACGCGCCGGTGGCGGGGAAGGTGGCGCTGGTGTCCGGAGGCGGTAGTGGGCACGAGCCGCTGCACGGCGGGTTCGTCGGGCCGGGGATGCTGGACGGCGCCTGCCCCGGGGAGGTGTTCACCTCGCCGGTGCCGGAACAGATGGTGCGGGCCGCGGCGGCGGTGGACAGCGGGCACGGGGTGCTGTTCGTGGTCAAGAACTACACCGGGGACCTGCTCAATTTCCAGATGGCGGCCGAGCTGGCGGAGGACGAGGGGGTCCAGGTCGCCAGTGTGCTGGTCGATGACGACGTCGCGGTCACCGACTCGACCTTCACGGCGGGGCGGCGCGGCACCGGCGCGACCCTGTTCGTGGAGAAGATCGCGGGGGCGGCGGCGGAGGACGGGATGCCGCTGGAGCGGGTGGAGGCGGTGGCCCGCCGGGTCGTGGAGTCGTCACGGAGCTTCGGTGTGGCGCTGAGTGCCTGTACGACGCCGGCGAAGGGCAGCCCGACGTTCGATCTGCCGCCCGGTGAGCTGGAGTTGGGGGTGGGCATCCACGGCGAGCCGGGGCGGGAGCGGCGGCCGATGATGACCTCGGGCGAGATCGCGGACTATGCGCTGGACGTGATTCTGGAGGACCTGCAACCGCGGCTCCCGGTACTGGTGCTGGTGAACGGGATGGGGGGCACCCCGCTCTTGGAGCTCTACGGCTTCTCCGCGGAGGTGCGGCGGGTGCTCGACGAACGGGAGGTGCCGGTAGCCCGTACGTTGGTGGGGAACTATGTGACGTCCCTGGACATGGCCGGCTGCTCGGTGACGCTGTGCCAGGTGGACGGGGAGTTGCTGCGGTGGTGGGATGCCCCGGTCGCCACGGCGGGGCTGCGCTGGGGGCGCTGAGCGGCGCCGCGGCCGTGTGCGCGGGCGGGTTGCGGTGCGTCGCCGGCGTGGTGCCGGCGGACGGGACGGGTGAGACCGGTGGGAAAAGGAGCAGTGGGTGTCCGAGGCAATCCTTGACGCGGGTTTTTTCGTGCGGTGGATGACGGCGGCGGCCGGTCTGGTCGACCGGGAGGCGAAGCGGCTCACCGAGTTGGACTCGGCGATCGGGGACGCCGATCACGGGAGCAACATGCAGCGGGGGTTCGCCGCCGTGGTGACCACGCTGACCGCACGGCCGCCGGAGACACCGGGGGCCGTACTGACGGCCGCGGGGCGGCAGTTGATCTCGACGGTGGGCGGGGCGTCCGGGCCGCTGTACGGGACGCTGCTGCGGCGGGCCGGGAAGAGTCTGGGCGAGGCGCCGCAGGTGACGGCGGCGGAGTTGCGGGCGGGGCTGGACGCCGGTGTGGCGGCCGTGGGTCAGCTCGGGGGCGCGCGGACCGGGGACAAGACGATGCTGGACGCGCTGGTGCCCGGCGTCCAGGCGCTGGAGACGTCCTTCGACGCGGCGGCCACCGCGTCCGAGGAGGGGGCGCTGGCCACCGTGCCGATACTGGCCAGGAAGGGGCGCGCCAGCTATCTCGGGGAACGCAGTATCGGTCATCAGGATCCGGGGGCGACGTCGTCGGCGCTGCTGTTCGCAGCCCTGGCGGAGGTGGCGCGATGAGCGGCGGTCCGTTGGTCGGGGTGGTGCTGGTGTCGCACAGCAAGGAGGTCGCCGAATCCGTGGCGGCCCTCGCGGTGGGGCTGGCCGGCGGGGGCACGACGGCGCCGGTGGCCGCGGCCGGCGGGACGCCGGACGGCGGGCTCGGGACGAGCACGGAGCTGATCGCCGCGGCGGCGCGGGAGGTGGACCGGGGCGCGGGGGTGGCGCTGCTGGTGGACCTCGGTAGTGCGGTGCTGACGGTGAAGGCGATGATCGCGGAGGGGGACGAACTGCCGGACGGAGCACGGCTGGTGGACGCGCCGTTCGTGGAGGGGGCGGTGGCCGCCGTGGTCGGCGCGTCGGCCGGGGCGGACCTGGCGGCGGTCGCCGCGGCGGCCGGGGAGGCGTACGGCTACCGCAAGGAGTGAGCCGGGGCGCCACCGAGGGCGGGATCTGTCCGGTGGGTCAGGGTTTGCGGGCCACGGCGGCGTAGCTGGCGGCCTCGGCGTCGGTGACGTGGGTGGCGTCCTCGGGGTGGTCGGGGCGCCATTGGTGGGAGAGGGCGACGCCGGGGTCCAGCAGCTCCCAGCCGTCGAAGAAGCGGAGGAACTCGGCGCGGGTGCGGAACTGGAGGGTGGTGCCGGCGTCGCGGTAGATCTTGATGATCTTGTCCATCGTCCCGGGGCTGAAGTCCGGGGTGGCATGGGTCATCGCCAGGGTGCTGCCGCTGGGGAGGGCGGACTTGAGGGCCTCGACGATGGTGTGTGCGCGGTCGCGTCCGTCGTCGGTGACGAAGTGCATCAGGGCGTTGAGACTGAGTGCGACCGGTTGGGTCAGGTCGAGGGTTTCGCGAAGTTGTGGTGCGGTCAGGATGCTGTCGGGTTCCGTGACATCGGCCTGTACGTACGCGGTCCGGCCCTCGGGGGTGCTCAGGAGCAGGGCGGCGGCGTGCGCGAGGACGATGGGGTCGTTGTCGGTGTAGACGATTCGGGCGTCGGCGGCGATGCCCTGGGCGATGTCGTGCAGGTTCGGCGGGGTGGGGATGCCGGTGCCGATGTCCAGGAACTGGCGCAGGCCCGCGCGCGCGAGGTGGCGGGTGGTGCGGTGCATGAACTCGCGGTTGATCCGGGCGGCCACCAGAGCCGCGGGGAAGACGCCCAGGACGCTGCCGGCGGCCATCCGGTCGGCGAGGAAGTTGGTCTTGCCGCCGAGCATGTAGTCGTAGATCCGGGACGAGTGCGCCCGGTCCAGTTGCAGGTCCACGACCGGCTCGTGTGCGCTCATGGTGTGCCGCCTCCCCGGCGCCGGGAGCCTCGCGTGCCCGGCTGGCAGAGCCCTGCCCCGGACCGGGCCGGATCATGCGACGGGGAGCGATCATGCGATGTCCCGATCCGGTCGGCCCGGGATCACGGTCAATGACAGTCAGTCACCTGGGGTGTGTGCCTGACCAAACTTCGTCATGGGTAGTCATACGAATACGGAGCGCAGGATTATTTGCGTCCGGGTGCCACAAAACGGCTCGGTTTCCTGTTCATTGGAAGGTGAGGGCAAACCACCTTCCTGCTGCGGTCGCCGTTCCCGGCGCCACCGCGGCGGTGCACGGCGAACGGAACGAGGACAGCGCGTGAGCAGAGACCGGGACCGACATCCGCCGGCGTGGAGCCCGGCCCGCGCTGCCACAGTGGAGATAGCCATCGGCCCGCAGGAATCCGACGGATCGTTATCGATCACCTTCGAGGCGTTCCTGGCGACCCACGCCCGGAAATGGTTCACCTACGCCTATCTGCACACCGGCAGCGAAGCCGCGGCCCGCGAGGTGACCCGCGCGGCGTACGGGCGGCTCGGCCGGGTGTGGCCGCACGCGCTGCGGCAGGCGTCGGTGGAGGCGTACGCCTGGTCGGTGCTCAAGGAGCGGGTGGTGGAGTGGCTCTACGACCACCAGCAGCCCACCGCACTGACCGAGACCGCCGCCTTCGCGGTCGTCACCCATGCGCTGCTGCGCGAGTGCCAGCAGCAGTTCGCCATGCTGGAGAGCCAGTTGGGGCTCTACGCGGCGATCTCCCGGCTGCCGGAGCGGCAGTGCGACGTGATCGTGTTGCGGCATGTCATCGGGTACAGCGACGCGCAGATCGCCGCGCTGCTCGGGGTGGACGAGGTCACCGTGCGCTCGTACGCGAGCCGGGGCAAGCGCAAGCTCGCCGGCGCGCTGGGAATCGACCAGGGATAGCTCGGGGAAACGGAAATGGGGGAACGGACCATGCGGTACAGCGATCCGCTCGAACGCCGGGAGACCGTCGAGACACTGCTCAGCGCCGCCGCCGCGGTGGCCGGCATCGACGGGCTGGCCGGCTTCGGCGATCTCGACGAGGCGGGCACACTCGACGGCCTCGGCCACCGGGGCACCCGCGCGGGGGTGCGGGACCGGCGGGCGGGCGCGGCGCCCGCGGCGGCGCCGCCGATCGTCCGGCCGGACCTCGGGGCGCCCAGCGGCTACCCGAGCGCCCGTGACGAGGCCACGCACGAGCTCCAGCTCGCCTGTGCGCTGGTCGTCAACGCGGCGGCGGCCGCGGCCAGTCTGGAGCGGCTGGTGAACGACCACCACATCGACCCCGAGGGCGCGCTGGTCTTCGCCTGTCTGCTGCACATCACGGGGCGCACCGACGCGGCGCACTTCTGGTGGCACTTCGGCGCCGGCGCCGGCAGCCGCACCGCCGCCTACTGCCTGTATCTCGCCCACCGCCGCGACGGCGAGTTCCGCGACGCCGCCTACTGGCGCGAGCAGGCGGCGCACGCGCCCGACGAGGATCGCCGGGCGGTGGCCGCGTTCGACGAGAAGCAGCTGCTGCCGGACGACGCCCGGCACAACCTCCTCGTGCAGTGGCACAGCGGGCTGGCGCCCACCCTGCCGGCCGCGCTGGAGAGCGTGATCAGCCAGCTGGTGGTGGAGGGCGACGACGAGGACTTCGGGGAGATCCCGCGTCCGTCACCGACCCTGGTCCGCGACCTGGGGCGCGCCCTGCGCTAGGTGTGGTGTCCGGACGGGGTGGTGATGTCGCGCCGCCCGGCCGGTCGCCGCCCGGCTAAAGGAAGTTGACGCCCTGCGCCAGTGGCAGTTCCGCCGAGTAGTTGACGGTGTTGGTGGCCCGGCGCATGTAGGCGCGCCAGGCGTCGGAGCCGGACTCCCGGCCGCCGCCGGTCTCCTTCTCGCCGCCGAACGCACCGCCGATCTCCGCGCCCGAGGTGCCGATGTTGACGTTGGCGATGCCGCAGTCGGAGCCGTCGGCGGCCAGGAAGCGTTCGGCCTCCCGCTGGTCGCGGGTGAAGATGCTGGAGGAGAGTCCCTGCGGGACGCCGTTGTGCAGGGCGATGGCCTCGTCGAGCGTGCGGTAGGTCAGGACGTAGAGGATCGGCGCGAAGGTCTCGGTGCGGACGATCTCGGTCTGGTCGGGCATCCGGACGAGGGCGGGGCGGAGGTAGGCGGCGTCCGGGGCCTCGGCGGTCAGGCAGCGGTCGCCGCCGGCGAGGAGTTTGCCGCCGTCGCGCTGGGCGGCGGCGAGCGCCTCGGCCATCGCCGTCCCGGCGGCGGGGTTGACGAGCGGGCCGACGAGGGTCGCCACGTCGAACGGGTCGCCGAGCGGGAGTTGGCCGTAGGCGCGCACGATCCGCTCGATCAGCGGTTCGGCGACGTCCTCGTGGACGATCAGCCGGCGCAGCGTCGTACAGCGCTGCCCGGCGGTCCCGGCGGCGGCGAAGACGATGCCGCGTACGGCGAGGTCGAGGTCGGCGGAGGGGGTGACGACGGCGGCGTTGTTGCCGCCGAGTTCCAGCAGGCAGCGGCCGAACCGCGCGGCCACCCGCGGGGCGACCTGCCGGCCCATCCGCACCGAGCCGGTCGCGCTGACCAGCGCCACCCGGGGGTCGTCGGCCAGCAGTTCGCCCCACTCCCGGCCGCCGAGCAGGAGGTGGTGGACACCGGCCGGTGCGCCGGTGTCGGCCGCGGCCCTGGCCAGCAGCGCGGTGCACGCGAGTGCGGTCAGCGGGGTCAGCTCGGACGGCTTCCAGACGACCGGGTCGCCGCAGACCAGGGCGACGGCGGTGTTCCAGGACCACACGGCGACCGGGAAGTTGAAGGCGGAGATCACCCCGGCGACGCCGAGCGGGTGCCAGGTCTCGGAGAGCCGGTGGCCGGGGCGTTCGCCGGCGATGGTGCGGCCGTAGAGCTGCCGGGAGAGGCCCACCGCGAAGTCGCAGATGTCGATCATCTCGCGTACCTCGCCGAGCGCTTCGGAACGGATCTTGCCGGCCTCGATGGTGACCAGGTCGGCGAGGTCCTCCTGGTGGGCGGTGAGCAGTTCGCCGAGCCGCTTGACGAGGGCGCCGCGCACGGGGGCGGGGACGGTGCGCCAGGTGAGGAAGGTGCGGTGGGCCTCGGCGAGCGCCGCCTCGGCCTGGTCGGGGGTGGTGGCCGGGAGCTGGGCGAGGGTGGCGCCGGTGAGCGGGGTGCGGGCGGCGAGGGTGGGGCCGGCGGCGGCTCCGGCGGCGTGGGTGTCGAGGTCGGCGGCGCCGCAGCGGCGCAGCGCGGACGAGGCGCGGGCGCGCAGCGCGGCGGTGTCGGGCAGGCGCGCGGCGGAGGGGTCGGCGGTGGGCGGGGTCATCAGGCAACTCCTTGCTGGATAAGTGACTTGATAGGCAGTCAGCTAGATGTCGGCTGGGTCGTCCAGGGCGCGGAGTGCGGCATCGGCGCCCAGGGTGTCGAGGGCCTGGCGCAGGGAGCGGTCCTGCTGGGCCGCGTAGAGGGCGAAGGGGTCGAGCACCGGGCGGTCGATCGCGGCGGAGAGCCGGTGGGCGTCGTAGGGGGTGCCGGCGCGCCGGGCGTCGCGGGTGCCGTCGCCGGTGAGGTTGGAGTGGAAGATGCCGGCGGCGGAGCGGGGCAGGAAGTCCTCGTAGACGATGGGGCGGGCGGTGAGCCAGCCGCCGGTGAGCAGTCCGGCGAGGTCGGCGGGCGGGTGGTGGCCGTCGCGCGGGCGGTCGGCCACCGGGTGGTAGGTGAAGAACGCCTGCTGTTCCACGGCCAGTTGGTGTTCGGTAGGCGGGAAGCCGCGCTGCCACAGGTCGCGGGCGGTCTGCGCGCGGTCGGCGCCGGGGCGGTCGGCCGTCCGGCGGTCGGTCTCCGCCATGAGGGCGTCGTAGCGGGCCCGGCCGGTGCGGGTCAGGGCGATGCCGCGGGCCTCGACCTCACCGAAGCGGACCCGCAGCGCGCCGCTGGTGACCCGGCCGTCGGGCTCGCGGAAGGCGCGGGGTTCGGCCAGCGCGCGGAAGGAGGTCTGGCGCAGCAGGACATCGGGGCCGTCCCAGCGCGGGGGTCCCTGGATCCGGTCGATCATGGTGATGCCGCGCTCCCCCATGCGCCGGTAGAGGGCGTCGATGTCCAGGACGCGGGGGGTGAGGTGGTTGACGTGGGTGGCCGCGACGCCGCCGATGTCGGCGGCGACGGCGGAGATCCGCTCCAGTTCGGCGTACCAGGCCCGGTCCACGGGCACGGTGGAGAGCCGGAACGCGCCGACGGCGAGGGTGAGGAAGCGTTCGGCGGCGGGCTCGTCGAGTCCCTCCGCCTGCTCCGCCTGCTCGGCCAGTTGGAGGAGTTCGGGCGGGAAGAGGCGGCGGCGGGCGAGGAAGGCGGTGAGCCGGGACTCCAGGTCGGCGTCGAAGAAGCGGCGGTCGGAGGTGGTGAGGAGGGAGGTGAAGACGCGGAAGGGGTTGCGGTCCAGTTCGTCGGTGGCGGTGGGGCGGAAGGCGGTGGAGACGACGGGGACGGCGCCGATGTCGCCGTCGCGCAGGTCGTAGAAGCCGACCGGGCGCATGCCCAGTGCGGCGAAGATCTGGGCGGCCTCGCGGAGTTCGCCGGGGGTGCCGACGCGGATGGCGCCGTGCCGCTCGGCGGTGACCCGGCTGATGCTGCCGAGCCGGCCGGCGTCCGGGTCCCGGCCCGCGACCTCGTCGTTGATCTGCCCGGCGACCTCCAGCAGGGTGGTGTAGGCGGGGACTTCGGTGCCGTACATGTCGGACAGCCGGCGGGCGAACGCGGCACGCAGCCGCCAGGTGGGGACCATGGCCATACGGGACTCCCGGGGGCGGGCGGTTCAGATGACGTGGGCCTCGGGGCGGGCGGTGTGCCCGGCACCGAAGCGGGTGGCGGCGAGCGGGCCGACGTCGAGGAAGGGTTCGCGGCGCAGATAGAGGTCGCGGACGATCTCGCCGACCGCGGGGGCCTGGAGGAAGCCGTGGCCGGAGAAGCCGGTGGCGTAGAGGAACCGGTCGAGGTGGCCGGCCTCGCCGATCAGCGCGTTGCGGTCGGGGGTCAGCTCGTAGAGGCCGGCCCAGCCGCCGGTGACCGGGAGTCCGGCGAGTTCCGGCGCCCGGCGGGCCGCGGCGGCGCGGCACGGTATCAGCCATTCGCGGCTGAACTCCCGCTCGAAGCCGGGCTGTTGGGCGGGGTCGGAGAGGCCCATGAGCAGCCCGCCGGCGCCGTCGTTGTGGAAGTAGAAGGTGGAGTCGAAGTCGAGGGTGAAGGGGATCCGGGGCGGCGGCGGGTGCAGCGGGCCGGTGAAGGCGATCTGGCGGCGGAGCGGGGTGACGGGGAGGTCGACGCCCGCCATCGCGCCGACGGCCCCGGACCAGGCGCCGGCGCAGCAGATCACCGCGGACGTGCGGACGGTGCCGTGCGGGGTGCGGACGGCCCGGACGGCGCCGTCGGCGGTGTCGATGGCGGTGACCGGGCAGCGGGTGCGGACGGTGGCACCGAGGCTGCGGGCGGCGTCCAGATAGCCGGTGACCGCGGCCCGGGGCAGGGCGTAGCCGTCGGTGGGCGAGAAGGCGGCGGCGACGAGGCCGGACGGGTCGAGGTAGGGGCACAGCTCGTGGGCCTCGCGCGGGGTGATGATCCGGCTCGGCACGCCGTGGGCGTTCTGGACCTCGACTCCCTGGGTGAACGTGGCGAGTTCGCGCTCGTTGCCGAGGAGGAAGAGGTAGCCGACGGTCTCCAGGCCGATGTCGGCGCCGGGCCGCCGGGGGAAGTCCCGCCAGGCGTCCAGGCTGCGCAGGCCGAGGCGGATGTTGAGCGGGTCGGAGAACTGGGCGCGTACCCCGCCGATCGGCTTGCCGGACGAACCGGACGCGGGGAGTTCGCGCTCCAGGAGCAGCACCCGGCCGGCGCCCGCCTCGGCCAGGTGGAAGGCGATGCTGGCGCCGATCACCCCGCCGCCGACGATCACGACGTCGGCCGCTTCCGGGAGGGGCTCGGGCGGGGGGTCGAAGGCCGAGGGAGCAGAAGCCGTACTCGGAGCCATGCGGAGCACCTTCCTGTCTTCCCGTCGCCGCGTACCGATCGGTCGGGTGGGCGTCCCGGCGGACCGGTGCGTCAACGGAGGCCGGTCGCTCCGATGGTGGCGGGAAGGCCGTCGCCCGTCCATGCAGAGTTGCTGGACGTGATCTGTGAGGAGGTCTGGGCTTTTTGAGGTTTCGCGGGGGCGTGGGGTGCTGATCGGTAGGGTGCCGCCATGGAGTTGCCGGGGGTTCAGCTCAGGACGCTACGGGAGCTGACCCGGAGCCGCACGATGACCGCGGCGGCCGCGGCCCTGGGCTACACGCCGGGCGCGGTCTCCCAGCACATCGCCGCGCTGGAGCGGGCCACCGGTACGGAGCTGGTCCGGCGGGCGGGGCGCCGGGTGGAGCTGACGGACGCCGGGCAGACCCTCGCCGTCCACGCGGAGCGGATCCTGGGCGCGCAGGCCGAGGCGGTGGCGGCCCTGGAGCGGGCCCGCGGCGAGGTGTCCGGGCGGCTGCGGCTGGGGGTCTTCGGCACGGCGGCGGCCGTACTGCTGCCGCCGGCCCTGCGGCGGCTGGCGGCGCGGCACCCGGGGGTGCGGGTAGAGAGCCGTGAGGTGGACGTGGACCTGGCGTACACGGAGGTCTGCGCCGGGCGGGTGGATCTGGCGCTGGGGCTGGACTATCCGGACGCGCCGCTGGACCGGGACGGTGCGGTGGAGCTGGTGCGGCTGCGCTCGGAGCGGTTCTCGCTGGCGGTTCCGGAGGGACGGGCGGGCGCCTTCGGGACGCCGCTGCCGCTCGCCGGGGCCGCGGACTGCGACTGGATCCTGCCCGCGCCCGGCTCCTACTACGGGCGGGCCGTCCGCACCGCCTGCCGGCGGGCCGGATTCGAGCCGCGGGTGGCGCACGAGGTGACGGACACCGCGACGTCGCTGGCGATGGTGGGGGCGGGGCTGGGGGTCGCGCCGCTGACCGAGCTGATGCTGCGGCTGCGGTCCGAGGGGATCGTGCCGCTGGCGCTGCGGGAGGTGGTCGAGCGTCACATCGTGGTCGCGGTCGGGGCCGCCGCCCGTGGCCGGCCGTCGGTGGCGGCGCTGATCGACGCGCTGCGGACCGGCGCGGCGCCGTGAGGGGCCGGGCACCCGGGAGCCGGCCGCCCCGGGGCCGCGGAACGTCACACTCAGGAGTCAGCACGGGCGGGACGGGGCGCTTCCCTCACAGGCGTGATGGGTCCCCCACACGGCCCAGGGTCCGTCCGGCCCCGGCCCATCGGGCAGGCCCCGGTCAGCCCGCGCTGCTCTCCGGCGCGGGCGGCCAGGCCGGGCGGCTGCCGGAGGGGACGGCGGCCAGTGCGTGGCCGACCGTGGGGTAGCACGAGAAGACGCCGAGGGACTGGGTGCCGACGAGCAGCCGCAGCATCCGCACGCCCAGTGACGCCAGGAAGAGCCGGCCCTCCAGCCGGCGGCACAGCCACTCCAGGGCGAGCAGGCAGCTCAGCCCCCGGGAGTCGCAGAAGCGCAGCGCGGTCAGGTCGAGCACGAGGAAGCGGTGGCCGGCCGAGACGATGGACCGCGCTTCGTCGAGGAACGCCTGCTCGGTGCGGAGGTCCAACTCCCCACTGACCCGCAGCACCGCGCACTCCTCTTCCTGGACGATCGCAGTGACCGCCAACGACCGCATCTCCGAGCTCATGCCGTCCAGCCTAAGCGCCGCCGTGGCTAGCACCACCGGCGCGGCCCCGGCGCACCCGGACCGGGCCGGGCGCGCGATCCGGGCCCTGCCACCGGCCTGTACGGGCACCGGACCGGGCCGGAAGCCGGTGCGGAGGCGACTGAGGGCGGGCGAAAACGGGCATGTTTGGTGCTGTTACGGGCAGCTTCGCGCGCCGGTCCGGTTGCTATAAACCTGCATGCGGGCAGAAACGGGCAGCACCGTGACCGAACGGAACGCGGTGGGCCGGGCACACCAAGCGAACGCGCACAGGGTCAGGAGAGAGCCATGAGGGCCGAGGAACGCCAGAGCCGCATCCTCGCGCTCGCCCGGCAGACCGGACGGGTCGAGGTCGCCGACGCGGCCTCGGAGTTCGGGGTGGCCCGCGAGACCGTACGGCGCGATCTGAGCGAACTGGAGCGCCGCGGGCTGGTCCGGCGTACGCACGGCGCGGCGTATCCGGTCGAGAGCGCCGGTTTCGAGACCACGCTGGCGCGGCGGGAGACGCAGCACGTCGCCGAGAAGCGGCGGATCGCGGCGGCGGCGGCCCAGCTGGTCGGCGAGGCGGAGACGGTGTTCGTCGACGAGGGGTACACGCCCGAGCTGGTCGCGATGCTGCTGCCGTCCGACCGTCCGCTGACCGTGCTGACCGCCTCGCTGCGCACCGCCTCGCTGGTCGCGGCGTCGGACTCCACCACCGTGCTGCTGGCCGGGGGCCGGGTGCGCTCCGGGACGCAGGCGACGGTGGGGCCCTGGTGCCGGGACATGCTCGCCGGGTTCGTGGTCGACCTGGCGTTCCTGGGCACCAACGGCATCTCCCGGGAGCACGGCCTGACCACCCCCGATCCGGCGGTCGCCGATGTGAAGGCGCAGGCGGTGCGCTCGGCACGGCGGCGGGTGCTGGTCGGGGTGCACACCAAGTTCGGCGCCAGCAGCTTCTGCCGGTTCGCCGACATCGCCGACTTCGACGTGATCGTCACCGACACCGGGCTGTCCGCCCCGGAGGCGCATCGCTACTCGCTCCTGGGGCCGCAGGTGCTCCGGGTCTGACCCCACCCCTCACAACCCACCCCCCACAACCCACCGCCGCCGGCCTCCGGCGGCCATCCCGGCATGCCCGCTTCCCCCTCCGCGCGGGCAGACATCCCCAGAAAGGCAGAAGCCGTGCGAGCACGATCCCCCGGACCGGGCGGCAGCCCCGGCCGCCGCGCCAGATGGCTGACCGCCCTCGCGGTCGCCCTGTCCCTGACCACCGCCGGCTGCTATCGCGGAGCCGGCGACGTCGGCAACGGCGGCCCGGACACCCTCAACGTGCTGATGGTCAACAACCCGCAGATGGTCGACCTCCAGCGGCTCACCGCCGAGCACTTCACCAAGGAGACCGGTATCCGGGTCCACTTCACCGTGCTTCCCGAGGACGACCTCCGCGACAAGATGAGCCAGGACTTCTCCAGCCAGGCCGGGCAGTACGACGTGGCCAGCCTCAGCAACTACGAGACGCCCATCTACGCCCGCAACGGCTGGCTCACCCCGCTCGACCAACTCGCCAAGAACGACCGCGAGTTCGACCAGAGCGACATTCTCCCTCCGGTGCGCGCCTCGCTCACCGCGGCCGACGGGAAGGTCTACGCCGAGCCGTTCTACGGCGAGTCGTCGTTCCTGATGTACCGCAAGGACCTGTTCCAGGCGGCCGGGCTGACCATGCCGGCGCGGCCGACCTGGACCCAGGTCGCCGCCATGGCCGCCAAGCTGGACGGCTTCCGCACCGGCATGAAGGGCATCTGCCTGCGCGGGCAGCCGGGTTGGGGGCAGCTGACCGCACCGCTGACGACGGTCGTCAACACCTTCGGCGGCACGTGGTTCGACAAGGACTGGCACGCCCGGCTGGACAGCCCGGAGTTCCGCCGGGCCGTCGGGTTCTACGTCGGTCTGCTCCGCGCGCACGGGGAGGCGGGGGCGCCGCAGGCCGGGTACACCGAGTGCCTCAACGACATGCAGCAGGGCAAGGTCGCCATGTGGTACGACGCGACCGCCGGCGCCGGCTCGCTGGAGAGCGCGGACTCCAAGGTCGCGGGCAGGATCGGCTACGTCCCCGCGCCGGTCGAGCGGACCGGCGGCGCGGGCTGGCTCTACACCTGGGCCTGGGGCATCCAGAAGGCCGGCACCCACCAGGACGCGGCCTGGAAGTTCGTCCGCTGGGCGTCGGGGACGTCGTACGAGCGGCTGGTGGGGCGCGAACTGGGCTGGTCGAAGGTGCCGGCCGGCAAGCGGGCCTCGACCTACCGCGACCCGGAGTACCTCAAGGAGGCCGGCGCGTTCGCCGCGGCGACCGAGGGGGCGATCCGCTCGGCGCGGCCGGATGATCCGGGCGTACAGCCCCGGCCGGCGCCCGGGATCCAGTTCGTCGACATACCGGAGTTCTCGGACCTGGGGACCAAGGTGTCCCAGGAGATCAGCGCCGCGATCGCCGGGAAGCAGAGCGTGGCCGACGCACTGACGGAGAGCCAGCGACTGGCGCGGGAGGTGTCCGGTGCGTACAAGAGCCACTGACCGCACGAGTCGCGCCATGGCGTGGGCGCGCCGCGCTCCCCTGCTGCCGGCGCTGGTCTTCCTGATCGCGGTCACCCAACTCCCGTTCGTGGCGACGGTGGTGATCTCCTTCACCCGCTGGAACGCGCTCGCCCCCGACCACCGCGGATTCGCCGCCCTCGACAACTACCGGGCGGTCTTCACCGATCCGGCGCTGCGGGCGTCGGTCGGCACCACCGTGCTGCTGACCGCGACGGTGGTGCTGGTCAGCCTGGGACTGGGGCTGGCGCTGGCGCTGCTGCTGGACCGCCGCTTCCGCGGGCGGGGCGTGGTACGGACGCTGCTGATCACCCCGTTCCTGGTGGTGCCGGTCGCCTCCGCGCTGCTGTGGAAGCACGCGCTCTACAACGCCTCGTACGGGCTGCTCAACGGCTCGCTGACATGGTTGTGGCGGCTGTTCGGCAGCGACCACCCGCCGCAGCCGGACTGGATGACCAACTCCCCCCTGATGGCGGTGGAGTTGTCGCTGATCTGGCAGTGGACGCCGTTCATGATGCTGATCCTGCTGGCCGGGTTGCAGAGCCGGCCGGCGGACGCGGTGGAGGCGGCCCGGATGGACGGGGCGTCCCCGTTCGACGTCTTCCGCTACCTGACGCTGCCGCATCTGCGGCGCTACCTCGAACTGGCCGCGCTGCTGGGGACGGTGTACATCGTGCAGAACTTCGACGCGGTGTTCACCATCACCTCGGGCGGACTGGGCACCGCGAACCTGCCGTACACCATCTACCAGACCTTCTACCAGGCCCATGACTACGGGCGGGCGTCCGCGCAGGGCGTCGTGGTGGTGCTGTGTTCGCTGCTGGTGGCCACGTTCGCGCTGCGCACCGTGTCGTCCCTGTTGCGCGAGGAGATCACCCGATGACGCGAGGACCTCACCTGCCGGGGCGTGCCCCGCTGCCCCGGCGGCAGCGGCGGGCCGACGGCGCGCTGGGCCTGCTGGCCTGGCTCTGCGGGATCGCCTTCTTCCTGCCGGTGGCGTGGATGGTGCTGACGTCGCTCCACAGCGAGAGCGACGCGGCGGCCAATCCGCCGAGCCTGGCCGCACCGCTCACCCTGCACGGCTACCGCGAGTTCTTCGGCGCCGGCGGCGCGGGCGTCAGCCCCTGGCCGCCGCTGGTCAACTCGCTCACCGCGTCGGTGGTTTCGACGCTGCTGGTGCTGGTGCTGGCCGTGCCGGCGGCGTACGCGCTGTCGATCCGTCCGGTGCGCAAGTGGAGCGACGTCCTGTTCTTCTTCCTCTCCACGAAGATGCTGCCGCTGGTGGCCGGGCTGCTGCCGGTCTATCTCGTCGCCCAGAACACCCGGATGCTGGACAGCATCTGGCTGCTCGTCATCCTCTACACCTCGATGAACCTGCCGATCGCGGTGTGGATGATGCGCTCGTTCCTCGCCGAGGTCCCGGTGGAGATCCTGGAGGCCGCCTCGATCGACGGGGCCGGGCTGCCCACCACGCTCACCCGGATCGTCGCCCCGGTCGCCATGCCGGGCATCGCGGCGACCGCCTTGATCTCCTTCATCTTCAGCTGGAACGAGCTGCTGTTCGCCCGGGTCCTGACCGGGACCGTGGCCGGTACCGCGCCGGTGTTCCTGACCGGGCTCGTCACCAGCCAGGGCCTGTTCCTGGCCAAGGTGTGCGCCGCGGCCACCGTGATCTCCCTCCCGGTGCTCATCGCCGGGTTCGCCGCCCAGGACAAGCTCGTCCAGGGCCTCTCCCTTGGAGCCGTCAAGTGAAAGCAGCAGTGATCAGCGCCCCCGGCGAGGTCGAGATCGCCACCGTCGACGACCCCGCGCCCGGTCCCCGCGAGGTGGTGGTGCAGGTCGCCGCCTGCGGGCTGTGCGGCACCGATCTCCACATCCTCCAGGGCGAGTTCGCGCCCAGCCTGCCCGTCGTACCGGGACACGAGTTCGCCGGTACGGTCGTCGCGACCGGCAGTGCGGTGACCGAGCTGGCCGAGGGCGACCGGGTCGCGGTGGACCCCTCCCTCTACTGCTACGAGTGCCACTACTGCCGGACCGGCCGCAACAACCTCTGCGAGCGGTGGGCCGCCATCGGGGTGACCACGGCCGGCGGCGCCGCCGAGTTCGCGGTGGCACCGGCCGCCAACTGCGTCCGGCTGCCCGACCACGTCCGCACCGAGGACGCCGCGCTGATCGAACCGCTCTCCTGTGCCGTGCGCGGCTACGACATCCTGCGCAGCCGGCAGTTGGGCACCCAGGTGCTGATCTACGGGTCCGGGACGATGGGCCTGATGATGCTGGAGCTGGCCAAGCGGACCGGCGCGGCGGGCGTGGACGTCGTCGACATCAACCCGGAGCGGCTGGCCACCGCCCGTGAACTGGGGTGCAGCAACGCGGCCGATTCCGCCGACGCACTGGACCAGCCGCGCGGCTGGGACGTGGTCATCGACGCCACCGGCAGCGAGCGCGCCATCCAGGACGCGCTGGGCCGGGTCGGCCGGGGCGGCACCTTCCTCCAGTTCGGGGTCTCCGACTACGCGGCCCGGGCCACCATCGAGCCGTACCGGATCTACCACCAGGAGATCACCATCACCGGCTCGATGGCCGTGCTGCACAGCTACGAGCGGGCCGCCGCACTCTTCGCCGCCGGGGTGCTGGACCCGGAGGTGTTCATCAGCGACCGCCACCCACTGGAGCGGTACGGGGCGGCGCTGGAGCAGTTCCGGGCGGGGAAGGGGCGGAAGATCCAAGTACGGCCCTGAGGCGGCCGGTTGCCGCCTCGCCGGTGCGGAGGCCGGGGCGCGCGGCCGGCACGCCGTGCGGCAGGGCCGGGCCCCGTGGCGTCGGCTCGTGCACGACGCGGCGGCCCGGCGCCGCGGGCGGGGCGGTGCGCTTCCGTACGCCGACGGGGTGCGCCCGGGCTGCCCGTCGGCGTGGCGAAGCGGGAGGCCGGGCGTTCAGCGGCCCTCGTCGAGGCGGGCCGCCAGGCGGTCGAGGAACACCCGCTGGCCGGTCACCAGGCGCTCCCGGGCCGCCTCCGGGGTGAACCAGGCCACCCGGTCGATCTCGGGGAAGCTGCGGACCACCCCCGACCCGCGCGGCCACTCCATCGTGAAGGTGCCGGGCACGATCCGCTCCGGGTCGAGATCGCCCGCGACGGCCCAGACCGTGACCACCTTGCCGCCGGACTGGCGGGCCTCCCCCAGCGGGAGGTACCGCCCGTCCGGCGCCGGCAGCCCCAGCTCCTCCGCGAACTCCCGCCGGGCCGCGTCCCACGGCTCTTCCGGCGCCACGTACTCGCCCTTGGGGACGGACCAGGCGCCCGCGTCCCGGCGGGCCCACAGCGGTCCGCCCATGTGCGCCAGCAGCACCTCGACACCGCCGTCCGCACCGCCCCGGTACAGCAGCAGCCCCGCGCTCCGTCTGCCCGCCACGAGCCGCCGCCGCTAGCCGTGCCCGCTGGGGTGCGCGGCGAGCACCGTCGCGATCGTGTCGGCCTGCGCCGCCGACTTGTCCTCGCGGTAGCGCAGCACGCGGGCGAAGCGCAGGGTGACGCCGGCCGGGTAGCGGGGCGAGGTCTGGAGCCCGTCATAGGCGATCTCGACGACGAGTTCCGGGCGGACCGCCACCACCTGGCCGTCGTCCGACTCCGCGATTTCCTGGAGGCGTGCGGTCTGCCAGTCGAGGATGGCGTCGGTCAGGCCCTTGAAGGTCTTGCCGAGCATCACGAAGCCGCCGTCCGGGTCGCGCGCGCCGAGGTGGAGGTTGGAGAGCTTGCCGGCGCGCCGGCCGTGCCCCCACTCGGCGGCGAGCACCACGAGGTCCAGGGTGTGGACCGGCTTCACCTTCAGCCAGGCGGCACCGCGGCGGCCCGCGCTGTAGGGCGCGTAGAGGGCCTTGACCACGACGCCCTCGTGGCCGCGGCGCAGGGTCCGGACCCAGAACTCCGCGGCGGCGGCGCGGGCGGCGGCGTCGACCGGGTCCCGCACCACGCAGCGGCGCACCCGCATCGGCTCGGGGACCAGCCCGGCCAGCTCGGCGTGCCGCTTGTCGCCGGGGAGTCCCAGCAGGTCGCGGTCGCCGATCGCGAGGATGTCGAAGAAGACCGGGGTGAGCGGGAGGGCGGCCCGGGCCGCGGCGACGTCGGCCCGGGAGCCGAACCGGCCGGCGATCCGCTGGAAGGGCAGCGGCCGGCCCTCGGCGTCCAGGGCGATCACCTCGCCGTCCAGGATGAAGCGCTCGGCGGGGAGCGCCCGGACCAGGTCGGTGACCTCGGGCAGCCGGTCGGTGACCTCGTCGAGGGTGCGGGTGTGGATCCGTACGTCCGGCCCGTCCCGGTGCACCTGCACCCGGATGCCGTCGAGCTTCTCCTCCACGGCGCAGTGGCCCAGCTTGTCGATCGCCTCGTCGACGGACGCTGCGGTCTGCGCGAGCATCGGTCCGACGGGGCGGCCGATCGTGAGGCGGAAGTCGGCGAGCGCCGACGAGCCCCGGGACAGCAAAGCCCGGGCCACGTCCGGCAGTGAGCCGGCCAGCATCACGGCCCGGCGCACGTCGGCCGCCGGCACCTCGGTGGCCGCGGCGAGCCCTTCGGCGGCCAGCGCCTCCAGCGCCCCCTGCCGCACCTCGCCGGTCAGCAGACCGTGCAGAAACCGCTGCTCCGGCGCGGTCGCCGCGGCCAGCAGCTCCCGGACCAGCCGGTGCCGCTCGGCCTGCGCACCGGGCCCGGCGACCCGGGCCAGGCGGGTCAGCGCGGCGTCGACCCCGCCCACGGTCAGCGTGGCCTCGGCGGCGGGCGGCGGCGGTGCGCGCAGTACGCTCCAGCCGATGCCGATGCGCCCCTGGGGCAGCCGTCCGGCCAGGTACGCGATGACGACCGGGACGTCCTCCGGCGCGGCGGCCCGGAACAGCCCGGCCAGCAGCGCGATCTTCCGGGACCGCGCCGCGGTGGCAGCGACCTCCCCCGAGACCTGTGCGAGACGGGCGAGCAGCATCGGGCCACCCTTCTGCCCCTATGGGGCGAGGTAGGAGTGGAAGCGGTTCTCCGGGTCCCACTCTGCCTTGATCTCCTGGAGCCGGTCCCAGTGCGCGGGCGGGTACGCGCGCCGGGCCCGGTCGGCGCCGGCCTCCAGATCCGCCTCGGCGATGTAGCGGCGGCCGGTGCCGTCCGGGTCGGCGTCGGCCATCAGCCCCCGCAGCCAGCGGGTCTGCAGGCCGTCGTCGGCCAGGAGGTCCCAGACCGCGTAACCGACGAGGTAGGAGGCGCCGAGCGGGGCGAAGGCCATGTTCCGCAGCAGCACCGGATCCGGGGAGACCGGCTGGACGGGTGACAGGACGAGGGACGCGGGCGAGGGGGCGCGGGCCACCGCGCCCGCGGCCCGGGTCAGCAGGGTCGCGTGGTCGTCCGCGGACCACAGGGTGTCCGCCGCGTAGCGGTGACCCGGCGGCCAGAGGGCCTCCGCGCCCCGGTGCAGGGCCGCGAACGAGGTCGGCCCGGGCGGCTGCACGGTGCCGGCGCGCTGTCCGAACGGGCAGCGGGTGAACGGCTCCAGCGCCTGCCTGGCCTGCTCCGCGGTCGCGGCGAACGCGGTGGCCGAGACGGTGATCCGGGGGCCGGCCGGGGCCGGCCCGGCCCCGGCGGGCAGCAGGACCAGGGCCGTCTCGACGTACGGCGGCAGCCCGCGCGCGGTCCGCTCCGCCCAGTCCGCCACGGGAGCGACCTCGGCCAGCGGAAAGGTGAGGACGGTCGTCAGGATGGCGCCCGGGTGGGGGTGCAGGGCCAGGCGGAAGCCGGTGGCGACCGCACAGAAGCCGGGGCCGGCGCCCCGCGCGGCCCAGAAGAGGTCGGGGTGCTCGGTCTCGGTGCAGGTGACCGTGCGGCCGTCGGCGGTGACCGCCCGGATCCCGACGACGTCCGCGCAGGAGGCCCCCCAGGCACGGGAGTTCCAGCCGAGCCCGCCGCTGAGCAGGAAGCCGCCGACCGCGACGCTGGGGCAGTGGCCGACCGGGAACGCCAGGTGCGCGGGGGTGAGCGCGGCGACCAGGTCCGCTCCGGTGGCGGCGGGGCCCACGTCGGCCGTCGGCGGGGCGCTGGCGCCGAGGGTGCACGTGCGCAGCCCGGAGAGGTCGATCAGCAGGCCGCCGTCGCGCAGCGGGGTACCGGACCAGTTGTGCCCGCCGGAGCGGATCGCGACCCGCAGTCCCCGGTCCCGGGCGTAGCGGACGGCGTGCGCGACGTCGGCTTCCGTGGCGGCCCGCACGATGGCGTCGGGGAACCGCCGCGGTGTGCGCACGTTCCACACCGCGCCCTCGCGGGCGGCCGGGTAGCCGGGGTCGCCGCGGCGGATCAGGGTGCCGCCGGGGCCTCCCGCGGGCGGGGCTGCCGGTGGGTGCATCTCGCTCTCCTCCCGGTGCGGCCGGCGGTCGGCCGCAGCTCAGCGCACGGCATGGGTGATCAGCCCGAAGACGACGACGGACAGCAGATAGCCGAGGAGCACCACCAGCACCCCGGCGAGGTGCACCGGGCGGCCCCGGGCCCGGCCGGGCGCCAGCCAGAAGGCCAGGGCCCGGTTGACCAGCGGCATCAGCAGCCAGGTCAGGGCGCTGACGCTGAGCACGTTGCTGAAGAACAGGGCGAGGTACACGGGGAGGCCGAGCCGCCCCAGCTCCACCCCGAAGGTCAGGGTGAGCACCATGACCGTGGGGTAGAGCGCCAGCAGCACCGACATGGCCTGCTTCCAGTTGGGCGGCGCCCCGGAGTCCGTACGGCGCTCGAAGCGGAACCAGCCGCTGAACGCCGAGTCGACCTTGCGCACGTCGTACGAGGCGAAGTAGGCGCGGCCCTCGTCCAGGAGCGCTCGTCGGGTGTCGGACTCCAGCCAGTCGTCGAGGTGTTCGCGGGTGTCGAACCGGAAGACGACCACCCAGTGCTTCTGGACGTCGCGCACCGGCTGGAACAGCTCGGACCCCAGGTAACCGGGCGACTTCTCCTGGGCCTTGAGCGCCTTCTCCTGCCACTTGAGGAAGCCCTGCTCGCAACCGGGGCGCACGTCATGGGAGATGACGGCGGTGACGGCCTCCTGCGGCGCCGGTTCGGGGGTGCCGCCCTGGAGCACCTCCAGCGTCGGCGAGCCTTCGAAGAGCTCGTGGCCCTCGGTCAGCAGCTCCCGCCGGCGCGGGGAGTCCAGCCAGGCGGTCAGCTGCTCGATGCCGGCGAAGCGGAAGACGGCCACCCATTCGTTGGCCGCGCCGGCCGCGGGCGGGTACACCTCGGCGCCCATGAACCCGTCGAAGGCGCGAGCGGCTTCGTTGGTCCGCTCCTGCCAGCGCTGGTACTCGTCGGTCCGGCCTTCACGCACCTTCTGCGAGGTCACCACGGTGGCGCTGTCGGCCGCCGAGCGACGGCTTGCACGGGCACTCACCTGGAGTAGCGTAGTACAAAAGCGAATTAAGCAGCAAATGGGGCAAATGCTTGACCTTTCCATCAAGGATCAGAGGCCGATCGGAGACGTGGCAATGGAAGCGAAGGAATTGATCGCCGAGGCGGTGCGGCTCGCCACGGAGTCCGTGAACAAGGGCTGGGGCGGGCCGTTCGGCGCGGTCATCGCCCGCGACGGCCAGATCGTCGCCCGCGGGCAGAACCGCGTTTTGCTGACCGGCGACCCCACCGCGCACGCCGAGGTGGAGACCATCCGCAAGGCCGTGCAGATGCTCAACCCTGAGGCGCCGTCAATCTCCGAGGAGCACCAGAACGAGAGCACCCTGCAGTACGTGCCCCGGCCCGAGGGCTCGCCGGACCCGGTGCCGGAACGCGCCCGCATGCTGCGGGGCTGCTCGATCTACATCAGCGGCGCCCCCTGCCCGATGTGCATGAGCGCCATCTACTGGTCCCGGCTGGACGCGGTCTACTTCAGCTGCAGCCTGGAGGACACCCGGCGGATCGGCTTCGACGACTCGTACCAGTACGAGGACTTCCAAAAGCCGCTGGACCAGCGCCGGATCAAGATCCAGCAGATCTACCCCGAGCTGGGCGCCGGCGCCTACGAGGCGTGGTCGCACCGGGTGAACCACCACGCGTACTGACCGGCCCGGCCGGCCCCGCGGCGGGCGGAGCCGGTCCGGCCGCCCCCACACACGGGCACCCGGGCCGCCCTACGCCCAGCTCCCGATGTCGCGCACGATGACCTTCCTGACCTCCTCCGCCTGGGAGTTGAGGTAGAAGTGGCCGCCGGGGAGCACCGTCAGCTCGCAGGGGCCGGTGGTGTGCTCGCGCCAGGCGTCCGCCTCCTCCGGGGTGGTGACCGGATCGCTGTCCCCCACGAGGACCGAGACCGGGCAGCTCAGCCGGGGCCCCTCGCGATGGCGGTAGGTCTCGACGGCCTTGTAGTCCGCGCGGACCGCCGGCAGCACCATCCGCAGCAGCTCCTCGTCGGCGAGCACCGCGTCGTCGGTGCCACTCAACTCCTTGAGGTTGGCGACCAGTCCGTCGTCGTCCCGCAGGTGGACCGACAGGTCGCGGTGCCGGGACGGGGCGCGGCGCCCGGAGGCGAACAGGCCCAGCGGCGGCCTGCCGGCCCGCTCCAGATTCCTGGCGACCTCGTAGGCGACGGTGGCGCCCATGCTGTGGCCAAAGAGCGCCAGCGGCCGGCCGGCCCAGGGCTCCAGCGCCGCGCTGACCTGCTCGGCCACCTCGTGGATGTCCTCCAGGCACGGCTCGGACAGCCGGTCCTGGCGGCCCGGGTACTGCACGGCGAGCACGTCCAGTTGCGGGGACAGCGCCTGCGCCACCGGGTAGTAGAACGTCGCCGAGCCCCCGGCGTGCGGAAAGCAGACCAATCCGCACGGCGCGTCGTCGGCCGGCCGGAACCGGCGGATCCACCGGTTGCTGTTCTCGCTGGTAGTAGCCACGGACAGGAGGTCTATCAGCCCGCCGGGGGACCGATCAACCGGCGCCCGCTCCCCCGCCGCACAGCGCGCGGTCCGGGCCGCTTGCGGGCTCCCCGGTCGCCCCGGCGACCCGCGGCGATACCGTGGACACGTGATGACCCCGCGCGCCCTGGAACCCCGGGAGCCCGGGCGGTACGCGGCCGGTACCGCCCCCGCCCCCCTGGTCTGGTACGCCGCCTACGGGTCCAACATGCACCCCGAGAGGCTCGGCCACTACCTCGCCGGCGGCCGTCCGCCCGGCGGCGAGCGCGACCACCCCGGCTGCCGCGACCCCCGCCGTCCCGCGCGCAGCGCGCCCGTGCTCCTCCGCGGCCGGCTGTACTTCGCCACCGAATCCGCGCTGTGGACCGGCGGCCGGGCCTTCTACGACGCTGACGCGGACGGCGAACTCCCGGCCCATGCCTACCTCCTGACGCTCTCTCAGTTCTCCGACATCGCCGCGCAGGAGATGTACCGCGAGCCGTCCGGCGACCTCGACCTCACACCGGTCCTCACCCGCGGACGCGCCCGCCTCGGCCCCGGCCGGTACGAGACCCTGGTCTGCCCCGGCCGGCTCGACGGGCACCCGGTGCTGACCTTCACCGCCCCCTGGCGCAGCGCGGACGTCCCGCCGAACCCGCCCGCCCCCGCCTATCTGCGCCATATCGCCGCCGGGATCACGGCCACCCACGGCTGGACCCGGCAACGCACCGCGGAATATCTCGCCGCGTGTCCGGGGGTGGACGCTCGGTGGTCGGTCCCGGAGATCGTCGCCCTGCTCTGACTTGCGCAATGACGCGATGTGGGGTTATTTCGAACTAGGTGTGGACGTGGCTTCCGTCTCCCCTGGGTAGGGGGTGCACATCGTGCTGTTCACTGACCGCGCGGACGCCGGACGCCGCCTCGCCGAGGCCGTGCGCCACCTGGAGAGCGAGGATCCCGTCGTCCTGGGCCTGCCCCGTGGCGGCGTCCCGGTGGCCTATCAGGTGGCCCAGGCGCTCGACGCCCCCCTCGACGTGATCGTCGTCCGCAAACTCGGCGTCCCGTATCAACGCGAGCTGGGATTCGGCGCCATCGGCGAGGGCGGCGTACGCGTCATCAGCGACGACATCATCCGCCGGGGCCGGATCAACCAGTCCGACGTCGCCTCCGTGGAGCGCGAGGAAGCGGCGGAACTCGCCCGGCAGGCCGCCCGCTTCCGGGCCGGCCGGCCGCGGCTGACGCTGGAGGGCCGGACGGCGATCGTGATCGACGACGGCATCGCGACCGGCGCCACCGCGGCGGCCGCCTGCGAGGTGGTACGCGCCCAGGGCGCGGCCCGTGTCGTACTGGCCGTCCCCGTGGCGCCGCCCGACGCCGCCGAGCGCCTGCGCAGCAAGGCGGACGAGATCGTCTGCCTCTCCACCCCGTACGCGTTCTCCGCGGTCGGCGAGTGGTACGAGGACTTCTCCCAGACCTCGGACGACGAGGTCGTCTCCCTCCTGGCCCAGGCCGCGGCCGGCCCGGCCGCGCGTGCCGCGTCCGGAACGCCGGCGAGCGTGCCGACCGAGCAGGAGGTGCGGATCGAGGCGGGCCCGGTGCGGCTCACCGGGGATCTCGTCCGGCCCACCGCCACCGCGCCGATCGTGATGTTCGCCCACGGCTCCGGCAGCAGCCGGCACAGCCCCCGCAACCGCGCGGTGGCCGCGGCCCTCAACCGCGCGGGCCTGGGCACCCTGCTCTTCGACCTGCTCACCCCGGCCGAGGAGGCCAACCGGGCCAACGTCTTCGACATCGACACCCTGGCCCGCCGGCTCGCGGACGCCACCCGCTGGCTGCGCGCCCGCGCGCCCGTGCCCATCGGCTACTTCGGCGCCAGCACCGGAGCCGCCGCCGCACTGCGGGCCGCCGCCTACCCGGACGCGGACATCGGCGCCGTGGTCTGCCGCGGTGGCCGCCCCGACCTCACGGGCCGCTCGCTGCTCGGCTCCGTAGAGGCGCCGACCCTCCTGATCGTCGGCGGCAACGACACCCTGGTGCTGGACCTCAACCGCCAGGCGCAGTCCGCGCTGAGCTGCGAGAACACGCTCGAAATCGTCCCCGGCGCCACGCATCTCTTCGAGGAGCGCGGCGCCCTGGACCGGGTCTGCGTCCTCGCCCGCGACTGGTTCACCCGCCACTTCCGGATGCAACCGGCCTGACGCCGGACGGCGAACGGCGGTCGACGGATGACCCGTTGACCGCCGTTCGACCGCCGTCGGCCGGTCCGTGGCCGACACCGCGGCGCACTAGTAGCGCAACGCGCTCGCGATGCCGCCCACCTCGGCCAGCGTGCCGTCCGGTACGAACCGCACCTCCGCGCCGGTGTCCAGGGACCGTTCGACGATCTCGTCGACGATGTCGTCCACCGCGTCCCGCTCGCCGGGCTCCGCCGGTGTCAGATGGCCGCCGGTCTCCCGCACCGTCTCGCGGTAGTTCTCCTCCACGGCCAGCAGGGCGACCCGGCCGGTGGTGACGTTCTGCCGGATCTCGTCGACCCCGGCCGCGAACGCCCGGCGCCCGCGCGCCCGGTCCAGTTCGGCCAGCACCTCCTCGACCTCACCGGCCGCCCGCTTCTCGGCGTAGGGGCGTACGGCCTGCCACACCGCGTCGGGCGGTCCGGCCGCCAGCCCCGCCTGCGGCACCTGCGTGACCTCCCCCTTGGCGCCCTTGGCGCCGCGCAGGACGGTGCCGGCATCGTCCAGCAGGGCGAGCGCGGCCGCCTCGCCGGCCACGTACAGCGGCCGCGGGTCGGACTTGAGGACGGCGCTCATCACCGTGTCCGCCTCCCGCAGGAACTGGCGGGTGTGCTCGTCGCTGAAGGTGCTGGGGATCTCACCGACCTGCTCCTGGTTCTCCGCGTCCGGGTCGACGAGGCTGCGGGTCAGCGGGAAGCCGCCCCGGTGCACCTCGGTGACGCGATCCGCCGCACCGCTCCACAGGGAGATCCGGCCGGCGGAGAGCGCCATGACCCAGAACGGCCGCTCGGCGGCCTGCGCGGCGACCAGGTTGCGGGTCAGGAAGGTGTCCGAGAGCACCACACGGGCGGGCACCGTACGGCCCAGCGACCACACCTGGTGCTCGCCCGGCGCGGCGAAGACCGCCATCCCGTCCTCGGCGTGCGTCAGGTCGATCTCCGAGAGGGCCTGGTCCAACTGCTCGATGACGTCGATCCGTCGGTCCCTGCTGATGTCCGGATCGGCTTGGAGCTGCTCCTTGGCCTCGGCCATCATGTTGCGCAACAGGACCGGGTCCTGTGCGTTGTCCGGCTCCCGGCGATGCGTCGGCATGAGGACCGTCACGGCCGGATAGGGCCGCTGCCGCCGGAGCTTGGCGAGGTCGGCAGAGCTGAGCGCAGCATGCATCGGAACCCTTCTTTCCGCGAGTGGATTCGCACGGGGACACACCGTCGGCCGTACGCGCACCGCCCCCGCACGGCACCGTCCGCCTCTCCCGGTCCGCTACCCCCGCACCCGACCACACTATGAACGATATGCCCGATTCCCCGGTGTGGCAGCAGCAGCGCGGGCCCTCCGGGAACCGGTCCGGGACCCCCTTTGGCCCCGGAAGCGAGCATGCGCCATTCGTGGTGTCATCGAAGCAACGACGCAACGTCGACCACGCTCCGAAGGCGGGAGGAATCATGGCCAGCAAACAGCGAGCCCGGGACATCATGACCGGCGGAGTGCAGTGTGTGGGCGCGCACCAGACTCTGCTCGACGCGGCGAAGATGATGCGTGACCTGAAGGTCGGCTGCCTGCCCATCTGCGGTGACAACAACAGGCTGGCGGGCATGGTCACCGACCGTGACATCGTCATCAAGTGCATTGCCGAGGGCATCGATCCGGCGACGGTGCAGGCCGGGACCCTGGAGCAGAAGCTCCACTGGATCGACGCCGAGGCGGACGCCGCCGACGTGCTGCGCACCATGGAGCAGCACCGGATCAAGCGCCTCCCGGTGATCGACGTCAAGGGCGGCCACCAGCTGATCGGGATGATCTCCGAGGCCGACCTCGCGAAGCACCTCTCCGACGCCCAGGTCGCGCAGTTCGCCACCCGCGTCTACGCGACCGCCTAGCGCCGCCGAACCGCGGCCGAGCGCACCGCACCCGTACCCCCGCACCCGGTCGCGCGACGGCCGCCCGGCAACTCCGTTGCCGGCGCCGCGAATCGGGCGCACCCCGGAACCGGTGCGCCGCGGACCCGGCGTCCCACCGACCCGGCGTCCCACCGCCCCGGCGTCACCTACAGATCCGACTCCTCGCCGATGTACAGCCCGGCGAACGCCTTCGCCGCGGACTCCGACCCCAGCAGCCGCCGCAGCCGCGCCGCGGCGGTCCCCGCCCGGAACCGATCGCCGGACGAGGCGCCGTGCAGCACCTCGGACAGCCACTGCGAGAACTCCAGGTACTGCCACACGCGCCGCAGGCACGCCTCCGAATAGCCGGCCAGGCCGCGGTCGTCGCCTTTGGCGTGGGCGATCAGCGCCTCGCCGAGCAGCAGCGCGTCGTTGATCGCGAGGTTCATCCCCTTCGCCGCGATCGGCGCGACCAGGTGCGCCGCGTCCCCCGCCAGGTACAGCCGGCCGTACGCCATGGGCTCCACAACGTAGTTGTGCATGTCCAGGACCGTCTTCTCGGACAGCGGCCCCTCGGTCAGCGGCCGGGCGCCGCGGGCCGCGAGCCGGATGTGCAGCTCCTCCCAGACCCGTTCGTCCGGCCAGTCCCCGGCGCCGTCGCCGGACGGCACCTCCAGGTAGTAGCGGGTGATCTCGCGGCTGCGCGCCATGTGCGCGCCGAGCCCCCGCTCGTGGATCCCGAAGACCACCCCGTCCGCCGACGGCGGCGCCTCGGCGAGGACCGCCAGCCAGGCCACGCCGTGGTCGTAGCGCGTGAGCACCGCCCGCTCGGCCGGTATCGCCGACCGGCACACCCCGCGCGCCCCGTCGGCCCCCACGATGATGTCGCACTCCAGGCGGTGCCGCTCCCCCGTCCCCGGGTCCTGGTACGAGACGGCGGGCGCGCTCCCGTCGACGTCGTGCAACCGCACGTCCCGCACCCCGAAGTGGGCCCGGCCGCCGGCCCCTTCCACGTACGACGCCAGGAGGTCGCTCACCAACAGCGGCTGCGGATAGACGAAATGGCGCCGCCCCGACAGCCGCGCGGTCCGTATCGCGTGCCGCTCCCCGCCGAACCGGAACTCGAACTCCGCCTGGGTCTCGGCCCGTTCCAACAGCCGCCCGGCCAGCCCCTGCCGGGCCAGCGCGCGGACTGCCCACTCCTCGATGAACCCGGCGCGCGGGCGACGCTCGATGAACTCCCGGCTCTCCGCCTCCAGTAGCACGCAGTCGACACCGGCGGCACGCAGGACGTTCGCCACGGTCAGACCGGCCGGCCCGGCCCCCACGATGACGACGGAGGTACGGGAACTCCCCGGCACCGCAGACGGCCCAGGCGGCGCGGACGGCTCGGAAGGCTCAGAAGGCCCGGCGGGCGGGTGGGAGGACGAGGGTGCGGACACGGCGGGCGGTTCCCTTCGCACGGGGAGCAAGATCGCTCGCAGTATGGCGGTTGGCCGAAACTGTTCGCCGAGCACCCCGGTACCCACCGGTAGGAAGGGGTCCGCCGCGCCCCGGCGACGCGGGCGCGCCCCCTCAGTGCGCCGTCCATCCCCCGTCCATCGCCAGCGACGTCCCGGTGACGAACGACGCCTGCGGGGTGCAGAGACAGGCGACCGCCTCGGCGACCTCCTCCGGTTCGAGCAGCCGCTTGAGGGTGGAATCGGCCGGCAGGAGGTCGGTCGGTACGCGTTCCCGGGGGATGCCGTGCGCGGCGGCCTGGTCGGCGATCTGGCGCTCCACGAGGGGCGTCCGCACGTATCCGGGGTTCACGCAGTTGCTGGTCACGCCGTGCGCGGCGCCCTCCAGGGCGGCGGTCTTCGACAGGCCCTCCAGACCGTGCGTGGCGGCGACGTACACGGACGTGAACGGCGAGGCCCGCAGCCCGTGCACGGAGGAGATGTTGACGATCCGGCCCCAGCCCTGCCCGTACATAGGGGGCAGCGCCCCGCGCAGCAGCCGGAACGGCGCCTCCAGCATGACGGTCAGCACCTCGTGGAACACCTCGGGCGAGAAGTCCTGGATGGGCCGCACGAGTTGGATGCCCGCGTTGTTGACCAGCACGTCGCTGCCCGCCGCGGCCCGCTCGGCGGCGGCCAGGTCGGTGAGGTCCAGCGGGCGGGGCTCGATACGGCCCGGCGCGCCACCGGGGAGGGCGGCCGGCAGCCCGGCGAGTCCGGCGGCGTCCCGGTCCACCGCCCGGACCGTGGCACCGGCCGCCGCCAGCCGCAGCACGCAGGCCCGCCCGATGCCGCTGGCGGCGCCGGTGCCCAGCGCGGTCCGGCCGCGCAGATCGAGGAAAGCCGGGAAACCCGCGAAACCCGCGAAACCCGGAGAGCCCGGGGAACCGGAGGGCGGCCGGCCCGGGAAGTCCGGCGTTCCGGGGCCGCTGATCGCAGTCATGCCCGCACCCTGGAGCGGATCCGGGCCCTCAGGAGGGCGATCCGCGGACTCACTCGAACGGCCGCCCCGGATCGCCTCGCCCCCCTGGTGGCTCCTAGCGTCGAACGACGCGGCGTGCCGTCTGCGCACCGCCGCCACAAGGAGGCCGACCATGCGGAGGCTCATCATCGCGCCGACGGTGCTGCTCGCTCTCACGGCGGCGGGGTGCGGGACGGGAGAGGACGGCGAGACGTCCACCGCCGCCTCGTCGGCCGGCGCACCGGGCGGCGGTCCGGGTCCGCAGAGCTCCGGCGGCGGCCCGCCGGACCCGGCGTCGCCCACCGTTCCCGGTCAGCCGGTGAGCTGCGGCGAGATCGCCGATGCGCTGGGCCGGGCGCACGGCGTCGCGCTGTTCGCCGACCCCGGCGCGGGCGGCACGGTCGGCTGCTCGGAGGCGCACGACGTGATGGCCGAGTTCTTCCTGCGGGCGCCCCCGTCACGCGCGAACCGCGGTGCGCTCGCCGTCCGGGGCTGGTTGTGCCAGTACGAGAGCGGGCCGACCGGCACCTGGATCACCAGCTGCCGCAAGGACAAGCGGGAGATGCACACGGAGGAGTCGACCGGGCGGGACGGCGGCCCCGGCGGTCCTCCGGGCGCCTCCCAACTGCCCAGCCTGCCCGATGACTCCGTGACCCCGGTAGCACGGCCGTCGACGACCGAGTTGTAGGGCGCGGCGGGGCACCGACGCCACGCCGCCGGCCGCCCCGGCCCCTCAGGGAACCGCGAGTTCCTCCCCCATGCCGTGGAACCACGTCGGCCCGGCCTCCACCGCCTTCTTGATCCGGGTCAGCGCGAAGCCGTCCAGCTCCGGGAGGGCGTCGAGGGCGAACCAGCCGACCTCCACCGACTCGTCGTCGTTGACCCTCGCCTCGCCGCCGACCGCCCGGCAGCGCAGCGTGACATCCATGAACTGGCACACGTCGCCGTTGGGGTACTCGGTCGGCGGCATGGTCTCGACGAGCACGACGTCCTCGGCCACCACCCGCACCGCGGTCTCCTCGTACACCTCGCGCGTCGCCGTCTCGGCGGGCTGCTCACCGGGCTCGGGGATGCCGCCGATGATCGACCAGCCGCCGGTGTCGGCCCGCTTGCCGAGCAGCACCCGGCCGTCGCCGTCGAAGACGACCGCGCTCACCCCGGGCAGCCACAGCAGCTGCCGGCCGATGGAGCTCCGGAGTTCGCGGATGAATTCGGGGGTTGCCATGCGTCGACCCTACGGGACCCGGTGGGCGGATCCCCGCCGCGAACCGGGATCGCGGACGCCCAGCCGCGGCCGGACACCCGCCGGGACGCCGGGCGCGTATCAGGCACCTATCAGGCACGTCTTCAGGGGCGCGCGGCCGGGCCGGTCACGCCGTCGACGTCGGCCGGCGAAGCCGCAGCCGCTCGCGGACGCAGCGCACCGCGCCCTCCGCGTCATCGACGGTGACGGTGAACGTCCGCCCGTCACCGAGCCGGAGCACCATCCCCTCCCCGCGGCGTACGACCACCGCGGTGCCCTGCTCGGGACGCCAGCGGTAGCCCCAGCCGCCCCAGTGGCGGGGGGTGACCCGGGGATCGACGTCGGCGCCGACGACCGTGTCCAGCGGGATCCGGCGCCGCGGCACTCCCATGTGGCCGCACCGGACCTCCAGGCAGTCGTCGTCGACCCGGACCGCGACATGGACGAAGGCCAGGGTGCCGAAGAGCACCAGTAGGCCGGCCGCGACACAGCCGACCACGGACATCACCAGCGGCGCCAGGCCCGAGGTCCAGGTGCTCTCGACGGCGAGGGCGACGCCCAGCGCCAGGCAGGCCGCGCCCACGACGGCCAGCAGCCACTGCATGCGGTTGGTGGCGGTGCCGTGCCAGACCTCGGGGATCTCCGCACCGGAGCCGCCGGAGCGAGGTGCGCCGCCGGCCGCGCCGTCCGCGGAGCCGTGGCGATCGGGGGCTGCTGCCCCCTCGTGGGGGTGGTCCCTCATGGGACGCAGCGTACGCGCCTTCGCACGCTACGGCAGCGCTTCACGGCGCGTGGTTCGTCACGCCGCGCCCGAAGCCGACGCGGCGGCGCCGACGTCATGGATGACGTCGACGTCGAGCAGCCGGCCCTCCTCGTACGCCAGCGCCATGGCCGGCAGCGCGGCCGGACGGCCGCCGAGGATCACGGTGACGGTGCCGGTCGGAGCCGCCGACGGTGCCGGTTCGGCGCCGATCCTGCGCAGTGCCTGAGCGGCGACGGCCTCGGCGGAGCCGTGCAGGACGAGGCGCGGGGCGCCGGGCTGCTGGAGGGCTGCGCGGATCCGCTCGGCGACCAGCTCGTAGTGGGTGCAGCCCAGCACGACGGCGCGTACGTCCCGCGGGGTGATATGTGCCGCGGCGGCGATGGCGGCGTCGATCGCGGCGTCGTCCGCCGCCTCCACGGCGTCGGCGAGCCCGGGGCAAGGCACTCCGGTGACCGCCACCCCGCTCGCGAACCGCTCGATCAGGTCCCGCTGGTAGGGGCTGCCGGTGGTGGCCGGGGTGGCCCAGATGGCGACCGGGCCGCCACCGGCGGCCGCGGGCTTGATCGCCGGGACGGTGCCGATGACCGGCACGGCCGGCTCCAGTGCGGCGCGCAGCGCGGGCAGGGCGTGCACCGACGCGGTGTTACAGGCCACGATCAGCGCGTCGGGCCGGTGCGCCGCCGCGGCACGGGCCACGTCCAGCGCGAGGGCGGTGACCTCGTCCCGGCTGCGCGGGCCCCACGGCAGGCTGTCGGGGTTGGCGGAGAGGACCAGATCCGCGTCCGGCCGCAGACGGCGAACGGCGGCGGCTGCCGCGAGCAGCCCGGTCCCGGAGTCCATCAGCGCGATCTTCACCCGGACACTTTACTCAGCCGCCCGCCCGACTTGTCATACCGGCCGGGGGAACGTCCGCACCGGGAGGCCGTGTCGATCACCGCTGAGCGGCGGCCGTGGTGGGCAGACTGCGCCCGTGGGAGCGATGGAGTGGATCGGTGCCGGGTCGCTGCTGGCCTGGGTGTGGCTGGTGCTGGGGCAGGGCTTCTTCTGGCGGACCGACGTCCGGCTGCCGGACCGGCGGGATCCGGACCGCTGGCCGTCGGTCGCGGTGGTGGTCCCGGCGCGCGACGAGGCCGAGGTGCTGCCCGCGAGCCTGCCGACGCTGCTCGCGCAGAAGTACCCCGGCCGGGCGGAGGTCTTCCTCGTCGACGACGGCAGCACGGACGGGACCGGCGCGCTGGCCCGCGAGCTGGCGGACGGGCGCGGCGGGCTGCTGCTGACCGTCGCCTCCCCCGGTGAACCGGAGCCGGGCTGGACCGGCAAGCTGTGGGCCGTGCGGCACGGCATCGCGCTGGCCCGGGAGCGCGCGGCGCCGGAGTACCTGCTGCTGACCGACGCGGACATCGCGCACGCCCCGGACAGCCTCCGGGAGTTGGTGGCCGCGGCCCACTCCGCGGACCTGGATCTGGTGTCGCAGATGGCGCGGCTGCGGGTGGTGACCTTCTGGGAGCGGCTGGTCGTGCCGGCGTTCGTGTACTTCTTCGGGCAGCTCTACCCGTTCCGCCGGGTCAACCGCCGCGGTGCGCGGACCGCCGCGGCGGCCGGCGGCTGCGTGCTGCTGCGGCGGGAGGCGGCGGAACGGGCGGGCGTCCCCGAGGCGATCCGGCACGCGGTGATCGACGATGTGACGCTGGCGCGCGCCGTGCAGCGGTCCGGCGGCGCGATCTGGCTGGGGCTGGCCGACCGGGTCACCAGCGTGCGGCCGTATCCGCGGCTGGCCGGACTGTGGCGGATGGTCTCCCGCAGCGCCTACGCCCAGCTGCGGCACCAGCCGCTGCTCCTGCTGGGCACGGTCCTCGGCCTGGCCCTGGTCTATCTGGTGCCGCCGGTCGCGCTGCTGGCCGGACTGGCCGCCGGCCGTCCGGCGCTCGCCGTGCCGGGCGGCGCGGCCTGGGCCCTGATGTGCGGTACGTACCTGCCGATGCTGCGCTACTACCGGCAGCCGCTGTGGTCGGCCCCGCTGCTGCCCTTCACCGCGCTGCTCTACCTCCTGATGACGGTCGACTCCGCGGTGCAGCACTACCGGGGGCGCGGCGCGGCTTGGAAGGGCCGCACCTACGGGGCGGTGTGAGCCGCGCTCCGGCCGGGCCCGCGGTCACTTGCCGGCCGGGGACCACGTGAGGCCCCAGCCGTAGGCGTGGTCGACGGTGCGCTGCGGGCTGACGCCGGGCTCGGGGACGAGGTAGCGGGCCTCGCGCCGCACGACGAGTTCGCCGCCGGTGTGGGTGATCAGGGCCAGTGCGCAGACGGTGGAGGGGACCGCGCAGGCGTCGAGCGAGAACTCGACGGGGGCGCCGTGCCGGGGCTGGAGGGTGACCGTGGCGTTCAGTCCCTCGAAGCTGCGGGCGCCGGCGTAGATCGTCACGAAGATCAGGATGCGCCGGAAGCGCGCCTGGTGGTCGAGGTTGACGGTGAGGTTCTCGCCGGTCGCGACCGCGCCGGTGCGGTCGTCGCGGTCGAGCCGGATGTACGGCGGGGCGTCCAGGGCGCCGAAGGCGTCGGCGAGCGGGTGCACCACACCGGCCGAGCCGTCGGTGAGTTCGTAGAGCGCGCACAGGTCGAGGTCGAGGTCGAGGTCACCGGACGGCGGCAGCGGCGCGCCGCGGGCGCCCAGCGCCTCCATGGCCCTGCGGCCGAGTTTCTTGGTGAATCGCCTCCCGGCGCTGCCCGCGCTCCAGTTGAGGTTCACCCGCATCGTGCCGGACGTGCCGCCCTGCTTCGTCAACGAAACCGCCGGAGCGTCCTTCGTGAGGGTGACTTTTGCCAGGCGCGCGGGAGGGGGCGCGGAAGCCGGCGCGGGTTGCCCGGACGGTGGCGGAATTGACGCCACCGGTTGACCCGGCGGCAACGAGGGCGGCGCGGGCGCCGCAGGGACCTGACCGGGATACGGAGCCGGCGGCGCGGGCGGCTCCTCCTCGACGCGGATGCCGAAGTCCGTGGCCAGCCCGGCGAGCCCGCTGACGTACCCCTGCCCCACCGCACGGAACCTCCAGGCCCCGGCGCGGCGGTAGAACTCGCCCAGGACGAAGGCGGTCTCGGTGGTGGCGTCCGCGCTGTCGAAGCGGGCCAGCTCGGCCCCCGCGGCCGCCTCCAGTACCCGTATGTGCAGGCCGGGCACGGCGCCGAAGCCGCCTCCGTCGGCGGAGGCGGCGAGCACCACCGTCTCGACGGCGGGCTCCACGGCGGCCAGATCCACCGCGATGGCGTCGGTCACCGCCCCGCCGGCCGCCCGCTTGCCCTCATGGCGTACGGCGCCGGAGGCGTGCGCCGGCTGGTCGTGGAAGACGAAGTCGGCGTCGCCGCGGACCCTTCCGGACACCAGGAGCAGCGCGGAGGCGTCCACGTCCGGCACGCCGGGGGCCGGCCGCCAGCCCAGTTCCACCCGTACCGCCGTGGCCGGGACCGGCACATGGCCGCCCTTGAGCATCGGCATCGCCGCACCTTCCTCTCGGTCTCCCGGTCCCCTCGTTCCGCTCGCCCTCGCACCCCGTCAGCGGCAGTGCACCCCAACCTACTTGGCCGTGAGCACCCGGAATCGCCAACTGTTCATCCGCGAGAAGCGCGCTCTTTACACGATTCCTACGGGCGATCGCGACCGATTTTCACAAGTTCGCTCGCATTGTGGACCCATGGTCGCTCGCAACCCATAAAACAACCCTCTTTTCAGGCTCCCCAATCGACACATCGTGGGCTTAACTTATGAAGCATGACCTCCCCCCGCTCTACCTACGGCGGCGGCTACTACGCTTCGCCCTCCTTCCCGGACACCCCGATCTACGACAGCCTCGTCGCAGAGCGGGGTACCCCGCAGATCGCCCCGATCCGCGTGAATCCGTCCCCTTACGACACCGGTTCCTCCCATTTGCCGGCGCTGCCTTCGGCGCTGCCCGCGCTTCCCGCGGGGCCCTCCTATCCCTCCGCGGGCAACGGGTATCCGGGTGCCGCCGCGCAGCCGGTCGCCCCGCTGCAGCACACCCCGGCCCCGTACATCCCGCAGCAGGCGGGAACCCGCGGCTACCAGCCCCCGCAGCAGCACCAGCGCCCGGCCGGCGGCACCGGCTACGAAGCGATGCGCCCGGCCGCCCCGGTCGCACCGCGGCCCGCCTCGCCCTTCGACGATCCGTACGGCCGCCAGTACCCCCGCGGATACTGACCGGACCGACGGTCCCGTCCCGGCCGTTCGGTCAATTGTCCGAGGCGGCTGGCAGGATGGGGCCATGTCGATGTCCGTGCTGCAGTCGCTCCATCTCTATCCGGTCAAATCCATGGCGGGGTCCGGTCCCGGCGAGGCGGTCGTGGAGCCGTGGGGGCTCGCCGGGGACCGACGCTGGCTGGTGGTGGACGCCGAGCGGCGGCTGGTGACCCAACGCCAGCATCCGGCGCTGGCGTTGGCCCGTGCCGAGGAGCGGCCCGAGGGTGCCCTGCGGCTGACCGCGCCCGGGATGCCGCCGCTGACGGTCGAGGTGCCGGCCCCGGTGGAGACGATCTCGGTCGGGGTGTGGAAGGACGAGGTCGAGGTGGTGCCCGCGGGCGCCGAGGCGGCCGAGTGGTTCCGTGCCTATCTCGGGGTCGAGTGCCAGATGGTGCATCTCGACGCCCCGGAGAAGCGCCGCCCCGTCGATCCGGAGTACGGCCTGCCCGGGGACACCGTCAGCTTCGCCGACGGCTATCCACTGCTGCTCACCACCACCGCGTCGCTGGACGCCCTCAACTCCCTCGTCGCGCAGGGCGACCTCCCCGACGAGGGCCCGCTGCCGATGAACCGTTTCCGGCCCAATGTGGTGGTGGACCGCACCGCGCCCTGGGCGGAGGACGACTGGCGGCGGGTGCGCATCGGCGAGGTGGTCTTCGACGTGGCCAAGCCCAGCGCACGGTGCGTGGTCACCACCACCGACCAGTCCACCGCCGAGCGCGGGAAGGAACCGCTGCGGACGCTGGCCCGCAACCGGCGCTTCGGCGACCGGCTGGTCTTCGGCCAGAATCTGATCCCGCGCGGGACGGGCACGATCCGGATCGGCGACCCGTTCGAGATACTCGGCTGACGGGCCGGCGCGCCCCTCCGGCGTGGTCGCGCCACGGGTGTGCACGGCTGCCGTCGTACGCATTGCGGGCCGGTCGGCGGCTGCCTACAGTGAGCGCACAGCGCCGCCGACGGGACCGGCCGCGGGGGGAGACAGAGAGCTGTTGTGTCGATGCCTGCAAGGGACGCCGGAGGCGGTCTTCTCATCCCTGTCCAGCATCTGCGGCCCGGGGACCACGCCTTTGTGAGTTACGGCAACGACGAGGTGCGCTGGGAGGTCGTCACGGCCTTCGTGCGCCTCGGGCTGGCCCGCGGCGAGAAGGTCCTGGTGCTGCCCTGCCCCGGCGTGCCGGAGGAAGAGGTGCTGGCCCGCATCGACTTCCCGAGCCGCAGCACGGTCCCGGCCCGCGAGCGCGGCCAGCTGGTGCTGACCAGCATGCGGGAACTGCTCCTGCCGGACACCGAGTTCACCGCGGCCCGGCAGCTCGGCCGGCTGCGCGCGGCCACCGACCGGGCGACGGCCGAGGGCTATGCGGGGCTGCGGGCGTTCATCGACATGGGCTGGGTGCCCGCCCTCGGCACCGACGTCGCGGTGATGGAACGCCGGGAGACCGGTGCGGACGAGTTGTTCGCCGGGCGGCCGTACACGGAGATCTGCGCGTACGACCGCCGCCGGTTCGACCGGAAGGTGGTGGCCGCGATGGAACGGGCGCACCCGCGCGCCGTGCTGGAGCGGCTGGGCACTCTGCGGGCGGTGCGCGGCCCCGGCGAGGCGCTGTGCTTCGTCGGCGAGGCGGATGCGGCGAACCAGGCCGCGTTCACCCGGTCGTTGGAGATCGCACTGGCGCGGACGGCGGCGGCCCGCCGGCTCACCGTCGATCTGACGCGGCTGCACTTTCTCTCGGTGGGCTGCGCGGTGGCGCTGCTCGCCCTGGCCCGGGGCGCGGTGGGCCATGATCTGGTCGAGGTGCGCTGCGACGGCGGGCAGCGCCGGATGCTGCGGCGGCTGGGCGCCGATGCGGTGCCGCGGCTGACGCCGACGGAGGTGGTACGGCCGTGCTGAACCCGGAACCGGCCGGTCGGGCGGAGGTGCCGGCGGAGGAGCCCGGCCGCCGGCTGCTGCAGCGGCGCTTCACCGCGCGCCTGCTGCCGCAACTGCGGCTGCTGGTCGAGGAATGCGCGGCCCGCGAGGGGCTGTGCGAGCCGCGGCGCGGCGAGTTCGTGCTGGCCGTGGACGAGATCGCCGGGAACGCCGTGGAGCACGCGGGCGGTTCGGGACGGCTGGTGCTGCGGCGGGTGGGCGATGAGCTGGAGTGCCGGATCAGCGACGCGGGGCCGGGGTTCAGCGAGGCGGTGATCCCGGAACTGCTGCCGGGCCTGGACGGCGCGCCGAAGGGGCGCGGGCTGTGGCTGGCGCGGCTGGTGGCCGACCGGTTCGCAGTGTCCAGGGGGACGGGGGCGCCCGGGGCCGCGGGCGAGGCGGGCGCGGTGGTGACCGTGGCCGTACGGCTGCCCTGACGCCGGGGCGTACGGGGCGCTCTTCGGCCTTTTCGCAACGAGCATCACAACTCCCCCCAAACACCCCCAACTCGCACCGCGACATGGGGTGTTCACGAAACGGGTGGGTCCGGTGGGGCGGATGCGACCGGGCCGGCCGCCGCCCCGCGGCGCGATGTCACTCTCTCTTCACCGAACCTTCGCATGGACGCCGTGCCACGCGGTATGCACAGATCTGGGCGGCGGCAAAGGCAGCAAAGGGGCGGCGATGCGGGCGATGTGGGGCTTATGGCACTGGCGGCACAATCCGGTGCGACGGCGGACGGACCGGATCGAAGCCTGGATCGCGCTGGCCGCCGCCCTGCTGATCGCCTTCGGGGCGCCCGCGCTCGGCTGGTCCGCCGGCCGGGCCGCACACGGCGCGCTGCTGGAGGCCGTACGCCGGCAGCACCGGGAGCGGTATCCGGTGTGGGCCACCGCCGACCGACCGGCCTCCCGGCCGCCCGCCCACTCCGATCCGGAGACCTCCTCCCCGCACACGGCGCGCCTGGGGACGGTGGCCCGCTGGACCGGGCGGGACGGCAGCGCGCACACCGCCGAGATCGCGGCAACCCGGGCCGTGCAGCCCGGTGCGCGGTTCCGCATCTGGACCGACGGCCGCGGGCGAATGGTGCCGCGCCCGATGGACACGGGCGCGGCGGCGACCCATGCGGTGCTGGCCGGACTGGGTGTCGCCGGGGTCGCCGGAGGGCTGGTCGACGCCGCCCGGCGGCTGGCCGTCCGGCAGCTGATGGTGCGTCGGTACCGCCGCTGGGACGCGGCATGGGAGCGCGCGGGGCAGGACTGGGGCCGGGCGGACGCCGGGAGTTGAGGTGCGGCTGACCAGGCGGCGGACTGTGTCCGCCACCACTCGCCGGGCGCGCTACGGTGGTGCAGCCAGCCTCTCGGCTGGGGCCTCGCAGACCCCGATGCGGACATCCGCGGACGTATGACTGCCGGGGCGACATCCGCCGCACGAAGTGGGGACACGACAGCGCCATGGCACAGGGCTCGGTCCAGGTGACGCACTCCGGATCGTCGCGTTGGCGGCGCCGCACCGGGGAGTACAGTTCGCTCGCCGCCGCCCTGGAGGCCGCCGGGGACGGTGACGTGCTGACCGTGCCGGCCGGTACGTACCGCGAGAACCTGGTGCTGCTGCGCGCGGTGACGCTGCGCGGTCCCGAGGGGGCCCGCGGGTCGGTGCGGATCGCGCCGGCCGACGGTGTGGCGCTGACGATACGGGCCTCGGCCACCGTCCACGATCTGCATCTGGAGGCGGCGGATTCCGCCTCGCCCGCGCTGCTGGTGGAGGACGGCGCCCCCGAACTGGCCGACATCCGGGTGGTGACCCGGTCCGCGGCCGGTATCGAGGTCCGGGGCGGGGCCCGTCCGACGGTGCGCCGCTGCACGGTCGACAACACGGGCGGCGTCGGCATCAGCGTGCTGGACGGCGCCGGCGGGGTCTTCGAGGAGTGCGAGGTGATGGCCGCCGGGCAGGCCGGGGTGGCGGTGCGCGGCGGCGCCCATCCTCGGCTGGAGAACTGCCGGATCCACCACGCCTCGGGGGCGGGCCTGTCCCTGACCGGCGAGGGCAGCGCGGTCGAGGCGATCGGCTGCGAGTTGTACGAGATCAAGGGCACGGGCGTCCAGGTGGCTGCGCGGGCCACCGGGCATCTCACCCACTGCACGGTGCACCGGACGTCGGCGGACGGCGTCACCCTGGACACCGACGCGGTGCTCACCCTCGCCGACTGCGACATCCACGACATCCCGGAGAACGCCGTCGACCTCCGCTCGCGGTCGGTGCTGACGCTGACCCGCAGCACCGTGCGGCACTTCGGGCGCAACGGCCTGTCCGTATGGGACCCGGGCACTCGGGTGGACGCCAACCAGTGCGAGATCCACGACAGTACGGGCGACTATCCCGCGGTGTGGGTCAGCGACGGCGCGACCGCGGTGCTCGACGCCACGCGGGTGCACGACGTGCCGGACGCGCTGTTCGTGCTCGACCGGGGCTCCCGCGCCGACGTCGTGGACTGCGATATCGCGCAGGTCCGCAACACCGCGGTGTCGGTGAGCGACGGCGCGACCGTCCAGCTGGACGACTGCCGGATCCGGGAGACCTCGACCGGCGCCTGGTTCCGCGACCACGGCAGCGGCGGCACGCTCGCCAACTGCACCATCGACGCGGCGCAGACCGGCGTGATCGTCACCAAGGGCGCGGATCCCACCATCGAGGGCTGCACGGTCAGTTCGCCCACCGAGGCCGGGTTCTACGTCTCGGCGGAGGGCCGCGGCACCTTCCACGGCTGCCGGGTCACCGGCAGTTCGGGCTTCGGCTTCCATGTGATCGACGGCTGCCGCACCACGCTGACCCGGTGCCGTACGGAGCGCTGTGCGCGGGGCGGTTACGAGTTCGCCGACGCGCACGGCACCGGCGGCGGGCCCACTGTCGAGGACTGCACCAGCGACGAGAGCCGGACCACACCGGCGCCGGCCGCGGGGGCGGCGACGGCGCCCTCGGTGCAGCAGGCGACGCAGACGGCTGGGCTGCTGGGCAACGTCCCGGCGCAGCGCGCCCCGTCGGCGGCCACCGAGACCGCGGAAGAGCCGGTGGCCGGCCGCCCCTCCGAGGAGGTGCTGGGTGAACTGGACACCCTCGTAGGGCTGGAGAGCGTCAAGCGCGAGGTACGCAGCCTGATCAACATGATCGAGGTGGGCCGGCGGCGGCAGGAGGCGGGGCTCAAGGCCGCCTCGGCCCGCCGCCATCTGGTCTTCACCGGCTCCCCCGGCACCGGCAAGACGACGGTGGCCCGGCTGTACGGCGAGATCCTGCACGCGCTGGGCGTACTGGAGCGCGGGCACCTGGTCGAGGTGTCGCGGGTGGACCTGGTGGGCGAGCACATCGGGTCGACGGCGATCCGCACCCAGGAGGCGTTCGACCGGGCGCGCGGCGGGGTGCTGTTCATCGACGAGGCGTACGCCCTCTCGCCGGAGGACTCCGGGCGGGACTTCGGCAAGGAGGCCATCGACACCCTGGTGAAGCTGATGGAGGACCACCGGGACGCGGTGGTGGTGATCGTGGCCGGCTACACCGCCGAGATGGAGCGCTTCCTGGCGGTCAACCCCGGTGTCTCGTCCCGTTTTTCACGGACCATCACGTTCGGCGACTACGCGCCCGAGGAACTGCTGCGGATCGTCGAGCAGCAGGGCGAGGAGCATGAGTACCGGCTCGCCGAGGGGGCCGGCGAGGGGCTGCTGAAGTACTTCACGGCGCTGCCCAAGGGGCCGTCGTTCGGCAATGGGCGTACCGCGCGGCAGACGTTCGAGGCGATGGTCGAGCGGCACGCGGGCCGGGTGGCGAAACTGCCCGACCCGAGTACCGACGACCTGACCCTCCTCTACGCGGAGGACCTGCCCGAACTGCCGTGAGCGGGCGCCCGTTCGGCGCGCGGGCACGGTGTCGCGGGGCCGAGCCGGGCGATCAGTTCGGCGCGTACCTTGTCGAAGACCGGGTCGGCCTGGTAGTCGCCGTGGCCGAGGATCTGGGCGGGCAGCGGGTTCTGCAGCGTGCGGCCGAAGGCGAGCGGGTCGCGCAGCGGCCCCTCGTCGATCCGACGGCCGTCCTCGCAGGTGAGCCGGATCGGGCCGCCGATGGGGTCGGTGAAGCGCCACAGGTTGCGCCAGTCGTCCATCTCGCGGTGCAGCCCGGTGAGCGCGGTCGGGCCGAAGAAGGCGGGGAACCAGCGGCCGTAGAGGCGTTCCAGGGGGCTGCCGTACGTCAGCAGCGCGACCCGGCTGCGGGTGACCAGGTCCAGCTGCCAGACGGCCGCCGCGGCCAGCACACTGCCCTGGGAGTGCCCCGAGATCACCAGCCGGCCGTCGAACCGCTCGGTCCAGGTGGCCATCCGCCAGGTCAGGTCGGGCACCGCGCGCTCGGCGTAGCAGGGCGGCGCGAAGGGGTGGGCGGCGCGCGGCCAGAAGGTGCCCACGTCCCAGAGGATGCCGATGGTGCGGCGGGCGGAGTGGTCGCGGTAGGCGCGCCGGCCCATCGTGAGCAGCAGGATGACACCGGCGCCCATGAGCCAGGAGCCGAGGGATTCGGCGGTCTCGGCGGCGGCGTGGAGGACCGGCGGGGGGTCCGCGGTGGCGCGGCCGGGCGCCTGGTCGGTGATCCAGGCGCCGGCCACCGCGCCCGCCCCCAGGGTGAGCGTGACGGCGGCGGTGGCGGCCACCAGGACCGGGGCCGCGTCGGTCAGCCCGGCGCGTGCGATGGTGCCGGCGATCCGCCGGGTGCGCGGTGCGTCGGGCCGCTCGCGCGGGTCGTAGAGGCCCGGCACGTCCTGGGCGACACGGTTGCGGACGACGATCACCCGGATCCCGGCGAGCACCGCGACGACGGCGACCACGACCAGCAGCGCGGGGATCACCGACGCCTGCCAGGACAGCAGGACCGGCGGCCCGGGGATCGCGGCGGGGTCCCGGCCGGGGGCCGCCGGCCCGCCGATCCAGTCGGCGAACCGCACCGCCACTCCCCCGGACAGCACCCCGCCGACCGCGCAGGACAGCAGCGCGACGGCGGGCCCGCCCATCCCGCGCAGCGCCGTCCGGGCCTCGTCGCGGGCGGCGCGCTGCAGGAACCAGGCGGTCACCGCCAGCGCGAGGACCAAGGCGCCCTGGAGGACGGCGATCCCGCCGAAGGCCGCGACACCGGGCAGCGGGCCGTGGCTGCGCGCTTCCGGGCGCGCCCAGCCGGCGTGGACGGCGGTCAGCGCCAGCACGAGCAGGGCGGCGTACGGCAGCGCCCGTACGGCCGGGTGGTCGGACCCGTCGTCCGGTGCCGCCTCGCTGCGGGCGGTGCGCCAGACGACGAGCAGGGTGCCGGCGGCGAGCAGCACGACCAGCAAGGCCAGGCCCTGTCCGAGGGCGACGAGGGTGCCGTCGCCGACCCGCCGGTCGCTCCGGAGGGAGGCGACGAGCAGGGCGGCGGCGATGGTCAGGACCCCGGCCGTGGTGTGCGCGGCGCGCAGCCGGGCGACGAGCCGGCGGCCGTACCAGAAGCCGTCCAGGTTGAGCGCGGTGCGCTCCTCGGCGGGGGTGTCGCGGGAGGCGCCGGGCCGGCGGGGCGGCGGCGAGGCGGACTCGTACGCGCTCCAGGTGCGGTGCGAGAGCCACCAGAGGAATCCGACGACCATCAGGGGCACGACGGAGGCGAGCGCCAGCCGGCGGCCGGGGACGCTCCACCAGCCGGCGTTGTCGGGGCTGAGGAAGCCCAGCCAGGATTTCCCGGCGACGCAGACGGGGGTGCCGGCGCACTGCCAGGCGGTGAGGTCGAGGGCGACCTCGCAGGCCGCGGCGGCGAGCAGCACGGTGAGGGTGAGCGCGAGGAGGCGCACCAGGAGGTCGTAGATCCGCTGCGCCCGGTGGTCGGGCGGAGCGGCCGGGCGCATCCAGTGGGCGAGGTTGGCGACCATGAAGGGCACCAGGATCAGCCAGAGCGCGCGGGCGCCGTTGCCGGACGTCAGATTGCTCCAGCAGTACGCCTCCCGGACCGGTTCGGAGAAGTGGTCGCCGGTCCGCTCCTCGGCGTCCGCGTCGTCGGTGCGGCGGTAGCAGGCGGCGGTGTCGTCGCCGGTGATCCGCTGGACGCGCGGGTCGCCGAGCATCTTCTCGGGCGTGGTGCCGCCGACTCCGTGGACCAGCAGCTCCAGGCTGAGCTGGGGCAGCGGCGCGGTGTCCGGTGCGGTGTCCGGTGCGGCATCTGTCGTGGTGGTACGGCCCGTTGGGCCGGTGTGCGGTGGTGTGTCCGCGGTCTCCACTGGCTCTCCCCCGATGTCAGTGCGGTGCGTGATGCGGTGCGTGATGCGGAGTGCGGTGTGCCGTGCGGTCCGTGGTCCCCGGGATTGTCTCTTTCCTCTGGGAGCGCCTTCATCCGGGTTTCGGTTCCCGCGGTCCGCCGGGTCCGCTGCGGGTGCCGTGCACAGCGGCGTCGGGGCCGTTGTCGGACCCTCGTGCGAGGATGAGGGCACCAGTGATCGCGGGCGGCGGGCAGCCCGTGTGCAGGACCCGGGACGCGGTGCCGGGCGGAAGGGACGGGCCGGGGTGAGCGACAACCAGAACCTCCTCGCGGAGCAGCGGCGTGCCCTGATTCTCGACGAGGTCAGACGGCGGGGCGGGGTGCGCGTCAATGAGCTGACCCGCCGGCTCAGCGTCTCGGACATGACGGTCCGTCGCGATCTGGACGCGCTGGCCCGCCAGGGCATGGTCGAGAAGGTGCACGGCGGCGCGCTGCCGGTGAGCGACCCGAGCGCCCATGAGCCGGGGTTCGAGGTGAAGTCGGCGCTGGAGCTGAGCGCCAAGGCGGAGATCGCCAAGGCGGCGGCGCGGATGGCGGTGCCGGGCAGCGCGATCGCGCTGGCGGGCGGCACGACCGCGTTCGCGCTGGCGCACCAGCTGCTGGAGGTGCCGGAGCTGACGGTGGTGACGAATTCGGTGCGGGTGGCCGATGTGTTCTACAACGCCCAGCGGGCCGCCGCCAGCGGCGAGGGGATGCCGGCCGCGGAGGCGGCGACGGTGGTGCTCACGGGCGGGGTGCGGACGCCGTCGGACACCCTGGTCGGGCCGGTGGCCGATGCCGCGATCCGGTCGCTCCACTTCGATCTGCTCTTCCTCGGGGTGCACGGCATATCGGTGGAGGCGGGGCTGTCGACGCCGAATCTCGCGGAGGCGGAGACCAACCGGCATTTCGTGCGGTCCGCGCGGCGGGTGGTGGTGGTCGCCGACCACACCAAGTGGGGGACGGTGGGCCTGAGTTCGTTCGCCGGCCTGGACCAGGTGGATGTGCTGGTGACGGATGCCGGGCTGCCGGCGGAGGTGCGGGCGGAGTTCGCGGAGCTGCCGACCGAGCTGGTGGTGGCGGGCGAACCGGCCGCCGGCGCAGACGTCTGACACCGCGCCGGTCAGGGTGTGCCGCGCTGTCCCGCCGGCCGTCCCCCAGGGGGTGCTCGTACCGTGCCACGCCGACTCCGCCCCGTCGAGCTCGACTTCGTCGCCGCCGCCCCGCTGCGGCTGGTGTTCGCCGCGGAGGCCGCCGCGCCGCCGGAGATCGTCTACCGGGCACTGGCGGAGGACGTGGCGGGCTGGGCTGACTGGTTCACGGGGGTGTCCCGTGCGGCACCGACGCGCGGCGGCGCGGGCCGCGACATCCGCCTGACGGGCGGCACGCGGTTCGGCGAGACGGTGCTGGCGGCCGAGCCCGACGCGCACTACGCCTATCGGGTCGACACCACCAACGCCCCTGGACCGCGGGCCCTGTTGGAGGACTGGCGGCTGACCCCGGCAGGCGGCGGGACGCGGGTGCGGTGGACGTTCGCGGCCGACGGCCCGGCGCCGTTCCGCTGGCTGATGACGGCGGCCCGGCCGGGCCTGGGCCGCGCCTTCCGGGACTCCGTACGGGCCCTGGACCGGCGCCTGACCCGCCCCTGAGCCGCAGCCGCCGCACCCGGTCAGCAGCTCCAGGTGCCGGTGGTCAGGAAGGTGTCGATGGTGCGCGCGTAGGGCGTGATGTCCAGGCCCTGCGAGGCCAGCCAGTCGTCCGAGTAGTACTTGTCGAGATAGCGGTCCCCCGGGTCGCAGAGCAGCGTGACCACGGACCCCGTACAGCCCTCGGCGACCATCTCCGCGACGATCTTCAGGGCGCTCCACAGCCCGGTGCCGGTCGAGCCGCCCGCCTTGCGGCCGATCGCCGTCTCCAGGGCGCGGACGGCGGCGATGCTGGCCGCGTCCGGGACCTTCATCATCCGGTCGATCGCGCCGGGCACGAAGCTCGGCTCCATCCGGGGCCGGCCGATGCCCTCTATCCGCGACGCGGTCTCGCAGTTGGTCCCGGCGTCGCCGGTGAGCCAGCCGTCGAAGAAGCAGGAGTTCTCCGGGTCGGGGACGCAGACCCGGGTGTCGAACTGCATGTAGTGGACGTAGCGGGCGATGGTCGCGGAGGTGCCGCCGGTGCCCGCGGTGGCGACGATCCAGGCGGGCTCGGGATAGCGCTCCAGCCGCAGCTGCTGGTAGATCGACTCGGCGATGTTGTTGTTGCCGCGCCAGTCCGTGGCCCGCTCGGCGTAGGTGAACTGGTCCATGTAGTGCCCGCCGGACTCGGCGGCGAGCCGGGCGGAGACCTCGTAGACGGTCCGCGGGTCCTGGACCAGGTGGCAGGTGCCGCCGTGGAATTCGATCAGCCGGGTCTTCTCGCGGCTGGTCGTCGCCGGCATCACCGCGATGAACGGGATCCCGATCAGCGAGGCGAAGTACGCCTCGGAGACGGCCGTGGAGCCGCTGGAGGACTCGATGACGGGCTTCCCTGGGCGGATCCAGCCGTTGCACAGCCCGTACAGGAACAGCGAGCGGGCCAGCCGGTGCTTGAGGCTGCCGGTGGGGTGCGTCGACTCGTCCTTCAGGTAGAGGTCGATGCCCCATTCCTCGGGCAGCGGGAAGCGCAGCAGGTGGGTGTCGGCGGTGCGGTTGGCGTCCGCCTGGACCTTGCGTACCGCGTCTTTGAGCCAATTCCGGTAGTCCGGATCCGTGCGGTCGACGTCCGTGGTCGGCAGGACGGTCGGCGTCGGCTCCTGGGCCGCTCTGCTGCGGTCGGGCCGGCTCTGCGGCTGTGGTGCGATGCTCACCGGCGCACTCCTCAACGGGGGGTCACGAGCCCGCGCGCAACGGCGGGCCGGTTCCGACTATAACCACCCTCCGCACGCTTCTCACCTGCATAAACATCACTTTGAGTGGCCCCAAGAAGGCCCTGGGGGACGGCTGTTGCCCGCGTCGCACCCGGGGCGGCACTGGTATACGCGGCGCAGGGGGGGCAAACTTCCCGAGAGGGGCGGTGGACGTCACCGGCCCGGGGCGCCGAGGAAGTGGTGGGGATGGCGGAGTCGGAGTTCAACGCGACCGGCGTACGGATCGAGCGGTGGCTGCGGTCGCTGACCAGGGCGGGCCAGGTCCGTATCAGCAACGGGCGGCTGGCCCTGCTGACCAGCTACGGCACGGAGATCGACAGCGCTCCAGTGGGCGCGGTCGAGGCCCACAAGCCGCTGTTCGCGGCCCGCGACCGGGCGCTCGCCACCCTCAACGGGAACCGCTACTCACTCACTCTGGGCGCCCCCGACCGCTTCCTCAAGGCCGTGGAGACGGCACGTCGGCCACGCGCGTGAACGCCGGCTGCGGCCGAGGTGGTGCGGTTGCGGGGGCGCACCGCCTGCATGACCCTGGACACGTATCACTGAGGGTTCACCAGCGGTGACGTTGTGATGCAGCCGGCATCGCTGGATCCGATCTTCGCCCCTGCCCGGTAAAGGGGCCCCGACCTCATCAGGGAGTCGCGGTCGTGATCAGGCAGCCCAGCAGACACTGCACGGTGGAGCTCCAGGCCGTCCCGGCCCGCATCGGGCATGTGCGCAGGATCGTCTCCGCGCAACTGCGGTACTGGAGTCTCGACGCGTTGATCGACCCGGCGGCCCTCGGGGTCACCGAACTCCTCGCCAACGTCCACCGGCACGCCCGCCCCAGCAAGCAGTGCACCGTCGAACTGTGCGTCCTGCTGGACCAGTTGACGGTCTCCGTGCATGATCTCGATCCGCGGCTGCCGCGGATCCGGGTCGCCGACAGCTGGGAGACCTGCGGGCGCGGGCTGGCACTGATCGCGGCCCTCAGCGAGAGCTGGGGGGTCCGCCCGGACGACCCGGGCAAGGTCGTCTGGTTCACCCTCCCGGCACTGACCCCCGCTCCCGAGGAAGCCCGCGCGGTCCGCACCCGCTGGGACACCGCGCCACTGGAGGACGCGGCGGCCGACCCCCGGCCCCGTACGCGGAGCGCGAGGGTCGGCTGACGGACGCCCGTGGGGTCTGCCGACCCCGGGGCCGCCGGTCACCCGGGCACGCCGGAGGCGGCGGTGGCGGTCACGCCGGGCCGCTCTTGGGGCCGGCACCGAAGTGCTCCTCCAGCACGGAGAGCCGGCGCCAGTACTCCTCCTCGTCGATGTCGCCGGCCGCGAAGCGCCGGCCGAGGACGGCGATCGGCGAGGGCGTGCCCGCACCGGCCGCGGACCGGGGGTCGCCCCAGGGGCCGCGGATCCGCCCGCCGGGCCCGCCGTGCCGCCACACGGTGCGGCGCAGCACGGTCACCACGGTGAAGGCGACCACCACCCAGACCACGGGAACGAACAGGATCCAGGGGCCGGGTCCGCCGCCGGACCAGGGCTCCGCGAGTGCGTACATGGGGATCATCTCCTTGATGGATAAGGCACGGCCGGCCGGTCAACGGTGTTCCGCCGGCTCCCTTCGAGCCTCGCCGTCCGGGAGCCGCACGTCGTCGTACCGCCAGCGGCTCCGCCCGTACGACCGCGGAAGTACGCGGAACCGCCGCGCCTGCTCCGCCCGCCACCACGCCGGACGGCCACCCCACCGATCCCGACCCGCACCCCCTCACCCCCTCTTGGTCTCTGTAACTACTAGTATGTACAGTCCCTCCATGGGCACCCCACACAGCACGAGCGGCACCCCGGACAACGCCGCGACCGCACCGGCCGGCACACAGGAGCGACTGGTCGCGAGCGCCCGGCAACTCCTGTGGGAGCGCGGCTACGTCGGCACCAGCCCCAAGGCGATCCTGGAACACGCGGGTGTCGGCCAGGGCAGCATGTACCACCACTTCACCGGCAAGTCCGCTCTCGCACTGGCAGCGATCCGGCGGACCGCGGAGGACATGCAGCGGGCCGCGGAGGAGTGCCTCGCCGCCCCGGGGACGGCGTACGACCGGGTCGCGGCCTATCTGCTGCGGGAGCGGCAGGTGCTGCGCGGCTGCCCGATCGGGCGGATGGCGCAGGACCGCGACGTCGTCCGAAGCCCCGAGCTGCGGCAGCCGCTGGACGAGACGTTCGGCCGGCTCCGGCGCCGGATCGCCGAGGTCCTGACCGAGGGGCAGCGGCGCGGCGAACTCGCCGCCGGCCTCGACCCGGTGGCCACCGCCGCGGCCGTCGCGGCCGTCGTCCAGGGCGGCTATGTGCTGGCCCGGGCGGCCGAGGACACCGCACCGTTCGACGCTGCGGTCCGCGGCGTCCTGGCCCTGCTGGCCGCGCAAACGGTCACCCCCGCCCCGTCGCCCGACACCCCCTGACCACTCCCCACTCCCCTACGGAGCTGCCGTGCACGCCATGCACTACGCCGTCACCCTGCCCGCCGACTACGACATGGAGATCATCCGGCGCCGCGTGAAAACCAAGGGGCCCCTCCTGGACACCTTCGAAGGACTCGGCCTCAAGGCGTACGGGATCCGTGAGCGCGGCGTCGACGGCTCGCCGGTCAACCAGTACGCGCCGTTCTACCTCTGGGCCGACCCGGACGCCATGAACCGGTTCCTGACCGGCGACGGGTTCCGGGCCCTGGCTCGCGACTTCGGGCGGCCCACCGTCCTCAACTGGCAGGGCCTGTACCACCGTTCGGGACCGGCGGCCGACCGCCCGCCGCGCACCTTCACCCGGCGGATCGAGCCGATCCCCGACGACGCGGACGCGGCCGGCGCCATCGAGAACGCGCGGACCGCCCACGAGGAACTGGCCGCCGCCGACGGTGTGCACACCACCGCGCTGGGCCTCGACCCCCGGCGCTGGGAACTGGTCCACTTCACCCTCTGGTCGGACACCGTCCCGGAATCGGCGGCCGGCGAACTCTTCCGGGTGCTGCACCTGTCCGCCCCGGGCTCCGGCCGCCCCGTCGCCGCACCGCACGCCGGGACGGTCCGGCAGCCGGAGCGGCAGTCATGAGCGCCGCACAGAAGGCCGCACCGGCCCGCCCCGCCGTCCGCACCGTCCTCGGGGACATCGCCCCCGCCCAACTCGGCATCTGCGACGCGCACGACCACCTCTTCATCCGCAGTCCCCAGCTGCCCGGCCAGGAACTGGCCGACACCGGGGCGGCCGCGGCCGAACTGGACGCCTTCCGAGCCGCCGGCGGCGCCGCGGTGATCCAGTGGACGCCGTACGGGATGGGGCGGTTCGCCGGTGAACTGCCGCGGCTGGCAGGAGAATCGGGCGTCACCGTCGTCGCCGCGACCGGGTTGCACCAGGCGGCGCACTACGACCCCGAGGTCCTGGCGCGAAAACGGGTCCGCGAGGACCTGGCCGGGCTGTTCGTCGCCGAGCTGACCGAAGGGATCGGCACCGCCGAAGGGGTCGGCAGCGCCGCAGAGCACGGTGCCCGGCCCCGGGCCGGGATGATCAAGGTCGCCGGCGGCTTCCACGGCCTGGACCGGCATGCCCGGTACACCATGGCCGCGGCTGCCGAAGCCCATCTGGCGACCGGGGCGGTCATCGGCGTCCACCTGGAGCTGGGCACCGGCGCCCTGGACGTACTCGACCTGCTCTGTGGCGAGTTGGCGGTCCCACCGGACCGGGTGATCCTCGGGCACCTCAACCGCTCCCCCGATCCGGTCGACCACCGGATGGCGGCCGAGGCCGGCGCGTACCTGGCCTTCGACGGCCCCTCGCGCGCCCACCACGCGACCGACTGGCGGCTGCCGGACGCGCTGTCCGCCCTCGCCGACGCGGGCTTCGCCGACCGGATCCTGCTCGGCGGCGACACCACCACGGCCGCGGCCCGGTCGGTGAACGGCGGCCCCGGCATGCCGTATCTGCTGCGCAGGCATCGCCGACGTCTCGAACTTGCCCTGGGCGTGGACCTGGTGACCCGGATGCTCACGGACAATCCGTCCCGGGCGTTTGCGGCCGAGTGGCCGTAGATTCCCACGTTTTTGACTTTCCCGCCGTGGGGGTGCGCGTGATTGCGCCTTCGGCGCGGGGTGTTGTCCGCTGCGCGGGGCTTTCGGGTGCGGTGGCGTTCCTCCGGGGGTGGTGCACAGGACTGCTTCGCTTTACGTCCTGCACACCACCCCCTCCGGCCCGCCCCCTCCCGTGGGGGGGAGGGAAACCGGTGAGTGGGGGCTTGGGCGAGTGGTCCGCTGACGGTTTCCCTCCACCCACGAACCCGCACGGTCCCACTTACGCGCACCTCATCGGCCTTTTCTCACCCACTCACGGGAGGGGGCGGGCCGGAGGGGTGGGGTGTCCGGACGTAAAGCGAAGCAGTCCGGACACCCCACCCCGCAGGACCGTCACCGCACCCAACAGCCCCGCGCAGCGGACCCGCCCGCCGCAGGCGCAACGGCGAGAAAGCCAACAACGCGGGGCGCGGCAAAGCGCAGCGGAACGGCGGGAAAGCCGACAACGTGGGAAGCAAACCCAAGCGCAGCCGGACTAGTCCAACACCACCAACGGATCATCCAGCACCGGCTGCCACGCCAGTTCCGCCGCGCCTACCAGGCTGTTGTGGTCGAGGCTGCACGGCAGGATCGGGACGCCGCCGCTGCGGCCCCACAGGCTGCGGTCGGCGACCACCGCCCGTAGCCGTTCCGGGTCGGCTTCCAGGAGGCTGCGGTGGAGTCCGCCGAGGATGATGCGGTCGGGGTTGAGGATGTTGACCAGGCCGGCGATGCCGAGGCCGAGGCGGTCGATGAGCAGGTCCGCGGCGGCGCGTACGCCTGGGTCGGCGTACTCGTTGCGCAGCAGTTCCACGGCCTGGTGGAGGAGCGAAACCTCGGGGCCCGGTTCGCGGCCGGCCGCGACGAGGAAGGCGAGGGGGTCGGCCTCGACGTCCAGGCAGCCGCGGCTGCCTGGACGTCGAGGCCGACCCCCTCGCCTTCCTCGTCGCGGCCGGCCGCGACGAGGAAGGCGAGGGGGTCGGCCTCGACGTCCAGGCAGCCGCGGCTGCCGCAGTGGCAGGGCGCGCCCTCGGGGTTGACGGTGAGGTGGCCGACCTCCAGGGCGAGGCCGGAACTTCCGCTGTGCAGGCGGCCGTCGAGCACCAGCGCCCCGCCGACGCCGCGGTGGCCGGAGGCGACGCAGAGGAGGTGGCGGGCGCCCCGGCCGGCCCCGTGCCGGTGTTCGGCGAGCGCGCCGAGGTTGACATCGTTGCCGGTGAAGCCGATCCCGGCGGTGACGCCGGGGATGCCGGCGTCGGCGAGCGCGCGCAGGAAGAGTTCGCGTACGGGGGCGCCCGAAGGCCAGGCGAGGTGCAGCGGGTTGAGCGCTTCACCGTCCGGTTCGGCGACCGCGGAGGGCACCGCGAGGCCCGCGCCGAGGCAGCGGCGGCCGGTCTCGTCCAGCAGGGCGGAGCCGGCCGCGACGACCTCGGCGAGGACGTGCGCCGGGTCGGCGGGGATGGTGCCGCAGCCGGGTGCGGTGGCGACGATCCGGCCGCCGAGGCCGACCAGCGCGGCGCGGTAGCCGTCGGCGTGGATCTGCGCGGCGAGTACGACCGGGCCGCTCTCGTCGACGAACAGCCGGTGGGAGGGGCGCCCTTGGGAGCCGGCGGAGGCGTGCGGCCGGGAGTCGACGGTGATCAGGCCGAGCGCTTCGAGTTCGGCGGCCACCGCCCCGGCGGTCGCCCGCGTCACGCCGAGTTCGGAGGTCAGCACGGCGCGGGTGGGCGCGCGTCCGGTGTGTACGAGCTCCAGTGCGGGTCCGAGGGCGCTGCGGCCCCGCTCCAGCCTGGTTGTCCGAGTGTGGGTCACGCCTCTATTCTGACTTTGTGCCGACGCTAAACAAAATACGGACGGCCCTGACGCGCAACCGGGGCCCGCTCCTCTCCGCTCCCCGACCGACCGATCCCCGACTGACCCGCCTCCGCATCGCCCTCACGGCGTTCTTCGCCATGGACGGCTTCCTCTTCGCCGGCTGGGTCGTCCGCATCCCCGCGATCAAGGCGCAGACCGGCGCCGGCGCGGGCGCCCTCGGGCTCGCGCTGCTCGGCGTGTCCGCGGGCGCGGTGGCCTTCATGATGATCACCGGGCGGCTCTGCCGCCGCTTCGGCAGCCATGCCGTGACCACCGCCTCCGGCGCCGCCATGGCGCTGAGCATCCTGCTGCCGCCGCTCACCCACTCCGCCACCGCCCTGGGCCTGGTGCTGCTGGTCTTCGGCGCGGCGTACGGCTCCCTCAACGTCGCCATGAACAGCGCCGCCGTCGACCTGATCGCCGCCCTGCGCCGCCCGGTGATGTCCGGCTTCCACGCCGCCTTCAGCCTGGGCGGGATGCTGGGCGCGGGCCTCGGCGGGCTGATCGCGGGGCGACTGTCCCCGGCCGTGCACCTGCTGGTGCTGGCGGTCGTCGGGCTGGTGGTGACGGCGGTCGCCGGACGGGCCCTGCGCGAGCCCGCGGCGGCGGGCCGGACGCCGCTCCCCGAGGGGCCCGACACGTCCCGGTCGGACCATTCGCGGCCGGCCGGCGGGAGCGGGCGGGCGCGCCGGCTCGTCCTGGTCTTCGGCCTGATCGCGCTCTGCACCGCATACGGCGAGGGCGCGATGGCCGACTGGGGCGCGCTGCACCTCTCCCAGGACCTGGCCGCCGGGCCGGGCCTGGCCGCTGCCGGGTACGCGGTGTTCGCCCTGGCGATGACCGCCGGCCGGCTCTCCGGGACGGTCGTCGTCCAGCGCTTCGGCCCGGCCCGCGCCCTGATCGCGGGCGGTTCCACGGCCACGGCCGGCATGCTGCTCGGCGCGCTGGCGCCGACCGCGTGGGCCGCCTGCGCCGGTTTCGCCGTCGCCGGTCTGGGCCTGGCCAACATCTTCCCGATCGCCATCGCCCGCGCCGGAGAGGCCGGCGGCCCGGACGGGGTCGCGGTGGCCTCCACGGTCGGCTACGGCGGCATGCTGCTCGGCCCGCCCGCGATCGGCTTCCTCACCGAGGCGTTCGGGCTGCCCGTCGCGCTGACCACGGTCGCGCTGCTGGCCGCGGTGGCGGTGGCGGTCGCCTACGCGACCCGTGGGGCGCACCGGAGCGAGCGCGGCTGATCTCCGCCCCGGCTCCCCCTCGCGGGCGATCCGCCGTGCGCCGAATTCAGCGCGCCCGAGGGGGAGTTGAGGGCCGCGGCGGCGGCATCGCGGCTGGTGTCGACGCGCCGGGGTCCGGATCGGCGCCGATGGGCCGCACGGCCGCCGGCCCACCCCCGCCGGGGTCCGTTTCCACTGCCGGCTGGCACACTCGGGGCATGGAGATCACCGAGTTCGTCGAAACGCTGCGACTGGACGGGGCGCTGCTCGCGGACGCCGCGGACGAGGCCGGGCCCGACGCCCCGGTGCCGTCCTGTCCCCAGTGGCGGGTCCGGGACCTGGTCGTCCACACGGGGCGTATCCACCGCTGGGCCGCGAGGTTCGTCACCGAGCCCCGGATGCGGCCGAGCCGTCCCGACGAGGCGCCGGAGCTGGCCGATGACGAGCTGGTCCCCTGGCTGCGGGAAGGCCACCACCACCTCGTACTGGCGCTCCACGGGGCGCCGCGGGACCTGGAGACCTGGACTTTTCTGCCCGCGCCGTCCCCGCTCGCCTTCTGGGCGCGCCGCCAGGCGCACGAGACGTCCGTCCACCGCGCCGACGCCCAGCAGGCGGCCGGCGTCCCGCTCACTCCGCTCCCGTCGCGGTTCGCCGCCGACGGCGTCGACGAACTCCTGACGGGCTTTCACTCCACCGCCCGCAGCGCCCTGCACGCGGATCCGCCGCGGACGCTGCGGCTGCGCGCGACCGACGCCCCCGGCGCGGACTGGACGGTGCGGCTCAGCGACGGCCCGCCGCAGACGGTCCGTACGACCGCCGCCGACGCGGACGGCGCGGCGGCCGGCGGCGCCGCGGACTGCACGGTCGAGGGGCCGGCCGAGGAGCTGTACCTCGCCCTGTGGAACCGCCTCCCGTGGGACGTGCTCAAGGTCACCGGCGATCCGGCCCCGGCCGAGCTCTGGCGGGAGCACGGCGCCCTCTGACTCCGTGGGGCGGGGTGCGGCCGGCGGGGGCCGGGGCCGCTCAGCCCAGCCACCCCGGCCGCACCAGCCCCGACTCGTAGGCCAGCACGACCAGTTGGGCCCGGTCCCGCGCGCCCAGCTTCACCATCGTGCGGCTGACATGCGTCTTGGCCGTCAGGGGGCTGACCACCAGCCGGCGGGCGATCTCCTCGTTGGACAGGCCGATGCCGACCAGCGCCATCACCTCCCGCTCCCGTTCGGTGAGTCCGGAGAGCGCGTCGGCCGACGCGGGCTCCTTGGAGCGGGCCGCGAACTCCGCGATCAGCCGGCGGGTGACGCCCGGCGAGAGCAGCGCATCGCCGCCGACGACCGCGCGCACCGCCCGCAGGAGCTCCTCCGGTTCGGTGTCCTTGACCAGGAAGCCGGACGCCCCGGAGCGGATCGCCTCGAAGACGTACTCGTCGAGTTCGAAGGTGGTCAGCATGACGACCTTCACGTCGGACAGCGCCGGGTCCTCGGTGATCCGGCGGGTGGCCACCAGGCCGTCCACCACCGGCATCCGGATGTCCATCAGGACGATGTCCGGGCGGTGTTCGCGGACCGCGGCCAGCGCCTGCCTGCCGTCCCCGGCTTCCGCGACCACCGCGATGTCGTGCTGGGCGTCCAGCAGCGCCTTGAAGCCGGCCCGGACCAGCAGCTGGTCGTCGGCGAGCAGTACCCGGATCACGACTCCTCCTCGGTGCGGCCGGGATTCACCGTATCCGCGGCCCCGGGCCGCCGGCGGCCGGCCGGACCGCCGAGCGGGATCCGCGCCCGGACCCGGAAGCCGCCGCCGGGCCTGGGGCCCGCCTCGACGCTGCCGCCCAGCGCCGCGGCCCGCTCCCGCATGCCGACCAGGCCGTTGCCGCCGCCGGCCGGCTCCCCCGTACCAGACGTCGCCGGGCCGTCGTCGTCGACCCGGATCTCCAGCGCCCCGGCGGTGCGGCGGAGCAGCACCCGGGCGGTACGCGAGCCCGAGTGGCGGACGATGTTGGTGAGCGCCTCCTGGACGATGCGGAACGCGGCGAGGTCGGCGGCGGGCGGCAGGGGGGTCCGGGAGCCCTCGGTGGTGACGTCCACGGCGAGGCCGGCGCCCCGGGCCTGTTCGGTGAGTTCGGGCAGCCGGTCGAGGCCGGGCGCCGGGGAGCGCGGGGCGTCCCCCGGGGTGCGCAGCGTGTCCAGGACCTGCCGGACTTCCCCGAGCGCTTCCTTGCTGGCGGACTTGATGGTGGTGAGCGCGGTGCGCGCCTGCTCCGGGTCGGAGTCCAGCAGCGCGAGCCCGACGCCCGCCTGGACGTTGATGACCGAGATGCTGTGCGCGAGGACGTCGTGCAGTTCGCGGGCGATCCGCAGCCGCTCCTCGTCGGCCCTGCGGCGTTCGGCGGCGGCTCGTTCGGCACGCATCCTGGACAGTTGCTCGCGGCGGATCCGGACCAGCTCGGCGACCGCCACCACGGCCACCACCCAGGCGGTGACGACCAGTTCCTGCCCCCAGGGGGCTGGCCCACGGTACGGCGGCAGCCAGGGGTAGAGCCAGTGCCCGACGAGGAGATGGCCGGCCCACACACCGCCCACCGCGCACCAGGCCACCGCACGGTACCCGGCGACGATCGCCGCGAAGGCCCCCAGCACCAGGGTGAGGAAGACCGGCCCGTACGGGTAGCCGGCCGCGAGGTAGACCGCGCAGGAGGCGGCGGTGCCCAGCGCCACGGTGCGCGGATACCGCTGCCGGAAGAGCAGCAGCAGGGCGCCGAAGAGGAGCAGCGCCCGGCCGAGCGGATCGAGCGGGGTGCGCCCCGTCTGGCCGTGCGCGACGGCGTTAGTGCCGACCATGACGACGACCGCGACCGCGAGCGTCGAGCGCCAGGGCAGCCGCCGGCCGGCCCGCGTCCCGGGTGCCGGATACCCGGTCGGCGTCCACCGCTCCCGCGCCGTACCGAGGCAGTGCCGCGCCCACGGCGGCCGTGCGTTGTCCATGCCGTCACGCTAGACCGCGGCGGGACCCGGCGGCGTCAGCCCGGCGCAGTGAGCAGGCGTACTCCCCGGGGAGTAGGCCGAGGCCGCCGGGGCGGGCCGCCGGTCCGCCTGGTCACTCCGCCGCGCCGTCCGCCCGCCGCTCTCCCCCCGGGGGTCCCCCGCCGGGCCCACCAGCAACGCCACCAGGCGCTCCGCCCGTTCGCGCGGATCCGGCGCCCCGGCCCATCCGGTCATCAGCAGATGATGCACGGTCCCGACGAGGGCGAGCGCGACCGACGCCGTGTCGGCTCCGGCCCCGGGCGCCATCTGACCCGCCGGGTCGCACGCGACGTGTGGGACCGTGCCCGCACCGCACTCGCCGAGGCCCGGCGCGCCCACGAAGCGGCCGGCTCGGTCCGCCGGCGCGGTCCGCCTGCGCAGCGCCGTCTGGCTGGTCACGGCGGGCCGCCTCACGTAACCCCGGGCCGCAGCCGGGCCGGTCACCGCCCGCGAGGTCAACCCACCGCGCCCCGGCGGGGCACCGGCAGCCCGACCTCGCGCGCCAGACCGGCCACCGCCTGCTCGAAGAATTCCGTGCGGGCCTCCACCACCCGGTTGAACTGGCCGAAGAGTTCGAAGCTCAGCAGCCCGAAGAGCTGGGCCCAGGCCCCGACGAGCCGCGCCAACACGGCGGGCGGCAGCTCGACGCCCAGCTCCGCGCCGAGCGCCAGCGCATCGCCCGCGACCGCGTCGGGCAGCGGCTCCGACGGCTCCTTCAGCGCTCCCGCGGCGTGCGCGTCCCGTACGACGCCCATCAGCGCGAGGCCCACGCGGGCGGCGGGCCCGGTGGTCGCCTGGGGAGCACGGTAGCCGGGGACGGGCGATCCGTAGATCAGCGCGTATTCGTGCGGATGAGACAGGGCCCAGTCGCGCACCCCGGCGCAGATCGCGCCCCACCGGGCGGCCGGGCGCTCCGCGTCCGGACCGCGCAGGGCGTCCCCGGCCCGTTCCGCGGCCTCGCCGACCGCGTTGTAGGCGTCGACGATCAGCGCGGTGAGCAGGTCGTCGCGGCTGGGGAAGTAGCGATACAACGCCGAGGAGACCATGCCCAGTTCGCGGGCCACGGCCCGCAGTGAGAGCTTGGCCGCACCCTCCGCGGCGAGCTGTCTGCGGGCCTCTTTCTTGATGGCCTCGGTGATCTCGCTACGGGCCCGCTCCCTGGCACCTCGAATCGCAGTCATGGACAGCAGTCTCCCACTTTCCGCACCTTCGTCGGATCGCCGCACAAAAACGAGAGCACCGCTCTTGCCTTGGCGTGCCGGCCACCTCCATACTGCTCACAACAGTGAGCAGTGCTCTCGAAAAGGAACACCACTCACTTCGCGACGAGACCTCAGCAGGAGGAACCCCATGTCCCAGAACCTCAAGCCCACCCGCGTCAACAGCTTCGTCGGCTGGCTCGCCCGCCGGGGCGTCAGCCTCGCCGGCTCGGCCGACCTCGCCGTCCGCGGCCGCACGACCGGCGAATGGCGACGCGTCCCGGTCAACCCGATGACGTTCGAGGACGGCCGCTATCTCGTCTCCGCACGCGGTGACTCCGCATGGGTACGCAACATGCGCGCCGCGGGCGGCGGCGAACTGCGGGTCGGCCGCCACACCCGTGCCTTCACCGCCGTCGAGCTGCCCCCCGCCGAGACCACGGACCTGCTCCGCGCCTACCTCGCGCGCTGGGGCTGGGAGGTCAAGCCGTTCTTCGGCGGCGCCAGCGCCGACTCGACCGACGACGAACTTCGCGCCGTCGCCCCGCACCACCCGGTCTTCCGCATCACCGAAGCCTGAGCACCGCCCCCGCCAACCACCCGTCGCCGCCGGGGACATGGACACCGGCACGTGGAACCCGAGGCATGGACACCCGGGACACTGGCACAGCCACCGACCGCCGGCCACCGACCGTCGCCCCGGCCACGGACCGACGCGATGCGAAGCGAGCACCGTCGCCGGGCCCGCACCACCGCCGACACCACACGGGCAGGCCACCACCGCCGACACCGCACGGACAGGCGCGGCAGCCCCCCTCAGCCCACCTGCTGCTTGGCCCCCTCGGCCTCCCGGGTCCCCCCGGCTCCGCCGGCCTCCTTGGAGACCTTGCTCCCTTCCCTCCGGTCCCACGCGTCCAGAGCCCGTTGGGCCATCGGATGCGCCCGGACCAGTTCGCCCAGCGTCGTGGTGCCCCGCGTGATCTTCGCGAACGCGCGCCACATGGGCCCGAAGCCCGTCAGCGCTGCGTGGAAGATCCCCGGATGCCGCTCGAAGATGCTGAGCATCCGCCGCCCCACGCCCATCTCCACACCGAGCCCGGCCTTGATGGCGAAGGCGTAGTTGAGGGCCTGGCGGCGGGTGTCGACCGCGTCGTTCGCCTCGGCGATCCGTACCGCCCACTCGCCGGCGAGCCGGCCGGAGCGGAGGGCGAAGGAGATGCCCTCCCGGGTCCAGGGCTCCAGCAGACCGGCCGCATCGCCGCAGACCAGGACCCGGCCGCGGGAGAGCGGCGAGTCCTCCGCGCGGCAGCGGGTCAGATGGCCGGAGGAGATCCGGGGCTCGAAGCCGGCGAGGCCGAGCCGTCCGACGAAGTCCTCCAGATAGCGCTTGGTGGCCGCGCCCTCGCCGCGGGCGGAGATCACGCCGACGGTGAGGGTGTCGCCCTTGGGGAAGACCCAGCCGTAGCTGCCGGGCATCGGGCCCCAGTCGATGAGCACCCGGCCCGCCCAGTCCTCGGCGACCGTCTCGGGCACCGGGATCTCGGCCTCCAGGCCCAGGTCGACCTGGTCGAGCTTGACGCCGACGTGCGCACCTATCCGGCTCGCGCTGCCGTCCGCGCCGATCACGGCCCGGGCCAGGATCACCTCGCCGTCCGACAGCACCACCGCGACGGTCCGCCGGTCGGGGACCTCCGCGCCGTGCTGCTCGACCCGCGAGACGGTGACGCCCGTACGGACCCGGGCGCCCGCGTCCTTGGCGGACTCGACCAGTCCGGCGTCGAACTCGGGGCGGTTGATGAGCCCGAAGAGCATGGTCTTGGAGCGGCGAGTGCGGGCCAGCCTGCCGTTGAGGGAAAACGTCACGGCATGCACGCGGTCGCGCAGCGGCAGCTCGAAGCCGGGCGGCAGGGAGTCCCGGGAGGGACCGATGATGCCGCCGCCGCACGTCTTGTAGCGGGGTAGTTCGGCCTTCTCCAGGAGCAGCACCCGGCGTCCCGTACACGCCGCGGCATGGGCGGCCGAGGCTCCCGCGGGCCCCGCACCCACCACCACGACGTCCCACACCTGCTGGTTGCCCTCGGCTGCCTGCTCGCTGCTCACCTGTACTTCTGCTCCCGTTCGATGCCGGCTGCGCCTACCGTTCGCATCCTACGGGCCGCACTCCGACGCACCGCCTGTGGGAAGATCGGGGGACTCATACCCGTACGTCCGGCCCGCCCGGCTCACCCCGCCGGACGTGCCCTACGTACTCGACGCCGCCCCCACAAGGAGCGTTCCATGTCTGACAGCCCGCTCGCACAGACCGTCGCCGCGCTGCAGCCCCGTGCCAGGGCCGAACTCGCGGAGCTGGTGGCCTTCAAGTCGGTGGCGGACTTCGCGCAGTTCCCCAAGAGCGAGAGCGAGGCCGCCGCCCGCTGGATCGTGGACGCGCTGCGGGCCGAGGACTTCCAGGACGTGGCGGTGCTGGACACCCCGGACGGCACCCAGTCCGTCTACGGCTTCCTGCCCGGCCCGGCCGGCGCCCCGACCGTACTGCTCTACGCACACTACGACGTCCAGCCGCCGCTGGACGAGGACGCCTGGATATCCCCGCCGTTCGAGCTGACCGAGCGCCACGGCCGCTGGTACGGGCGCGGCGCCGCCGACTGCAAGGGCGGCCTGATCATGCACCTGACCGCGCTGCGGGCGCTCAAGGAGCACGGCGGCATCCCGGTCAACGTCAAGGTGATCGTGGAAGGTTCGGAGGAGCAGGGCACCGGCGGGCTGGAGCGGTACGCGGAGGCACACCCGGAGCTGCTGACCGCCGACGTGATCGTCATCGGCGACTCCGGCAACTTCCGGGCCGGACTGCCCACGGTGACCGCGACGCTGCGCGGAATGACCTTGGTGCGTGTCCAGGTCGACACCCTGGAAGGCAACCTGCATTCCGGCCAGTTCGGCGGCGCCGCCCCGGACGCCCTCGCCGCACTGATCCGGATCCTCGACTCGCTGCGCGCCGAGGACGGTTCGACGACGGTGCGCGGGCTGGCGGCGGACGCCGGCTGGGAGGGCCTCCAGTACACGGAAGAGGACTTCCGCAAGGACGCCAAGGTGCTGGACGGCGTGGAACTGATCGGCAGCGGCACCGTCGCGGACCGGCTCTGGGCCCGGCCCGCGGTGACGGTGCTGGGCATCGACTGCCCGCCGGTCGTGGGCGCCACCCCGTCCGTACACGCCGGGGCGCGCGCCCTGGTGAGCCTGCGGGTGCCGCCGGGCACCGACGCCGCCGAGGCGACCGAACTGCTGGCCGCCCACCTGGAAGGCGCCGCCCCGTGGGGCGCCCGGGTAGCCGTCGAGCAGGTCGGCCAGGGCCAGCCGTTCCGCGCGGACACCAGCAGCCCGGCGTACGCGTCCATGGCGGAGGCGCTGCGCGAGGCATACGACGGCAAGGAGATGCAGACGACCGGTCTGGGCGGCTCGATCCCGCTGTGCAACACCCTCGCGGGGCTCTACCCGGACAGCGAGATCCTGCTGATCGGCCTGAGCGAACCGGAGGCCCAGATCCACGCCGTCAACGAAAGCGTCTCGCCCGAGGAACTGGAGCGGCTGTCGCTGGCGGAGGCACTGTTCCTGCGCGGGTTCGCTGCGCTTGGCTAGTTTCCCACGTTGTCGGCTGACCCGCCGTAGGCGTTTGTCGCCGTTGCGCGGCTCCGCTGCGCTTTGCCTGCCTCCCACGTGGTCGGCTTTCCCGCCGTGGGGGTTTGTCGCCGTTGCGCCTGCGGCTCCGCTTCGCTTTGCCTCGCCCCACGTTGCCGGGTGCGGCACCGTTTCGCCTGCGGCGGGCGGGTCCGCTGCGCGGGGCTGTCGGGTGCGGTGACGGTCCTGCGGGGCAGGGTGTCCGGACTGCTTCGCTTTACGTCCGGACACCCCACCCCTCCGGCCCGCCCCCTCCCGTGAGTGGGTGGAAAAAGACGGATAGGGCGCGCGTGAGGGGGACCGTGCCGGTTCAGAGTGGGACCGTGCCGGTTCATGGGTGGAGGGAAACCGTCAGCGGACCAACCGCCCCAGCCCCCACCCACCGTTTTTCCCCTCCCCCAACGGGAGGGGGCGAGCCGGAGGGGGGGGGGGGGGGGGAGGAGGAAAAAGACCACCCCCCCCCCCCCCCCCCCACCCCCGCAGGACCGCCACCGCACCCGACAGCCCCGCGAGGCGGACAACACCCCGCGCCGAAGGCGCAAAGACAGCAACCCCCACGGCGGGAAAGCCAAAAACGTGGGAAGCAAACCCAAGCGCAGCGGACCGTCAGCCGACCGGGACACCCGCCTCCAGATGGAGGGGACAGCCCCGTTCCCGTGCGCGCAGGGCCCAGCGGAGGCGGTTCCAGCGCACCGGGGGCAGCATCGTCTCGGCCTCGGCTTCGGTGACGAAGCGCCAGTCGCGTAGTTCGGAGCCGGGCAGTAGCAGTTGGCGGATGCGGTCGCCGGTCAGCGTGCCGCCGTCGAAGAGCAGCCGCAGGCCGCCGAATCCGGGCGGTTTGGGGGCCTCCCAGTCCAGCACCAACAACCTTGGGGCGCGCGGGAGTTGGATGCCGAGTTCCTCGGCGACCTCCCGTACGCCGGCGTGGGCGGGCGCCTCGCCGGGCTCCACGATGCCGCCGGGGAACTCCCAGCCGGGCTTGTACGTCGGGTCGACGAGGAGCACCCGGTCGCGGTCGTCGAAGAGCAGCACCCCGGCGGCGAGGGTTTCCGCGGTCGGCTCGGGCGTCTGCACGATGTCGCAGGCGCCGGCCCCGGTGCGTACGGCCTCCGCGACGCGCTCCGCGGTCTGTCGGGGCGTCAGTTCGGTGGTGTCGACGACATGGGCGTCGTTCTTGAGCCAGTCCAGTGCCTGGGCGTAGGGCCCCAGGTGCTCCAGGCACCAGCGCCGGACGGACGCGCTGCCCTCGGCGTCGCCCGGCACCTCCTCCCGGTGCGCTATTCGCGTCCGCAGGATCGTTTCCTCCGCATGCAGCAGAACATGCCGTACGGGGATGCGGCGGGCGGCGAGGGCGCCGAAGATCTCGTCGCGGTATTCCTGGCGCAGCAGCGTCATCGGCGTCACCAGGGGGCCCGGGACCTCGGTGAGCAGGGCGGCGGCGGTGTCCACGACCATCCGCCGCCAGGAGGGTAGGTCCTGGTAGTCGTCGATCTCCTCGAACCGCTTGGCCGGCAGCATCAACCGCAGTCCGGCGCCGAGGAGTTCGGGGTCGTAGAGCGTGCTTCCGGGAAGCAGGTCCAGCAATTCATGAGCCGCAGTGGTCTTGCCCGCACCGAACGTGCCGTTCAGCCAGACGATCACGGTTTCCCCTCTTCCCTAGACCCAGGTGAGTTGCCCGCAACACCCTGCCACGGAAACGCTCGGGACCACGGGCCGCGCGCATGACCGGGAACACCGCCTGCTGAACACACCGCGCGGGGGATGCCGGTCGCGCACTCCCCCGCCGCGAAGCCCCCGGCAAACAAGCGCTCCCCAGCCCCTCCAGCACCGAAACCCCCACCCGCTCACGGGCTCGCGCCCGCCGGCGGGAGGGCGGCGTGCCGCATATGACCATGTCCCATGGGACCGCCGGCGGAAGCCTTCCGGGACGCTCCGGCACAAAAGGGATCAGCAGGTGCGCAGACCGGGGACGGGCTGGTCGTTCTCCCCGCCCGTCAGATAGACGACGCTCACGTAGACACCGGAATTGCCGCTGTCGTCATCGGTCTTGGCCCACCAGACGTTCGTCCACTTCCCGTACGTCTCGCGGCGGCCGAGGTTGGCCTGGCAGTAGAAGTAGTTCGTGCCCGCGTTCAGGTGCCCGACCTGCTGGAAGGAGGCGGTGTACGAGGTCGCGGTACGCCACACGGCGCAGTTGGCCTTACCGCCGGCGGCGGCGGTGCACGCGGGCCCCTGGGTGGGCCCACCGCCGCCGGTGGCCGCACCGCCGCCGGTGGTGGTGCCGCCTCCGGAACCGCCGGTGCCGCCGGAACCGCCGCTTCCGCCGCCCTGTGCGCCGCCGATCAGGCCGCCCGTAGCGCCGCCCTGGCCGCCTGCCGAGGCCGCACCGCCGGCGGCCTGGCCGCCCGAACCCCCGCCCGTGCCCGCGGGCTTGGAGGGCTGGGACGACGCGCCGCCCGCGGGCTTGCCCGGGGCGGACGGCGAGGCGCTCTGCTCCCTGCCCTTCCCGTTGACCTCGCCCTGGCCGGTGGTCACGCTCGGTTCACCGGGCCGGGCCGGCGCCGTGGCGGGCGCCGCGGACTGCCGTCCGCCGGCCGCGGTCGTGTCGCCGGAACCACCGACCAGCGCATAGGTGACGCCGCCGCCGGTGGCGAGGACGGCCAGCACCGCCGCCGCGGCCAGCAGCACCCGGCGGCGCCGTCGGGCGGGCAGCCGCGCGGTGTCACCATCCGGGGTGACGCCGCGGCCGCCCGGATAGGGGTGCGGGCCGGTGGCGCCCACGAAGGGTCCGGCCATCACACCGGGAGGGTCGTGGAGCGGGCCCTGGGCGGGTCCCTGGGGGGCGCCGGCGGTCCGGTCCTGCGGGGTGGGCGCGCCCTGCGAACCCGGCCCCGAGAGCCAACTGGCGGGCGGCGCAACGGCGTTGGCGGAGCCCGTGGACGCGGCACCGGGCGCCGCGTCGGGAGCGCTCCCGGGCACCGCCGCGCCGCGGATGTTCGTGGCCGTCGGCACGTAGGGGCTGCCGGGCTGCGGTGCGGGCGGCGGTGCGACACCCGGGTCGCGGCCGTCCGCGACCGCCTCCAGCATGCTCCGCGCCTGGGCGGCGGACGGACGGTCGGCCGGGTTCTTGGCCATCAGGGCGTACAGGACGGGCGCCAGCGGCCCGGCACGGCGCGGCTCGGGCAGCGGCTCGGTGACGATCGCGGTCAGCGTCGAGTACACGGACGTACGGCGGAACGGGGCGCCGCCGCCCTCCACCGCCGCGTACAGCGTCATGCCCAGCGACCAGATGTCGGAGGCCGGGGAGGGATCCATGCCCTGGGCGCGCTCGGGCGGCAAGTAGTCGAGGGAGCCGACCAGTTCGCCGCTGCGGGTGATGTTCGTGGTCGCGCCGTCGCCGGGGGCCTCGATGCTGGCGATGCCGAAGTCGGTGAGGACGACCCGGCCGCTGGAGTCCAGCAGGACGTTGCCGGGCTTGACGTCACGGTGCAGTACGCCGACCCGGTGAGCGGCGTCCAGCGCGTCCATCACCGCGGCGCCGATGCGGGCGATCTCGCGGGGGTCCAGGGGACCGCGCCGGTCGATGGCGTCGTCGAGGGACGGCCCGTCCACCAGCTCCATGACGATGACCGGGCGCCCGGCCTCGTCGATGACGTCGTGGACGGTGACCACGCCCGCGTGCCGGATGCGGGCCGCGGCCCGCGCCTCGCGCTGCATGCGGGTGCGCAGGTCGGCGAGTTCCGGAGCGGAGGCGTCCGTGTAGGCCCGCAGGACCTTGAGCGCGACCTCGCGGCCCAGCACCTGGTCGTCGGCGCGGCAGACCACGCCCATGCCGCCGCGGCCGATCCGGCCGGTGACGCGGTAGCGACCGCCGATCAGCCGGCCGGTCAGATCGTCGTCGGTGCCGCGCTTCGGTCCACTGCGGGACGCGGCACGGGGTGTACCGGGGCCGGCACCCACACCGTCGCCGCCGGCCGGCGGCGGACCGCCCGCCGGCCCTTGACCGCTCCCGCCGCCCGCCCCCCGGGGCTCCTGCGGCCCGTGCTGCTCACGCTCCCCCGATGTCACCGTCGCCGATCCCCTCGATGCCGTGTCTTCGCCCGTACGCCGTGCACGTCACGGCGTACGCCGCGGTGGTCACCAGACTACGGGTCGGGCGGGCGCCTGTGGTGCCCTCATCGGGCAGGCGCGAACGCATCGAGACGGGACTGTTGCGCGGCGGCCGCGGCGGCGCCCACCACGCCGGCATGCGTCCCCATTTGGGCGGGGACGACGGTCAGTTCGGACACGAACGACAGGGTGGCGTAGTCCCGCAGAGCCGTGCGGAGCGGGGCGAACAGGACCTCGCCGGCGCCCGCGACACCGCCGCCGACGACCGCGATGTCGATCTCGACGAGGGTGGCGGTGGCGGCGATCCCGGCGGCGAGCGCCTGGGCGGCCCGCTCGAAGGAGCGCAGGGCGACGAGGTCGCCGGCGTGCGCCGCGGCGGCCACCGCGGCGGCGCTGGCGTCCCCGTCCGGGCCCGGCCGCCAACCGTTGGCCAGTGCCCGGCGGGCGATGTTGGGGCCGCTGGCGATCCGCTCCACGCAGCCGCGGCCGCCGCAGGGGCACGGATCGCCGTCGAGGTCGACGCTGATGTGCCCGATGTGCCCGGCGTTTCCCGTGGGACCCGGGTGCAGCCGCCCGTTGAGCACGAGCCCGCCGCCGACCCCGGTGGAGACCACCATGCACAGCGCGTTGTCGTGGCCGCGTGCGGCACCCTGCCAGTGCTCGGCGGCGGTCATCGCGACCCCGTCCCCGACCAGCGCCACCGGGCGCCCGCCGACCAGCTCCCGCACCCCGGCGACGAGCGGAAAGCCGCGCCAGCCAGGGATGTTGACCGGGCTGACGGTCCCCGCGGAGGCGTCCACGGGGCCGGCGCTGCCGATGCCGACGGCCGCAACCCGCGACCAGTCCGGGCCGGCGGCCAGCTCGCGGACGACCTCGGCCACCGCACGCATCACGGTGGCCCCGTCCCGGTCCGCGGGGGTCGGCCGGGCGGCCCGTACGATCATTCTTCCGTGTGCGTCCACCAGAGCGCCGGCGATCTTCGTGCCGCCAATGTCCAACGCTGCGCTGAGGTCCGTCTGCATCGGTGTCGAATCTCCTGGTGGGCCCGGGGGCCGGGGGTACCGGCCCGGCGTGAGAACGCCAGTCTTCCCTCAGTTGACAACGTTGTCTAGAGGCTATGCTCGACGCCACACGCCGACGCGCCCCCACCGCGACCCGACGCGCCGGCCGGCGCCGACAGAAACAGGACCGCACACCGTGACCGACACCGCCCGCGGCACCTCCCATCGCTACGGCACCCGCCCCACGATGAAGGATGTCGCGACCCGCGCCGGGGTCGGCCTGAAGACGGTGTCGAGAGTGGTCAACGGCGAAGCGGGCGTCACCCCGGACACCGAACGCCGCGTCCAGGAGGCGATCGCCGCCCTCGGCTTCCGGCGCAACGACTCCGCCCGGATCCTGCGCAAGGGCCGTACCGCCAGCATCGGCCTGGTCCTTGAGGACCTCGCCGACCCCTTCTACGGCCCGCTCAGCCGCGCCGTCGAGGAGGTCGCGCGCAGCCACGGCGCCCTGCTGATCAACGGCTCCAGCGCCGAAGACCCGGCCCGCGAGCAGGAGTTGGTGCTCGCGCTGTGCGCCCGGCGGGTGGACGGCCTGGTCGTCATCCCGGCCGGCGACGACCACCGGTATCTGGAGCCGGAGATAGCCGCCGGGGTCGCCACCGTCTTCGTGGACCGCCCGGCCGGCCGGATCGACGCCGATGTGGTCCTCTCCGACAACTTCGGCGGCGCCCGGGACGCGGTCGCCCACCTCATCGCCCACGGACACCGCCGGATCGGCTTCATCGGCGACCAGCCGCGCATCCACACCGCGCGCGAGCGGCTGCGCGGCTACCGCACCGCGATGGCCGCCGCCGACCTGCCCGTCGAGGACTCCTGGGTCTCGCTCGGCTCCACCGCCCCGGAGCGGGTACGGGCCGCCGCGGCGGCGATGCTGGACGCCCCGGAACCGGTCACCGCCCTCTTCGCGGGCAACAACCGCGTCACCGTCACCGCCGTCCGCGTGCTGCGCGAACGCCCGCGCCCGGTAGCCCTGGTGGGCTTCGACGACTTCGAACTCGCCGACCTCGTCCACCCCGCCATCACCGTCGTCGCCCAGGACGCCGCCCGCATGGGCCGTACGGCCGCCGTCCAGCTCTTCCGCCGCCTCGACGGCGTCGACGAGACGCCCCGCCGTATGGAGATCCCCACCCGGCTGATCCCCCGCGGCTCGGGCGAAGTCCGGCCGTACGAGGGGTGACGGCCGCTCAGCGCGAGCGGGCCGGCAGGCGATCCCCGGCAACGCCCCTGCCGCGAACGCCGCCGTCCCTCCGCCCCGCCCGGCCGCTCACGGCGCCAACGCCCCATGTGCGGCGCTCGGTTGGAGTGCCGCACACAGGGGCGGGGGCGGTGGGCGGACCGGGTGGTCGGGGTCAGGCGGTCGTCGCCGGGCGGCCCGCCAGGGCGTCGAGGTCGGCGCGGGTCAGGCCGGTGAGGCGGGCGACCTCGTCGGTGTCGACGGCGCCGCAGTCGAGGCCGCGGAGCAGGTAGCCGCTGAGGGCCTTGGCGGTGGCGGGCTCGTCCATGACGTCGCCGCCGGCCTTGGCCACGTATGCGGCGAGTCGGGCCGCGGCCTTCTCCAGGCCCTCGCGGTAGAAGGCGTAGACGGCGGCGTAGCGGGTGGGCAGGTGGCCGGGGTGCATGTCCCAGCCCTGGTAGTAGGCGCGGGCCAGGGCGCGCCGGGTGAGGCCGTAGTGCAGCCTCCAGGCGTCGTGGACCTGGGCGGTGGGGCCGACCGGCAGCACGTTGGTGGAGCCGTCGGAGACGCGTACGCCGGTGCCGGCGGCGGCGACCTGCATGACGGCCTTGGCGTGGTCGGCGGCGGGGTGGTCGCTGGCCTGGTAGGCGGCGCTGACGCCGCAGGAGGCGCTGTAGTCGAAGGTGCCGTAGTGGAGGGAGGTGGCGCGGCCCTCGGCGGCCTCGATCATGCGGGCGACGGTGGCGCGGCCGTCGGCACCGAGGATGGCCTGGGTGGTCTCGATCTGGATCTCGAAGCCGATCCGGCCGCTCTCCAGGCCGCGGGCCTTCTCGAACTCCTCCAGGAGCCGTGCCATGGCGGTGACCTGCTCGGCGTAGGTCACCTTGGGGAGGGTGAGGACCAGGCCCTCGGGCAGGCCGCCGGCCTCCAAGAGGCCGGTGAGGAAGATGTCCAGGGTGCGGATGCCGCGGTCGCGGACGGCGGCCTCCATGCACTTCATGCGGATGCCCATGTAGGGGGCGGCCGTGCCGTTCTCGTACGCGGCGGCGACGAGGGCGGCGGCGCGGGCCGCGGCGGCGTCCTCCTCGGCGTCCGGGCGGGGGCCGTAGCCATCCTCGAAGTCGATCCGCAGGTCCTCGACGGGCTCGCGCTCCAGCTTGGCGCGGACCCGCTCGTGGACCGGTCCGGCGAGTTCGTCCGGGATGCCGAGGACGGCGGCGAGCGCGCCGGCGTCGGGGGCGTGCTCGTCGAGGGCGGCGAGGGCCGCGTCGCCCCAGGAGCGCAGGGTGTCGGCGGCGAAGACGTCACCGGGTACGTAGACCGTGTGGACCGGCTGGCGGGTGCCGGGGTCCCCCGGGTAGCGCCGCGCCAGGTCGGCGTCCACCGCGGCGAGGGCGGCTCCGATTCCCTCGCGTACGGTGTCCGCGAGGCTCGTCGCCACCGTCTCCTGCTGCCCCATTTCGGTACCCTCCCGGTGCCGGTGCGCGGCGCCGCTGTCGGCGCCACGCTTTTTCCGCTTAACGGAATCAACAATCCGTATAGCGAAGCTAACGGTGTCGATTGGCGAGGTCAACACCTCTCCGCCCGTGGCGACGCAGGTCACCGGCCCGCGCCCGGCCGATAACTCCGTGGCGCCCCCGCGCCGGCACCGCCACAATCGCCGTCATGACGTGGACCGCACCCCAGACAGAACGCTCCGGCGCCCCGGCCGCGGCCGGCGAACGGGACATGCTGCAAGGCTGGCTCGATTTCCACCGTGACACCCTGCTCGTCAAGTGCGCCGGCCTCACTCCCGAGCAGCTCGTCCGGGCGGGCACCCCGCCCTCCACCCTCACCCTGCTCGGTCTGGTGCGCCATCTGACGGAGGTGGAACGCTGGTGGTTCCGGCGGCGCTTCGCCGGTGAGCCGATCGGCGACCTCCACTGCACCGAGGACGACCCGGACGCCGACTTCAACGACCTCGACCCGGCCGCCGCCGAGGCCGACTTCGCCGCGTTCCGCGCCGAGGTCGCCGCCTGCGACGCGGTGGCCGCGGACCGCGGGCTGGACGAGACCTTCACCGCCACCGACGGGCGCACGCTGAACCTGCGCTGGGTGTACGTCCACCTGATCGAGGAGTACGCGCGGCACAACGGGCACGCCGATCTGCTCCGCCAGGGCATCGACGGCGCGACCGGCGCCTGAGGGGACGCGCGCGCCCGGCCGGACGAGGACGGCGCACGGACCGCGGGCGATCGACCGGTTTCCGGCCATGATCCACCAGCGCATAGGGTCGCACCCATGAGCAAGACCGCTCCCACGCCGCGCACCCCAGGAGGCCCCGTGCCCGTCGTCGTCGCCACCCTCAGGACCAGGCCCGGCCGCCGCGAGGACGTCCTCGCCGCGTTCCGCCGGCACACCGCCGCCGTGCACGCCGAGCCCGGCTGCCTGCTCTACGCGGTGCACGCCGGCGACGACCGGGTCACCGTGGTGGAGAACTGGGCCGACCAGGCCGCCCTCGACGCCCACTCGGCCGGCCCGGCGCTGGCCGCGCTGGGTGCGGAGATAGCGGACGCGCTGGACGGGCCGATGGACGTCGCGGTGCTGGAGCCGGTGCCGGCCGGCGCGCCGGACAAGGGGCGGCTGTCGCACCCCTGAGGCGGCGCACCCCGCGCGACACGCCCGAAGGCCCCGTACGCACCGCGCGTACGGGGCCTTCGGGCGTTCACCGGGAGCCGGCCACGGTCGGCCGAACGGGCTCAGCCCTTGCGGGACTTGACCTCTTCGGTGAGCGCCGGGACGACGTCGAAGAGGTCGCCGACCACGCCGTAGTCGACCAGGTCGAAGATCGGCGCCTCGGAGTCCTTGTTGATGGCGACGATGGTCTTCGAGGTCTGCATACCGGCGCGGTGCTGGATCGCGCCGGAGATGCCCGCCGCGATGTACAGCTGCGGCGAGACCGACTTGCCGGTCTGGCCGACCTGGTTGGTGTGCGGGTACCAGCCGGCGTCCACCGCGGCGCGCGAGGCACCGACGGCCGCGCCGAGCGAGTCGGCGAGCGCCTCGATGACGGGGAAGTTCTCGGCACCGTTGACGCCGCGGCCACCGGAGACCACGATCGCGGCCTCGGTGAGCTCCGGACGGCCGCTCGACTCGCGCGGGGTACGCGAGACGATCTTGGTGCCCTTGGAGGACTCGGCGATCGTCACGGCCAGCTGCTCGACCGTACCGGCGGCCGGCGCGGCCTCCGGAGCGGCGGAGTTGGGCTTGACGGTGATGACCGGAGTGCCCTTGGAGACGCGGGACTTGGTGGTGAAGGACGCCGCGAAGACGGACTGCGTGGCCACCGGGCCCTCGTCGCCGGCCTCCAGGTCGACGGCGTCGGTGATGATGCCGGAGCCGATGCGGACGGCCAGGCGGGCGCCGATCTCCTTGCCCTCGGCGGAGGACGGGAGGAGGACGGCGGCCGGGGAGACCGCGTCGTAGGCGGCCTGGAGCGCGTCGACCTTGGGGGCGACCAGGTACTCGGCGAACTCCGGCGCGTCGGCGGTCAGAACCTTGACCGCGCCGTGCTCGGCGAGCACGGGGGCGGCGGCGTCCGCGCCGGCACCGAGGTGCACGGCCACCGGCTCGCCGATGCGGCGGGCCAGGGTGAGCAGTTCGAGGGTGGGCTTGCGGACGGCGCCGTCCACGTGGTCGACGTAGACAAGGACTTCAGCCATGGGGAGTGCTCCTGCGGGAAGAGTGCGGGCGGAGGGGAGGAAGGGTGGTTCCGGCGAACCGCCGGCCTTAGATGAACTTCTGGCCCGCCAGGAACTCGGCGAGCTGCTTGGCGCCCTCACCCTCGTCCGCGACGATCGTGCCCGCGGTACGGGCCGGACGCTCGGCGGCCTCCTCGACCTTGGTCCAGGCGCCCTCCAGGCCGACCTCGTCCGCCTCGATGTCCAGGTCGTCCAGGTCCAGGGACTCCACCGGCTTCTTCTTGGCGGCCATGATGCCCTTGAAGGAGGGGTAACGCGCCTCGCCCGACTGGTCGGTGACGGAGACGACGGCCGGCAGCGCGGCCTCCAGCTGCTCGCTGGCGGTGTCGCCGTCCCGGCGGCCGGTCACCTTGCCGTCGGCAACGGAGACCTCGGAGAGCTGGGTCACCTGCGGGACGCCGAGGCGCTCGGCGAGCAGCGCGGGCAGCACGCCCATCGTGCCGTCGGTGGAAGCCATACCGCAGACGACGAGGTCGTAGCCGGTCTTCTCGATGGCCTTGGCGAGCACGAGCGAGGTGCCGAGCGCGTCGGTGCCGTGGAGGTCGTCGTCCTCGACGTGGACGGCCTTGTCGGCGCCCATCGACAGCGCCTTGCGCAGCGCGTCGTTGGCGTCCTCGGGACCGACGGTCAGGACCGTGATCTCCGCGTCGTCGCTGGCTTCCTTGATCTGGAGGGCCTGCTCGACGGCGTACTCGTCGAGCTCCGAGAGGAGGCCGTCAACGTCGTCGCGGTCGACGGTCAGGTCCTCGGCGAAGTGCCGGTCGCCGGTGGCGTCGGGCACGTACTTCACACAGACAACGATCCTCAAGCTCACGCCGGCTCTCCTACCTGCTCGTCTCTTCAGAACTGCCTTGTGCTGGCAGCATAGGCGCCTCTTGGGGCGGCTCCCGGTCGGATGCGATTCCCCGCGCCGACCGTCATATTACTCGCCAGTACATCCAGTCTGTTGCCCCGAATCAAGGCCGTCGAAATGTGACCTTGCCAACGGCCCTGACCGGGTGGGGAAGCAGGTGGACGGGAACCCGTCAGTCGCGCAGCGCGTTGAAGCGGCCCTGGTGGTAGAGGAGCGGACGGCCCGGACCCGCGGGGTCGCCGACGACCGGCTCGGCGAGCACGATCCGGTGGTCGCCGGCCGGCACCCGCGCCACCACCCGGCACACCAGCCACGCCAGTACGCCGTCCAGCAAGGGCACGCCCTCCGGCCCGGTGCGCCAGGACGTCGCCGGGCCGAAGCGGTCCGCGCCGCTGCGGGCGAAGGTGGCGGCCAGCTCCTCCTGGTGCTCGCCGAGTATGTGGACGCCTATGTGCTCGGCCTCGGCGACGGCCGGCCAGCTGGAGGCGCCGGTGCCGATGCCGAAGGAGAGCAGCGGCGGCTCGGCGGCGACCGAGGTGAGGGAGGTGGCGGTGAAGCCGACGGGGCGGGCACCGTGCGCGGTGATCACCGCGACGCCCGCGGCGTGCTGCCGGAAGACGGAGCGCAGGAGTTCGGGGGAGGCGGTGCGGGGCGTGCCGAGGTCGGGCGTGGCCGTCATGGAGTTGTCCTTCTGCTGTGGGCTACGAGCCGAGGCGGAGCCGCCGGCGGCCGTAGGGCGGCCGGGAGCGGTGGGGTCGTCGCTGCTCACACACGGGGACAGCGCGCGCTGGCAGTCCGCAGCAGGTCGACATGCGCGCGTCCGTAGAGAAGGGGTCCTGGCCGCATAACGTCAGACTGACGATGCGTGACCGGCAGCGTCAAGTGGGGCCCGGCATCTGGGAGATCAATCACGGATGGCCGCGCCCAGCGCTGCGATGATGTCCGCCTTGCGGGGCTGGCCCGAGGCGCGGCGGACCACCGCGCCGTCCCGGTCGAGCACCAGCACCGTCGGCGTGCGCAGGATGTTCAGCCTCCGCACGAGCTCCAGGCGGTCCTCCGCGTCGACCTCGACATGGGCCACCCCGTCGACCATGCCGGTCACCTCGGCGAGGGTGCGCCGGGTGGCGCGGCAGGGCTGGCAGAAGGCGCTGGAGAACTGGAGCAGGGTCGCCCGCTCCCCCAGCTCCGCGCCGATCTCGGCGGCGCCCAGCCGCGCCCCGTCGTCCCGCTTTCGCACCGTCAGCCTCCCGTTGCGGCGTTGGTGCAGCAGACCGAAGAGGCTCGCCGCCGCGAGCACCGCGATGCACACCATGAGTCCGGTCATCTCAGGATGCAGCGTTCACGAGACCGCAAAGATTCCCGGGGTCGTATCGGGGCAGTTCCGGGGGAGGCTGTTGTGCGGGCGCCGGGAGCCGCGGAAGGCGCGGACGGGTACGGAACGGTCCGGGAAGGAAGCGGTCATGGCGGATGGCGGGGTCGACGTACGGGGTCCGCGGTTCGGGGCGGTGCTGACCAGCGCCGTGCTGGCCGCGGTGCTGGTCAGTGGCAGCGGATGGCTGCTGGCCTGCCAGGCGGTGGTGTTCGCGGTGGGCGCGGCGGCCGGGGTGCGGCGGTCACCGTACGGCTGGCTGTTCAGGGTGGCGGTGCGGCCGCGGCTGTCCCCGCCGGAGGCGTTCGAGGATGCCGCGCCGCCCCGTTTCGCCCAGACCGTCGGGCTGTTTTTCGCCATTGTCGGGCTGGCCGGCTACGCGCTGGGGCCGCAGTGGCTGGGGCCGGCGGCCACCGGCTGCGCCCTCGCGGCGGCCTTCCTCAACGCGGCGTTCGGGTACTGCCTGGGGTGCGAGGTGTACCTTCTGCTGCGGCGGGCGGCCGGCTGAGGTGCGCCCGCACGTGACGAGGATCTCCCGCTGGCAGGGGCCCAGCTGCTGGCCGCCGGGGCGGACATCGGGCACGATCTCCCGGAGCCGCATACTTACGGCCGCGTAGGTTTCCGCCGGGAGAACCCTCCCCAGGCACAGAAAAGGGGTCCCCCGGACATGGCAGAGCTCGTCTACCCGCCCGTCATCGGCGCCGCCCGCACCCTCTTCAAGGCGCTCGACCTCAAGTTCGACATCGCGGGCACGGAGAACATCCCGCGGCGCGGCGGGGCGGTGCTGGTGAGCAATCACATCGGGTATCTGGACTTCGTCTTCTGCGGTCTGTCCGCGCGGCCGGCCAAGCGGCTGGTGCGGTTCATGGCGAAGGAGGCGGTCTTCCGGCACAAGGTGTCGGGGCCGCTGATGCGCGCGATGAAGCACATTCCGGTCGATCGGGCGCAGGGCATGCACGCCTACAAGCACGCGCTCAGCGCGCTGCGTTCGGGCGAGATCATCGGGGTCTTCCCCGAGGCGACGATCTCCGAGTCCTTCACCCTGAAGAACTTCAAGTCGGGCGCCGCCCGGCTGGCGCAGGAGGCCGGCGTCCCGCTGCTGCCGATGGCACTGTGGGGCACCCAGCGGCTGTGGACCAAGGGCCACAAGCGCGATCTGGGCCGCCACCACATCCCGATAACGATCCGGGTCGGCGAGCCGTTCGAGGCCGATCCTGCCGACCAGGCGGAGAAGATCACCGACCGGCTGCGGTCCCGCGTCCAGGACCTGCTGGAGGCGGCCCAGCGCGCCTACCCGGTACGCCCCAAGGGCCCCGAGGACACCTGGTGGATGCCGGCCCACCTCGGCGGCACGGCGCCGGCGGCCCCCGGCACCATCGCCTGACGGGAGCGCGTCAGGAGGCCCCGGCTCACCGGGGCCAGACGTCCCCGACCTCGATACGGGCCTCGGGGCACGCCTTCTGCAGCGCCTCGGCGAGTTCGGTGCCCGCGGCCGTCAGCTCGTCGAACGTCATCGGTGCCATCCGCTCCAGCAGGAACAGCGCGTTCACCGAATCCTCGGTGAGGCGGGTCCGCACCCCCTGCCGCCAGTTCCAGCGCCGGCAGGTGACGCCCTCGTCGTCGCACCACACCACCTCGCCGGCGTCCGGGTGCTCGATGACCTCGTCGCCGCCCGCCGCGGTCGCGAACCGCTCCTGTCCCGTGGCCCGTACGAGCCGCATGCCGCCCTGGATACGGTCCAGGTCCTCGCCGCCCACCGGGATGAGATGCGCGACGCTGATCGCGTTGTAGATGTCGACCAGGCGGTTGATCCGCGGCAGCCCGCCGTCCGCGAGGGCCCTCCTGGCCAGCGCCTCGGCGGAGTTGCGGGTACGCGAGGGCTTGCAGCCGAAGGCGGTGTACGCGGCGCGCCAGGCGGCGATGTGCGGATCGTCCTGCGGCGCGCGGCCGCCGAGCCGGTCGGCCAGCCGGCGTCCGGCCTCCTCCAGGAGTCCCGAACCGGTGTCATCGCTCGGCCCGTTGGTCAGGCCGTGCGCCTCCACCGCGAGGTAGCCGAAGCCGGGGGCGAGCGCGCGGACCTCGTCGGACACGTGCAGGGGGCGGGGCATGCGGCGACACCTCAGAGTTCGGTAGGGAGCAGCTTCCAGAGGTGAGACCGGTCGACGGCCTCCCGGAGGCATTGGAGCACGACGGGGTGTGGTTCAGCAAACAGCACCGGATAGTCCACTTCATTGCACTCCGGGCGCACCGGGAACGCGATCCGCTCCCGATCGGCCCGGAACTCCGCCGCCGCCCCCGGCTCGCCGCCCCGCGGATCCTGCCGCACCCAGCGCTCCCACCCCGGCAGCCGGACCGCCACCAGACCGTGGACGACCTCGAACTTCTGGTAGCACAGCCCCGCCGGAATCCCCTCCGCGCGCAGCAGCGCGACCAGGGCGTGCGCCTTGGCGCAGCAGATCCCGGTCCGCTTCTCCAGTACGTCGGAGGCCCGCCAGGTCACCCGCGGATCGCCAGTGTCGGCCGAGTGCGGAATGCGGTCGCGGACGAACGCAAAGGCCGCCTCGGCGTATGCATATACATCGTCGACCGCGGCGGACAGCTCCGCCGCGGTCGCCCGGACGAGCGGATGCCCGTGGTCGATGGCCTCGGATTCCGCCAAGTATGCAGAGATGTCACGGGCGTTCTGGATCAGCTCCATGACCGGGGAGCATAGTCAGGCCCACACCCACAGGTCAATAACTTTTCCATCGAATGCATTTCTATGCAGATCTATGCAGACCTGCCGGTGGTTACGCGGTGGTCTGGACGCCCGCGTTGGTGAGGATCTCGCGCGCCGGCAGGGCGACGCTGCCGGCGGCGGTCAGGCCGGTGGCCGCCAGGTGGGCGTCGACGATCCGCAGTCCCACCCCGTATCCGGCGAAGTGCGGCAGCCCCACGGTCGGCTGCCCCATGAGCTCCGCGGTGGTGTCGCCGAGCATGTACGCGGTCAGGTTGTGCATCCCCGCGAGGTCGATGTCGCCGGTGATCTTCTCGTAGGCGCTGTCCAGCTCGGCGCCGGTCAGTGCCGCGGTCCAGGGGCCCATGGCCTGCTCGCCGGCCAGTTCCCGAACGAATGCCTCGGCCAGCCCCTCGGCCACGACCCATTCGCCGAGCGTGACGGTCATCGGGTTCCAGACCACGTTCGCGTACCGCACGTTGTGGTGGAGCTCGTGCGCCGCGGCGTGGCCGATCTTCTCCAGGGCCACGTCGGTGGGCCACATCACCAGGTGGATCGCACCCGGGAAGCCGCCCAGACCGAAGTATCCGGCACTGCGGACCATCAGATGCTCGTCGTCGGGGTTGCCGAGCACCACGACGACGTGCACGGTCTCGGCGTGCTCGACGCCGGGCGCCGCACTGCCGATCCGCTCCCACGCGGCGGTGAGGGAGTCCTCGATCCGGCTCCACACGCCCGCGTCCCGCATCCGGTGCAGAGCGGACGCGTACCGGGGGTCGTCCCGGTCGAGCCGGAAGCCGCTGCCCAGGCTCTGGTGCTGCTGGACCAGGTCCAGATCACCGATCACCGTGGACATCACGTTGTGCAGGGGGACGAGCATCTCCCGCAGGGCGTCGGGGCGCTCCTCCTGGGGGCGCTGCAGGAGGTCGAGCATGGCGGTCGCGGTGTCGTGAACAACAATCTTCATGGCTCGGGACCGTAGGGCCTCCTGTTACCGGAGGGTCAAGCGCGATCGGCCGCCGCGGGGAGCCAGAGGGTGTCCGGCTCCCCCGCCACCGGCCACTAGCGCTTCATCTCCTCCCGCAGCGCTGCCAGGAAGCCGTCGACGTCGTCCTCCGTGGTGTCGAACGAGCACATCCAGCGGACTTCGCCGGCCCGTTCGTCCCAGAAGTAGAAGCGGTAGCGCTTCTGGAGGCGTTCGCTCACGTCGTGCGGGAGGCGGGCGAAGACTGCGTTGGACTGGACGGGGTAGAGGATCTCCACGCCGGGGATCTCGCGGACGCCGGCGGCCAGCCGCTGGGCCATGGTGTTGGCGTGGCGGGCGTTGCGGAGCCACAGGTCCTTGGCGAGGAGGGCCTCCAGCTGGACGGAGACGAAGCGCATCTTGGACGCGAGCTGCATCGACAGCTTGCGGAGGTGCTTCATCGCCCGGACCGCGTCGGGGTTGAGGACGATGACCGCCTCGCCGAAGACGGCGCCGTTCTTGGTGCCTCCGTAGGAGAGGATGTCGACGCCGACGGCGTTGGTGAAGGCGCGCATCGGGACGTCGAGGGAGGCGGCGGCGTTGGTGATGCGGGAGCCGTCGAGGTGGACGAGCATGCCCCGTTCATGGGCGTGGTCGCAGATCGCCCGGACCTCTTCGGGGGTGTAGACCGTGCCGAGTTCGGTGCTCTGGGTGATCGAGACGACCTGCGGCATGGCGCGGTGCTCGTCGTCCCAGCCGCGGGCCTCGCGGTCGATGAGGTCGGGGGTGAGCTTGCCGTCGGGGGCGGGGACGGTGAGGAGCTTGAGGCCGCCGACGCGTTCCGGGGCGCCGCACTCGTCCACGTGGATGTGGGCCGTGTCGGCGGCGATCACCGCGCCCCAGCGGTCGGTGACCGCCTGGAGCGCGACGACGTTGGCGCCGGTGCCGTTGAACACCGGGAACGCCTCCGCGCGCTGGCCGAAGTGGCTGCGGACGACGCGCTGGAGGTGCGCGGTGTAGTCGTCCTCGCCGTAGGCGATCTGGTGGCCGCCGTTGGCGAGGGCGAGCGCGGCGAGGATCTCCGGGTGCGCACCGGCGTAGTTGTCGCTGGCGAAGCCGCGTATCTGAGGGTCGTGGTGCTGCCGGGCGTCGGTCTTCGCTCGGGTCACGGCTTGGGGGTCAGCCACAGACGCTGTCCATTCACTTCCTGTGCGGGCCGGCTCCAGACTCCGGCGATGGCCTCGGCCAGCTCCTTGACGTCCGTGAAGCCCGCGAACTTGGCGTTCGGTCGCTCGGCGCGCATCTGGTCGTTGACGAGCGCCTTCACGATCAGGATGGCAGCCGCGGCGCGCGGCCCCTGCTCGCCCCCTGACTTGCGGAAACCGTCCGCCATGGCGAGCGTCCACGCCTCGGCGGCGGCCTTGGCCGCGGCATAGGCGGCGTTGCCCCCGGTGGGCTTGCCCGCGCCGGCCGCGCTGGTCAGCAGGAAGCGGCCGTTGCCGCTGCGTTCGAGGGCTTCGTTGAAGGCGAGGGAGGTGTGCTGGACGGTGCGGACGAGGAGCTTGTGAAGGACGTCCCAGTCCGCGAGGTCGGTCTCGGCGAACGTGGAGGAGCCGCGCCAGCCGCCCACGAGGTGCACCAGGCCGTCGACCCGGCCGAACTCCTTCTCCGTACGGGCCGCCCATTCGCGGGTCTGCTCGACGTCGAGGAGGTCCACGGTGTCGCCGATGACGGTGGCGCCGCCGTGTGCGTAGCGGGCCGCGTCGACGGCCTCCGCGAGCCGTTCGGCGTTGGAGTCCGAGCCGACCACCACCGCGCCGGCCTCGGCCAGTCGCAGCAGGGTGGCGCGGCCTGCCGGGCCGGCCGCTCCGGCCACCGCGATGACCGCACCCTCCAGCGGCCCCTGGCCGCCCGTCGAAGTAACCATCTCCGTCGCCTCCTCGTCCTGCCCCTGGACGGCCGTCCGCCGGGTCTTCCGGTCGCTCGTCACGCCGCCGCCAGCGTGTCACTGTGGGCCGTGATGCCCTTGGTCGATGCGATCACAGCACGCAGCTTCTTGGCGAGCGCTTCGTAGAACATGCTCAGCGGGAACTCGTCGGGAAGCACGTCGTCCACGAGCTTGCGCGGCGGCTGGTCCAGGTCGAGGGCGTCCGGCCCCTTGGCCCAGACCGAGCCCGGGTGCGGAGCGAGGTAGGTCGAGACGAGGTCGTAGGCGGCGAACCAATGGACCAGCTTGGGCCGGTCGATGCCGTCGCGGTAGAGCTCTTCGATCTCGCCGCACAGCTGGTTGGTGACCTTGGGCGCCCGCTCCCAGTCGATGTGGAGTGTGTTATCCGTCCAGCGTACGACGTCGTGCTTGTGGAGGTATGCGAAGAGCAGCTGGCCGCCGAGGCCGTCATAATTGCGGACCCGGTCGCCGGTGACGGGGAACCGGAACATCCGGTCGAAGATCACCGCGAACTGCACGTCGCGCGCCTGCGGGTAGCCCTCGCCCTCCAGCTTGACGGCTTCCCTGAAGGCGGTGAGATCGCAGCGCAGTTCCTCCAGGCCGTACATCCAGAACGGCTGGCGCTGCTTGATCATGAACGGGTCGAACGGCAGGTCGCCGTGGCTGTGGGTGCGGTCGTGGACCATGTCCCACAGGACGAACGCCTGCTGGCAGCGCCCCTGGTCGCTGATCAACGCCGCGATGTCCGGCGGGAGTTGGACGCCGAGGGTCGCGACGGCGGCCTCGGTGACGCGGCGGAAGCGGGCTGCCTCGCGGTCGCAGAAGATGCCACCCCAGCTGAACCGCTCGGGCGCCTCGCGGACCGCGATGGTCTCGGGGAACAGGACGGCGGAGTTGGTGTCGTAGCCGGCCGTGAAGTCCTCGAAGGTGATGCCGCAGAAGAGGGGGTTGTCGTAGCGGGTGCGCTCCAGTTCGGCGAGCCACTCCGGCCAGACCATCCGCAGGACGACGGCCTCGAAGTTCCGGTTCGGGTTGCCGTTCTGGGTGTACATGGGGAAGACGACCAGGTGCTGGAGGCCGTCGGCGCGCTGCCGGGCGGGCTGGAAGGCGAGCAGCGAGTCGAGGAAGTCCGGCACGCCGAAGCCGTCGTCGGCCCAGCGGCGCAGATCGTCGGCGAGTGCCCGGTGGTAGGCGGCGTCGTGCGGCAGCAGCGGGGCGAGATCACCGATGGCGGCGATGGCCCGCTCGACCTCGTCGCGGACGGCCTCGGCGCGCGGTGCGCCGTCCGCCGCGAGGTCGATCGAACCGTCCTTCGCCTGCCAGGGGCGAATCGTTTCCACGGCGTCCTTGAGCGCGGGCCATGCCGGGTGCGCGACCACACGTTCGGAGGCGGTGGAGCTGCCCCGGACACCCACAGGCGAAAGAATTTCCGTCATGACTGCCCTCCGGCGGTAGATCGTCCTGTCAGGACACCGTAACCAGCAGAGGATCGCCCGTTCAAGTGGGGTCGGTGAAAATTATTCTGTTCGGACCCCATGGTCACGCTCAATTTTCCCGTGGCTAGAGCTTTTGGCGACAGTTCCTGCCAGAAGAGCCCCGACTTCCCGCGCTTCCTCCGGCGTGATCCGCAGCGCCGGGGAGCGGCGGCCCCTCGCGGGCCGACGCGACCGGACGACCGGAGCGGGGGGCCCCCAGG